>PMHH01000093.1 GCA_003156595.1 Acidimicrobiaceae bacterium
CGAGGTGGGTCGGCTCGGTGGTGTCGAGGAACTCGACGAGGGCTTCGACGAAGCGCTCGGGCTCCTCGGTGTGGGGGAAGTGGCCGCACTCCTTGAAGAGGACGAGGTGGCTCCCGGGCATGGCCTGGTGGGCGTCGCGGGCGTGCGCCACGGGGATGATGCGGTCACGCTCGCCCCACAGGATGAGCGTGGGCAGCAACGACGACAGGTAGAGCCGGTCGCGGGCGCTGACCGTTTGGCCACCGATGTCGACGACCGCACGCAGAGTTCGCAGGAACGCCTGGCGGGTCTCGGGGTCGGTTAGGGACACGTAGCCGCGCCATTCCTCTTCGATACGGGGGGCCCGCACCCCGAAACTGCGCAGGCGGCGGCTGATGGCGTTGCCGGCGTCGCGCACGAAGGACGGAAAGATGACTGGCATCACGTACTCGGCTCCGGGGAAGGTGAGGGCCCGGAGCATCCACGACACCTCGGGGCCCAGGCCGCCGCTCGAAACCAGGACGAGGCGTTCGCAGTACTGCGGGTGCTGGTAGGCGAGTTGCATGGCGACCCCGCCGCCGAGCGACTGCCCCACGATGGTGGCGTGGTCGATCTCGAGGGCGACGAGAAGATCCCGTAGGGCGTTGGCGTGGGCGCCGAGCGAGTAGTCCTGACGGGGCTTGTCGGACTCGCCGTGGCCCGGAAGGTCAGGAGCGACGACCGTATACCGCTGTGCCAGCGCGGGCATGACGTCGCGCCAGGTGTTCGAGCTGCCGGCCATGCCGTGTACGAGCAGCAGCACCGGACGTCCGCTCCCCGGATCTGCGCCACCCATCCGGTAGACAACCCGGTGGCCGTGGAGTTGAACTGCACGTTTCTCGGGTGGCGTCACGCCTAGACGCTACCGTCCGGAACGTCGGGCCCATGGTTCGGCTGGGCTCACCATCCAGTTCGCCGTCTACCATCTCGCCCCATGGTGGTGACCGACCGCGTACTCATGGGCCCCGGCCCATGCAACCCCTATCCCGAGGCCACTGCCGGGCTGACCCGGCCCATGCTCGGTCATCTCGATCCCGAGTTCCTCGCGCTCCTGGACGAGACTTGCGAAAATCTTCGCACCGTCTGGGGGACGGCCAACGCCCTCACCCTGCCCGTCTCGGGGACGGGATCGGCCGGTATGGAAGCGGCCTTCGTCAACACCGTTGGACCGGGCGACGTGGTGGTGGTGGGGGTCAACGGCCTGTTCGGTGAGCGCATGTGCGATGTGGCCGGTCGCTGCGGTGCCGAGGTCGTCCGGGTCGACGCCCCTTGGGGTCAGCCCCTCGATCCCGAGGCCGTTCTGAGTGCTCATCCCGCTCCCAAGGTCATCGCCCTGGTGCACGCCGAGACCAGCACCGGAGTCCGCAACGACGTGGCCGCGGTCGCGGCTGGCAAGGGCGATGCGCTGGTGCTGGCGGACTGCGTGACGTCCCTCGGGGGCATCCCGGTAGCCATCGATGACTGGGATGTTGACCTCGCGTACAGCGGGACCCAGAAGTGCCTCGGCGTTTCACCGGGGCTCGCCCCATTTACGCTCGGCCCGCGGGCCTGGGAGCGGCGCATACCGACGCCCCAAAGCTGGTACCTGGACCTCGGCATGATCGGCGCCTATACCTCCGGTACCGCTCGCAAATACCACCACACGGCGCCGATCGCCATGATCACCTCGTTGCACGCCGCGTTGGGCGCCCTTCTCGACGAGGGCCTCCAGGGATCGTGGGACCGGCACGCCGAGTGTGGGGCGGCCTTGCAGGATGGCCTGGAGAAGCTCGGCTTTGAGTTGTGGGCGGCCGCGGGGTACCGGCTACCGCAACTCACCACCGTGCTCGTCCCCGACGGGGTCGACGACGCGGCCGTTCGGCGCGCCCTGCTGACACGGTATGGAATAGAGATCGGCGGGGGAGTCGGCCCGTGGGCCGGCAAGGTGTGGCGGATCGGTTGCATGGGGCATACCGCGCGGCTGCGCAACGTAACCCTGCTGCTGGCGGCCCTTTCCGAGACTCTGAGCCGTTGAAACGGATCCCAGGTGACGTGGGGTAGCGCCAGTCGGGCGGGATCGCCCGAGCTCACTGGCAAGAGGATCTTGCTCCGACCCCTCGTCGTTGGCGACTTCGAGGCGTGGCGAGAGGTTCGCATCCGCGCCCGTGACTGGCTCGTCAAGTGGGAGCCCCGGCCGCTCCCCGGGCAGCCGGACGCCACCGTGGACCGCCGGGTGTTCGCGGCTCGGTGCGGGGCACGCGAGCGCGAACGGCAACTCGGCAGCGGGTACGGGTTCGGCATATTCGTGGGAGCGGCCGCTGATCGTTTCGCCGGCGAGATCAACATCTCATCGGTACAACGGGGCCCCTATCAGAATGCCTACGTCGGTTATTGGATCGACGAGGCAGCCGCCGGTAACTCGTACGTACCGGAGGCCTTCATCGTGCTGTGCCGGTTCGCGTTCGAGGACTTGGCTCTCCACCGGCTGCAAGCCTCGATCATCCCCCGCAACGGGCCCAGCAACCGGGTGGCTGAAAAGGTAGGTTTGCGCAACGAGGGCGTGGCGCTGCGGTATCTCGAGATCAACGGTGTCTGGGAGGACCACGTGCGTTACGCCATCACCGCTGAAGACTGGGCTGAACGTCGCGAGGAGTACCTGCGCGACTGGATCCTTCCCCGCGGCTAGCTATGGCGTCCTGACGATCGCCGGCGAGTGCCGGAAGAACGTCTCGACGTCGCCCTGGTAGTGATAGCTCGGCTCCGTCTCGCCCACCACGCCTAGCAGGCGCTGGTTCTCCACGAAATGACGGACCGCGCCCGCGGTCGAATAGCGGTAGGTGAACCCGTTGTTCTTGAGCTTGAAGTTGTCCACCCCCCGGCCGTAGCGCAGCAGTTCGAGCGTCTCTGGGGGGAGCTCGAGGCCGAGGCGGGTGAGGGGGGCCACGGCCAGAGCGGTCAGCACCGGGCTCAGGAGCAGTGGTCGGCGACCGGCGATCGCCCGTATTTCCGACCACGGCAGGCGACCGTCGCCGGCCAGGTTGTACACGCCTACCAGACCATTCGTTACCACGAACTCGATGGCCCGGATCACGTCGTCCTGTTCGACGAACTGGATCTGGGGATCGAAGCCGGCGATCGTCGGCGTGAGTGGTAGCGAGAGGGCCTTCGACAACGCAGTCACCAGGTCATCGCCGAGGACGTTGGCGCAACGCAGGACGGCTACGTTGATGTCGCGGTTCTCTTCGGCGAAGGATCGCAGGTAGCTCTCGACTTCCACCAGCGACCGTTCAACCCGGGTTCGGGGTGCCGCGCTGCGGGGGGTGGTCTCCCGGAACCAGGTTGGGTCGCTGCCCGAGCATCCGTACACCAGGGTCGACGACTTGACTACGAGGGACCGCACGTGGCTGTCCTCGTTGGCGGCCGCCGCGAGCAGGTTCATGGTGCCGATCACGTTGTTCTCGTGGATGTGTCGATCGCTCGTGGTCGACGAGTCGACGACGAGGGCCGCGTGCACGACGGTGTCGACCTGAGTGGCGCGGACGAGGCGAGCCAGGATCGAATAGTTCTCGTCAGTCCGGACGAACTCGGTGCGCTCGAGGGCGACCAGCGGCTCTCCGGTGTCGAGGCCGACGATGACGTCGATCGAGGTATCCCGTTCGAACGCTTGCGCCAGGCGCCCTCCCCAAAACGATGACAGCCCGGTGATCAGGACCCTCCGCCCCACGCGGCCTACCCGAACCACACACTGCGGCGGTGGCGCAGCATGTCGTAGAGGCTGGACTGCATGCGTTGGCGGATCGCTTCCGCCTCCTCGAAGACCCGGCTACGTGGGTACCGGTCCTGGTCTGGGTTGACGTCGAAGGTGACCGGGTCGAGCACGCGCAGCTTGAGCTTGGCGGGAAAGTAGCCGAAGAGACCGAGCGGGCCGAGCAGGAGCATGTTGGCCGTGATCGGGACGTACGGGACTCCCAGCAGTCTGCTCAGCTGCGGGGCTTTGGCCAGGATCGGCATCACTTCTTCGCTGCCCACGACGGTAATAGGGACGACGGGAACGCCGGCCCGCATGGCTATCTCCACGAAACCGCCCCGACCGAAGCGCCGCAGGCGGTAGCGCTCGCTGAACAGCTTGCCGGTGCCTTTGGTGCCTTCGGGAAAGACGAGGACCAGTTGCTGTTGGTCCCTCAGCAGCCGGTAGGCGTTGTCCGGGTGCGCCGGCACCCCGCCGCCTCGCGCCCAGGCGGTTCCGGCGACGGGCATCGACCGGAACAGGTTGTCGGCCAATCCGTACACGGGGCGGCCCAGCTCCTCTTCGATGCCGTGCATAATCGTGGGGGCATCGGCCGGAATAGCCCCGGCGTGATTGGCGACGAGCAAGGCACCGCCGTGGAGGGGGATCTTCTCCAGTCCCTCCCATTCGACCCGGAACCAGCGGCGGTATATCGGGCCGTACAGGCGCCGCACCAGGGCCCGGGTCCGCTCCGATCGGCCCCACTCGTCGACGTCCTGCAACCTGGGTTCATCCGGAGGCGCGGTCGTCGGTCGGCGCAACGGAAGCAAGGCACCGGTGCTCTTGGGCTGCTCGGTGACCCGGCCCGGAGGCATGGGGGTTGATGCTACTCGTCGCCCGTATGTCGGGCGACCGGCCGCAGGCGGCCTGGGAGCCACCCGGCCCGTTCCGGGGGCCCGTAGCGGTAGATGACCCAGCCGGCGACGTGCGAGCGGGGTATGGGTCCGAGTTGACGGCTGTCGGTGCTGGCCGAGTCGTTGTCGCCGCGGACGTCCACCCAGCCCGGGCCGACCCAACGGACCCGTTTGACCAGCAGCCGCCCGGGCCGGCGGGGGTCGCGCACGGCCACCACTTGGCCGGCCAGGACCTGGATGGACGGGCCGACCAGCAATCGGTCACCCGGGGCGAAGGTGGGCAGCATGCTGTCTCCGATCACCCTGACGCGTCGCAACCGTCCACGGCACAGGGCGGCCGCCGCCCCGGCGCCGGCTATACAGGCCAGTCCCACCACAGCCCGATGGGGACGGGCCCGGTAATGGGTATGGTGAAGCTGTTTACTGACCATCACCAAGGAGCCTCGCTGATGAAGATTGTCTCTCGCCTGCTCAGCCTCGCGGATCGGTTGAGCGAGCCGCAGACCATTCACGCCCACTGTGACCTGCCTTGCGGCGTGTACGACCCGGCCCAGGCCCGTATCGAGGCGGAATCGGTGAAGGGTTGCATGGAGAAGTTCAACGCTTCCGACGACAACGTGTTCAAGACCCGAGCGGTCCTGATCAAGGAGGAGCGGGCCGAACTGGTCAAGCACCACCTTTGGGTGCTTTGGACCGACTACTTCAAGCCGCCGCACCTCGAGACCTACCCGCAGCTCCACGAGCTGTTCTGGAACGCCACCAAGACGGCCGGTGAGGCCAAGAAGACCAATGACACTGCGGTTGCGGACAACCTGCTCGCGCAGATCGCCGAGATCGACAAGATCTTCTGGGAGACGAAGAAATAGCCTCCGCGGGGGTGGGGCTGCGGCGCGCGGTTCGCGGGCGCCGCACCCCCCGCCATCGCGCCCGGCAGGTTGCCCGGTAGGAGTGGGATGCAAGGGCCCGGCACAAGCAACAGGATGCGAGGCCACGCCCGCCGCGCCGCTCGCTTCACTGGGCACCACCTCGAGCGGACGTTGGGGGGCCGGCAGCGCACCCGAGTCATCGTGGTGCTGGCCTGTGTGCTGGCCCTCAGCAGCGCCGATGCGTCGACCGTGGGAGCTGCTGCCGTGCCCCTGCGCAGGGCCCTGCACATCGACGACACTGACATTGGGTTGCTGGTCACTGTCAGCTCGCTTGTCGCCGCGATTGCGAGTCTCCCTTTCGGGATCATTGCTGACCGCTGGCCGAGGACCCGCACCCTGGCAGTCGCCATCCTGGCGTGGGGCGCGGCCATGCTGTGGAGCGCGACGGCCTCGTCATTTGACCACTTGCTCTTGGCCCGCCTCGTACTCGGTGGCGTCACGGCCGCCGCCGGACCGGTGCTGGCGTCGCTGATCGGCGACTATTTCGAGGGATCCGAGCGGGGCCGGATCTACAGCTACATCCTCACCGGCGAGTTGGTCGGGGCGGGTATCGGGTTCGCGGTCACCGGTGACATCGCCGCGCTGTCGTGGCGAGCGGCCTTCGTGATACTGGCCCTGCCGGCCTTCGTCCTGGCCTGGTACGTGTTCCGACTGCCCGAGCCGGTGCGAGGCGGGTCTACCCCGCTGCTACCGGACGGAATCCCGGGCCGCGGCGAGCGGGCGGTCGTGGAGCCGGATCCGGGGGTGGACTCCGGTCCGCGCCCGACCGATGCCCAACTCCTGGCCGCGGCCAGCGGGGTCGGACCAGAGGCGGACAAGGTCCTCGGGCCGCACCTGGAGTCGATGGGGTTGGTCGCCGCGGTGAAGGCTGTAATGCGTATCCGTACCAACGTGATCCTGATCATTGCCAGCGCATTCGGCTACTTCTACCTCTCGGGTGTCGCTACCTTTGGGACTGAGTTCGTCAGGGAGCAGTACCGCGTCGATCAGGTGCTGGCCAATTTGCTCCTCCTTCTGGTCGGCGGCGGGGCGGTCATCGGGACCCTGCTGTCGGGAGGCCTGAGCGACAGGCTGTTGCGCGGCGGGGTCCTCAACGCGCGCATCCTGGTGGCGGCCATCGCGGCCATGGGCGCCACCGTGTTGTTTATCCCGGCCCTCATGGTCCGCAGCGCCCTCACCGCGGTGCCCTACTTGATAGTGGCGGGCTTGATGCTGTCGGCGCAGAATCCTCCTATCGACGCGGCGCGGCTCGACATCGTGCCCGCCCGGCTCTGGGGGCGGGCCGAAGCGGTTCGAACGGCCCTGCGGTCTCTGGCCCAGTCACTAGCTCCAGTGCTATTCGGCTTCACCTCGGACGAGGTGTTCGGTGGTGGACGATCGGGGCTGCAATGGACATTCACCGTCATGCTGGTCACCATGGCGGCCAGTGGCGTGATCCTCTTGCGGGCGCTGCGCACCTACCCGCGCGACGTGGCGACGGCGGCTGCGTCGGTCCTCCCCGAGGGTGGACTCGGAGGTGGTGCCTCACCCGGTCGGGCCAACCCGGACAAGCCCCGTCCGGCGCCGGCCTGGCCGGCGCCCGCCCCGCCGGTCCAGCCTGACAGCGCGTAGCTAGGCCTTCTGTTGGATGATCTCGCTCATCTCTTGCGGCGTTGGCGCCAGTTCGAGCAATGGGACCTCGGAGGACCGGAGGGCTAAGAGGAGCAGCTCGAGCGCCCGTCGCCAGGCTTGAGGGGCGGCCGTCTGCGCCGTGGAGATCACGCCCATGAGCGACCAGATGACGAGCGAGATGTCAGAGACGACGGCATCGGGACGGATGCGTCCGTGTCGTTGACTGTCGGCCAGGAGTTGGTGGATGCGGAGCCGAGCTTCTTCAACCAGACGCTCGGTGTTGGCCCCCGTCCATAACCGCGCGAAACAACCGCAGCGGGCGGCCAGCAGCTCGCCGACGCGCCAGAGAAACACCTCCAACCCGACGCCGCCGGGTAGCTGTGCCGCGGCGGTGGCGGCCTCTATGAAGTCGGAGAGCTGCTGCCGGACGAGTTCGTCCACGAGCGCCTCCTTGTTGGGGAACCGACGGTAGAGGGTGCCCATGCCGACCCCGGCGACTCGGGCGATTTCCTCCACGCTGGCACTCAAGCCCTGGGTGGCGAAGACTTTGGCTGCCGCGTCGAGTAATTGTTCGCGATGCCGGGCCGCGTCTCGTCGAAGTGGTCGTCCCTCTGCGAGAACCTGTTCGGTGCCCGGCAAGGCCATCACTCCGGATCGGAGCCCGTGAGCGTCCCCGCCGCCAGGATGGCGAGCTCGGCATGCGGCCCGTCTCCTGGCGTTCGCGACGCCGTCATGCGCCGGACTCTTGGGACGAGAACGGCCGCACCGGCCGCGAGTCCGGTCGTCACGGCGAGCATGGTGAATCCATGTGTGTACCCGGCTTCCTTGGGCAAACCGTTGGTGGCGATACTGGACGTCACCACGCTCGCCATGATTGCCGCGCCGATGGACCCGCCGATGGTGCGGATGTTTGCGTTCATTCCGCTCGCCACGCCGGTCTGTTGGGCGGGGACAGCGTTGACGATGAGGATCGACATTGCGGAGAACGCCAGCCCGAAGCCGGCCCCAAGGAGGGCCATGGCCAGATAGATCTCCCACCGCTGGTTGTGGGCGGCGGCGAGTATCACGAAAGGGATGACACTTATCGCGGACCCGATGACTAGGACGGCGCGGGAACCGATCCGGCTGGCCAGACGCCCCGAAGCCAGGCCGAACACGAACATCACGGCGGCAAGAGGTAGCAGAAAGAGGCCGGATTCCGTGATGGACGCGCCGAAGCCGTAGCCGGCCGACGTTGGCGTCTGCACGAATTCCGGCAAGAACACGAAGGCCGAGTAGAGACCGACGCCGAAGAGGAAAGCGACCAGGTTCGTCGTCCACACGGCCCGAAGGCGCATCATCCGCATGTCGATAAGCGGCTGTCGCGAGCGCAGTTCGACGCGTACCCACAGCACGCCGAGCACTATGGCGACGGCGCCCAGACCCAGGACCCGGGCCGAGGTCCATCCCCACACCGGACCCTCGCTCACGGCCACCAGGAGTGCGACCAGCCAGCCTGAGAGCAGGACTGCCGCGGTCCAGTTGATCCGGCCCGGGGTTCGCACGGGAGACTCCGGGATCACAAACCGCGCCGCCACACCGGCGCCGATCACCATGATCATCGGTATCCAGAAAAGCCAGTGGTAGTCGAGCGCATCGATGATCGGACCGCCGAGCACGATGCCGGCGCCGCCACCGACGGCAGCGAGGGCGGCGGTGGTACCGATGGCGCCTCCAACCTTCTCCCCAGGAAACTCGTCCCGGATGATCCCGAACGCCAACGGCAGCACCCCACCGCCGACGCCTTGGATGACGCGGGCCGCGATCATCACGCCGATCGATGTCGCGATGGCAGCGAGGAACGAACCGAGCGCCAACGCCGCCAGGGCGACGACGAACATCCGCTCCTTGCCAACCATGTCACCGATGCGGCCGAGGATCGGGGTAAACACCGAGGCGGACAACAGGTAGGCGGTGAGGACCCAGGTCACCGTGTCCTGAGATGTGTGCAGGCTGTGCTGGATCGTGGGGAGCACCGGCAGCACGAGCGACTGCAACAGCGAGTACGCGGCGACACCAATCAACAGCACCACGAAGGTCACCTGATAGTGCGCCCGCCGATCGTTCCGAGCCATATCGTCTCCATCGAGCGGCGCGAGTTATCTGCAGAAGACGATACCATAAGCGGAAACATCACTCCGCTTAGGCGAGGTCGTCCACCGGGGCCACTGTTAGCTGCCCGGGGCCACTGGTAGCTGCCCGGGTCAACCGGGCAGCAGCACCCCGCTGAGCGACGCGCAGTACTCGATCAGCTCGTCCTGGAACCGGGGATCGGACGTGGCCGGGTGGGCGTCGCGCCGTTGCTGGTGATACCAGTAACCGCTGGTGGTCTTGGCCTCCGGGTCCTCGCTAACTGCCAGCCAGCACTGCGTGACTGGCGCCGCCCCCAGGTCGTCAGGGGCGCCAGGTCCGCCCATCCTGGTGGCCACCCACCCCGGTTCGACGGCGTTGCTCAGCACATCCGGCCACCGCCGGGCTATCCCGAAGGCCAGCTCCACGTCGAATAGCTTGGTGTCCGAGTACGCCTGCGGCCCGTTCCACCGACGCCTGGTCCACTCGACGTCGTCGAGGCTCGGTGTCCCGCCCTGGTGCATGCCCGAGCTCAGATAGACCAGCCGCCCCGGCCGATCGATCAGAGCGGTCAGGACGTAGGCGGCCAGCACGTTGACCGCGAAGGTGAGTTCGTGGCCGTCCTCGCTGGTCTCGCGGCCCGGCCGCCGGAAGCCGATGCCGGCATTGTGGATGACCGCGTCGTGGCGGCCGATACGGTTGGCTTGTTGGGCCACCGAGTGGGTCTGCTCGAGCGACGCCAGATCCCCGATGACGACGATAGGGTCCCCACCCGGAACGGTCCGGTGCAGGTCGGCTGCCCGCTCCTCGTTGCGGGCGTGGAATGTCACCTCGTGGCCCTCTTGCAGCAGCAGCCGGCCGGCCATCAGCCCGATACCGTCACTGGATCCCGTGACCAGAACTCTCGCCATCACGACACGCTACTGGCGGTCGCGTAGGCGCTCTGACCCGCCGGCTCGCCTCGAAAAAACAGTGGGCGCGGAGGGAGTCGAACCAAACCGCCCCAATCTGGCCGCCCCAATCTGGGAGCGGGTGACTAGGTGCCCAGTCTGGGATCGTACACGTACTGTACACCAATCACGTGTATACTACGTGTATGAGCCGAGTTCGCACGAACATCGAGATCGACGACGCGTACGTGCACGCCATCATGGAGCGCTACGGCCTTCGCACCAAGACCGAGGCAGTCGACCTGGCCCTCCGCCACCTCGCGGGGCTACCTATGACCCGCGACGAAGCACTTGGGATGCGCGGAGCCAGAGCGATCGGCAAGATCCCGCCAGACAGGGGCCCTTCCCGGGTTCGATGATCCTGGCCGACACCTCTGCTTGGGTTGAATACGACCGGGCCACCGACAGCCCCGTCGATCATCGGGTGTCGGAGCTCATCGCCGTCGACGGTCCGTTGGCTGTCACCGAGCCTGTGATGATGGAAGTGCTCGCTGGCGCCCGAACAGACGAGCGTGAAAAGGATCTACGCCGCTTGCTGTTGCGGTTCCAGCTCCTCCGCTTCGACCCCGCCGCAGATTTCGATGGCGGCGTAAGCATCTACCGCCGATGCCGCCAAGTTGGCGTTACCCCAAGGGGACTCGTCGACTGCATGATCGCGTCAGTGGCTCAGCGGCTGGGCGCCACACTCCTCGCACACGACGCTGACATGAGCCGGGTCGCGAAAGTTGTTGGCATCGAAATGGACGTTGCTTCCCTCTCGATTTGAACCCGCCGCGTATAACCGGCGGTAGCGGACACCCGCGCCCGCGAAACTCGGACGTTCTTGTCGAGCACTATGGGATGAACCTGCCGCTATCCCGAGCGTCTTTCTGGTTCTGATCGAGGCTCGTTCCGGGTAGGCAGCGAGACGCGATGCAGCGCTGTCGAGGTCGGTCTGCTCACGACGTCGAATCAGAATGGTGTCAGCATGGAGGACATGGCGGTACGGACGTTGTTCACCGACATGATGGGCATCTCCCATCCGATAGCGCTCGCTCCGATGGGCGGGGCTGCTGGCGGGGCGCTCGCGGCGGCAGTATCCAATGGTGGTGGCCTGGGCCCGGTGGGTGGCGGCCGTGAGGACCGAACCTGGCTGGAGCGTGAGCTTGCCGTCGTGACCGACACGACCGACAAGCAGTGGGGGATCGGATTCCAGTCTTGGTCGGCGCGGCAACACGTAGTGGCAGGCGCGCTGGCGCGGAGGGAGTCGAACCCTCATGCCGCGAATCACATCGTTGCAGTTAAGAGCATGTTTCCGCAGGTCAGGCCCCTTTTTTGGGTCGACTACCGATGACCGTCAGTGACCAAAAGTAGCCGTATTTTGGGGTCCTGGCCGGGTCCTGGGGCCGGGTCCTGGGGTCCTATTCGGGTCCTGAGGACCCTACCGCCGTGCGCAGCGGGACGACCTCTCCGCCGCCGGCGCTGGCCGCCTTGCGGCGCTCTTCCAGCCGGTCCGTGAGGGCCTCTTGGACACCCTCGAACAGGTGCCCGTAGACCCGCAAGGTAATGGCAGGGTCGGCATGGCCGAGCCGCTGGGCGACCGCCAGGGCGCTCGCTCCGTCGTCGATCAACTGCGAGGCATGCGAGTGGCGGAAGTCGTAGGTGCGAAACTCCTCCATTATTTCGTTGGAGGAATTCTCGAACCTCCCTTTCTGGCCAATCGGCCAGAGTCGCAGGATCGCTGGCCAGTCGCAGCAGGAACTCGGTGAACCGATGCTCGGTGCGTTGGACTGTCGTGCGATGCCGGTAGATGGGGACGGCCGCGGCAAACTCTTCGGCGCGCTTGGTCGGCTCCAGGGCTAGCCAGCCGACGACCCGCCGTTGGATCCCCTCAGCCAGAGCCTTCTGGTAGGTCTCGTCTCCGACGCCCTCCTGGAGTTGCCGAAATGAATACTGATCGTCACGGAGACCATGTTCTTCGAGTTGTGCCCATCGTCCCCCGGCCAGGATGGCGGCCAGGCGCATGGTGAGCGCTCGAAGTGCAACGCGCCGGTCGTGTTGGGCAAAGGGATGTCCAGTCAGAGACGCTTCGGCCCACAGGGCCGATAGCCGGATGAGTTCCAGCACCCGATCAATCGTCCGAGGCGCGTTGGCGACGTACGGCAAGATCCGAATATCGCCGAGATGACGAATGTACGGCGGCAATATGACGGCTGACTCAAAGCTTTCAACACGTGCTAGCAGCAGTCCTCCCGCTGGTCACCTCAGGCGTTCCTCCGAGCTGTTACTGACGGGCTCGGGATTGGCTGGTGACGCATAGCTGTAGCGCAGCACCTCGATTGCGCCACTCTCGACGTTATTAATAAGCCGGGCAAACGGGCCGTCACGGTCATTGCCGACGACCCATCGCAGCGGTGCAAACTCTCGATCGCAGCGGAGTTGAGCTGTTCCTAACGCGGGGTGTTGGAAGGTCAGGTTCAGCGCATCGGCTTGGTCGTAGCAAGGCCGCAGCACCGGGGAGCCCTGGAGTTCCTTTGAAGCCGTCCGACGCCAGGTTCCCGGCTCTTGCGGTAGGTGAACCTTGAACTGGGTGCGGGCCAGCACCTGTCCCTTGGTGCCCTCCAGGATCGCGGAAGCGGTGACTTCGGCTCCCGATGGGCCGACCAACTCGAGAACGGCCCTTCCATCCCATACCTCGCTCAGAGTCGGTTGGACGGGGTTAGCCAGCAGCATGAGACCTTCACGAATCGTCCCAGTCGAGGGTCGGACATGGGCTGCCCGCATACTGATGATCAGCTGTCCCTCTGCTACAGGTGTGTCAACCTCCAGCGGCAGCAGGGTGACCTGTACGTCGTGGGTACCGATATCCAAATCGGCGATGCCGGCAAAGATCTCGTTGCCGAATTCTGACCAGTCGAGGTACCGCGGATCGCCATCAACCGTCAGGACGCACTTGGCGACGGAGCGTTGGACCTGATCGCCAGGAGAACAACTTCGCCGGCAAGCCACTCGGCCGCGCCTTCACCGTCCCACTCTCCAGGGACGACGCCGGCCGGTCGTACCTCAACATCGGAGACCGCGCCGAGCTTGAGCACTTGAAGGTAACTACATGTAACGAGTAGGCAGCATATGAAGTGGACCACAAACGAGATCGCCATCCTGGGCACCGCCGCCGCGGTGGTCGTGGCTCTGCTCTCGGCGCTAGCTGCCTACCTGGCCTCCAAGCGTGACCGTCGGCGCACCTTGTACTCGAAGGCTGTCCAGGTGATCGTTGGCTGGAAGGAGATGCTCTACCGCGTCCGGCGCCGCAGAGATGACCAAGCCGCCGACCTCGTGACCGCCTTCCACGCACGCCAGGATGAGCTGACCTACTACCAAGCGTGGATCGCCGGCGAGTCCAAGTACATGAGCCGTAGCTACGCCCGGTTGGTCAGGGGCATAAAAGGGGAGACCGAAGCCCTCATCGAAGCAGCGTGGGAGGCGCCGGTTCGGCCCGCTCCCGGCAAGGCCCTCCCGGAGGACGCACACCCAGATATCTCCCCCGACGTCGACGCGTTCGCTGCCGATCTCCGATCCCACCTGTCGCCGCTGCCGTGGCGGAAGCTCGCAGTGGCCTATCGGAACCGAAAGGGTCAGTGACGTGGGCGTCGACCTCTCGGCCTACTTCGATCAGTTCCTTGAGAACATCTCCCTCGGTGACCCCCAGGTCCCGCGGATGGACAGTGCCGCCAACACCATCTCCCAGTTCCTTCAGAGAAGTAACGGGCTCCCACCTCAGAACTTTTTCCTCCAGGGCTCGTATCCGAACGGAACGGCCGTCGAGCCAGTGGAGGGGGGCGAGTACGACCTGGACATCGTTGCGGTCTGCGTCGCCGGGCAGACAACCTGCAACGACACTCTTAGCGACTTGGAGAAGCGCTTCCGCGCCGATGGCCGGTTTCGGGATCGGGTCAAGCGCAAGAAACCCTGCGTCCGGCTGGAGTATGCCGAAGATGACGTCGGCAAGTTCCATGTGGACATCGTCCCCGTCCGCCCCTCTGCCGATGCCGATTGTCCGTTCGACGCGCCACGGAGCACTTCGAAGACGATGCCCGGCGCCACGAACAGGAGGAAGGCGACCAGGCTGGACGCCGAGACGATGCTCAGTCGGTCGACTCTGCGGAGCCGGTCGGGGCACCCGTGGAGCCTTGCGGCGATCCCGTCTCGGGCCCAGCGCCGAACGGCCCGGCCTCCGTCATGAAGTTCTGCACATCCTCGGGGTGCATCTGCGGGAATAGGTCCGCGCCGCGCTGACCCTTTTCGAGGTCGGGCAGAGCGACCTTCGGTAGCTCAGCAGGGGGTCGGTTGGTTTCGTCCGGCACGGTCGCTCCTTCGGATGCGGTGGTGGTCGATACCAGCGTACGACGGGGGTGTGACAGCGACGGTGGACGCTCACACGCTGAGGGCTGCTACACGTGATAAGGGAGTCATCGAATGATCGGAGCGGTAACCTATGGATGTGGCAAGCCACGCTTCCGATCTGCCGGCCGACCCGGCAGTTGTCGAGATCACGTCCGATGGCAACTACTCGCCGGCGGCCTTCCGGGCCTTCGTCGAGCGGCATCTGGCTGCCCCCGAGCCGGAACTCGAGACGATAGGGGCTGTCGAGGCCCTTCGTGTTCTGCGAGCTGACGCGTAGGGGTGACGCCAGTAGTCATCGACGCATCGGCTGGCGCTGAGATCGTCACGGATACTCGAAGAGGCCGGGCCCTGCTTCGGCTACTTCCTGCCGACGCGGACCCGTGGGTACCTGAGCACTTCTACGCTGAGGTCCTGGCTCTGATCCGACGCCAAGCCGTGGTGACGCACGTGCTGGACGAGGCCAAAGCAAGGTCAGCGGTTACCGAGCTTGGGTCGTGGCAGCTGCGGCGGGCGACGGTTCGCCCGTTGCTGGAGGCGGCGTGGGCCTACCGACACAACATGACGGCGGCTGACGCTATCTATGTTGCCTTGGCACAACATCTCCACGGTGCCTTCCTCACTGAGGACCACAACTTGGTAGAGGCCCCAACTTTCCCAGCGGGTGTCACGGTCTTGCGTCTTCCGGGACCACGGTGAGCGACCGGGGGATGCCGGACAGGGCGTGGCCCCGGCCAAGCAGGTGGGCTGGGCCAGTCATCGACCGCCGATGATGTCCGATTCTTGCCGGAGGACGCCGTCCATCGGTACAACGGGCCACACCTCGGGCTCCGTGCGCAGGTGATGGCGACGCTCGTTGAGGAATCGACGGACGTGCGGTTGGTTCTCATGCGTCTCGAAGGCCGCTTCATTCTCATAGAGCTCGTAGAACACTCGAACCGACGGGTTCGACCCGTCTCGATGGACGAAATACGCCAACGTGCCGGGTTCAGACGCTCGGATGGCCTGCAGGGTCGTTGCTGTCAGCTCGTCGAACGCCTCCTCACGACCGTCGAGTAGCTCGAACCGAACCACCAGGCCAAAGGTTCCTTGCATTTGGTCCTCCATGCGCTGACGGTAGCCCGAGGGCCGGGGCGGCGAGACCAAGCCAACCAACGATGACGACCTGATTCGAACGACCAAT
Organism: Acidimicrobiaceae bacterium; assembly: GCA_003156595.1. Taxonomy (GTDB): domain Bacteria; phylum Actinomycetota; class Acidimicrobiia; order Acidimicrobiales; family Palsa-688; genus PALSA-693. The sequence goes on from PMHH01000093.1 coordinate 15,795, forward strand.
GCTCGTCCCGACGCGGGATCGATTCACGTCGCGGAATTGCTCCGGTGGAACTACACAGCGGTGGCCGCTGCGGGCTTGGCATAGGGAGCTGCGAGGACCAGAGCATGCCGCCGCAACTTCGTGGCCGTACCGAGCGGGCTGATCCGCGGGAGAGGTGCCAAGACCCCGCCCCTCTCGGTTGCCCGCACCACGTCGGTACCCCAAGGGACAGCGACGAGCCGTTACGCACGGTCAGGGATGGTCTTCCAAATTGGTGCTCGTGAGCAGCGACCTCGCGGGATTCCGCTGGAGACGCTCGTGAGGGTGATGGCTTTCACAGAGCTGAGGTCGGACCCACCCCGCAACCTGCCCATTCGGTCCGCGAGAGTCTCGCATCGCACGCGAGCCCGGTGGCCGGCGAGCGAGCAGTCTGGGTCCTATTCGGGTCCTATTCGGGTCCTAGCC
>PMHH01000156.1 GCA_003156595.1 Acidimicrobiaceae bacterium
TCGTGGGAAGCAAATGGGGCAATTCATCAACCAGCTAGTGCCCAAGGTTGCACGGAGGGAGACGCCGGAAGTTCCCCCTTGAGCGCGCCTGTATTTAGTTAGTGAAGCGCCAAGCTGGCACAGATTGCGGAACGTATCGCGGCATAAAGGCTGGTCGATACTGGTCAACCAGCCATCCGTAAACCCTTCGGTTTGCGGGACGTACCGCCGACCCCTGTTGATCGACTTCGGAGACACGCGATAGCCGGTTGTTCAATGTGGTTGCGAAGCAAGGTGCTGCGATGCCGACCTCGTATTGACTAGAATCATATTGTATTGAACTTAGTCAGATGCTATTGTGCTTCTGTGCCCACGAAGAGCAGTCGGCAGCGTCAGTCGGCCTATCACTCGCCATTGCGAGTTCGACAAGCGGCGGAGACCCGCCAGACCGTTCTCTCCGCGGCAACTCGTCTGTTCACTGAACGTGGGTGGGCGGGCACCACGCTGGCGGCGGTTGCGGCCGAGGCGGGGACCGCCGTCGAGACGGTCTATTCAGCCTTCGGATCCAAATCAGGGCTACTCATCGCTGCCATCGATGTCGCCATCGTTGGAGATGACGATCAGGTGCCACTGGTAGAGAGACCGGAGTTCGGTTCGCTCGGTGTGGGCGNNCATCACGCGGGCCCTCGTGCACGCGGTTCCGCTGATGGGAGCGTTGCAAGAGGCATCAGCGAGTGACGAGGCATCGAAGGTGCGCTGGGAAGCGTATGAGGAAGATCGGCGCATCGTGATCTCCGGCGGCCTTGAGCTCATCCTCGGGAAGCAGCCGTCGGGGTTCCTGGTCGACTCGATCTGGGCGCTGGCCAGCCCCGAGGTCTTCGCCAAGCTCACTCAAGATCGGAGCTGGCCGGTGGACCGCTACGAGCAGTGGCTGGTGGAAACGGCCACCGCCCTTCTCGGGAGTTCCGAAGTTGACGGTGCCAACACGCGTAGCTCAAGGACAGGCCCATGATCGCCGATCGCTCCTTTTCCCGCGTGGCCGCGATCGCAGCCATCGCGTCGCTACCGCTGGCCGCCGGGAACCTGCTGGCCATGCTGGCCACGGTTCACTTCAACCTCAACGGCATGACCAACCCGTTGCTCCTGTTGCATGCCGGGACGGCAGCTGCACCATTGTGGCGCTGGAGCATGATCCTCGACATCTTCGGCTACTACCTGCCGATCGTGCCCCTGATCCTGCTTCTGCGCAGTTCCCTTCGACACCAGAGCCCGAACTGGATCGACCTCTTCGCGCTCTGCCTGCTTGCGTACTGCCTCATCGGCGCCATAGGTGGTGCCATGCTGGCGACGGCTCTCCCGACCCTGATCAGGGAGTACGCAACCGCAACCAGCGGGTCCCATCAGGTAAGCCTGCAGACGGTCTTCACCGGTTACACCGACGGCATCTATCGCGGACTCTGGAACCTGCTCGAAGAGTTTCTGGCCGGTGTCGGGTGGATCGACTTCGGCCTCGTGCTTCGGGCCGAGCGTCGCCGCCTCGGCTTGGTCACGATCGTTCTCGGCGTTGCCTGTCTGCTGGACTCGTTGGGCACGGCACTGAACACCGACACCATCGCCTCGACCGGCCTGACGGTCTATCTCGTCCTTGCGCCGGTCTGGGCCTGCTGGATGGGCATCGGCCTCCTCCGGGCTCCCACGCCAGGGGTCGCCACGGATCGCCAACTCGTGGCCACGAGTAACTAGGCGAGCCATGGGGCAACCGGACAACATCGAGATCCGACGGATGACCGCGGCGGACATGGACTCGGTGTGCGAGGTGATCGGGCTCGCGTTTGCGGACAACCCGAGCACGTTGGCCAATGTGCACGGCGACCGAGCCAGGGCGCGCCGTCTGATGCAAGAGGCTGTGCGAGTGGCCAAATTCGGCCGCCGCTGGAGCCACGCGCTTGTTGCCGAGCAAGGAGGCATGGTTGTTGGGGCGTTGAACGCCGCCGAATGGCCACACTGTCAGCTGGGGATGGTGGAGAAGATCAAGACGGCCCCGGCGATGCTGCGGATCATGAAAGCCGCCCTTCCCAGGGCGTTTACGATGATGAACATGCGAGAAGCACGTGATCCCCATGAACCCCATTGGCACATCGGCCCAATCGGTGTTCGACCCGAACTGCAAGGTAACGGCGTCGGGAACGCGCTGCTCAAGACATTTCTCACCACCGTCGACGAGCAGGGATCACCTGCATTCCTCGAGACCGACGTGGACCGCAACGTCGTGCTCTACGANNATCGAGAGTTTCGGTTTCTCGGTGACGAGTCGAGAGGATATCGTCGGCGTCAACACGCGTTTCATGTGGCGAGACACACAGCCACGCGTCGGGCGCCCGGCCTGATGCAATCTCGGCTTCGCCAACTGGCGGCTGGCCTGGCGGCGCTGCAGATCGTCAATGCGATCGCCAGTGCAACCCCACGGATGTCCATGGCCGCCCGACTGGATCATCTCGGTGTCCCTCGAGTGCTCCGGCCGGTGCTGCCGGTGATCAAAGTATCCACGTCACTGGGGCTGTTGGTCGGCCTGAGGAAGCCCAGGGTGGGCGCGGCAACGTCTGCAGTCTTGGTCGCTTTCTATGCCGCTTCGGTTGGATTTCACGGGT
>PMHH01000175.1 GCA_003156595.1 Acidimicrobiaceae bacterium
TCCAACCGGCCCGGAACGGCCAGCGGACGGGCGTGGGAGATCATCTCGGCGGAGCTGTCGATCCCCAAGATGTGGGCGTCCGGCCAACGCGCCAGCAGCCTGGTCGTGGTGGTTCCTGGGCCGCAGCCGAGATCGACGACCTCGCTCGGACCGGGGTGGACGACACGCGCCAGCAACTCGGCCCACGGACGTTCCCGCTCGTGCTCGTACTGGAGGTACTGCTGCGGGTCCCAGCAGACGGCCACGGATGGGATGTTATGCCACCCCCGGGCGCATACGAGAAGGACCTTGTACTCGTATTCGTTCCGCCTTTTCCTTGACCTCCTTTTCCTCACAAAGCCGCGTGCATTTCTTCTCAAGCTGCGGCCAAAAAAAGCGTTTTCCGCTCTTTCCGAGGGGTTTCAAGGCCTGCTAGGCGACCGCCGATACGAGCAGCATGTATCAACGGACGAACAACAAACCGACCACGACGCCTGTGCAGAGTGTAAGCGGACTGCGGGTTGGGTTCGTCGTCCTCCTGGTGGTGTGCTGGCTGGCCACCGCCGTATTCGGATCGGGTGCGGCCCTGGCTTCGGCCAGGACGCATGCTGCGGTTGGAGCCGGGACGCCTGCCGCGGTTGCGGTGGTCCGGGCGGCGTCGGGTGGGGCGGTGGCCGAGGCGCCGTTGCCGGACGGGAAGGGGTTCTGGTCGGTGACCGCGGCGGGGGCGGTGACGCCGTACGGGGCGGCGCCCTATGAGGGCGGGTTGGCCGGTGTGGCGCTCAACGCCCCGGTGTTGTCGATCGCGTCGACCCCTGATGGTCGGGGCTACTGGATGGTGGCGGCGGATGGGGGGATCTTCAGTTTCGGGGACGCCCGCTTCTACGGATCGACCGGCAACGTGCATCTCGATAAGCCCATCGTGGGCATGGCCCCCACCGCCGGCGGGCTCGGCTACTGGCTGGCCGCGTCGGACGGGGGGATCTTCACCTTCGGTGACGCCCAGTACTACGGCTCGGGCTCCGGGCGGCTCGACGGCGGCAGCGCGGTGGGCATGATCGCCACCACCGGCGGCTACTGGTTGGCCACCACCACCGGCGCCGTGCTGGCCTTCGGGGCCGCCCTCGTCCTCAACCAACCAGCCGCCCAAACGACATCACCCGCGGTTGGCCCCCTCACCAACATCTCCCCGTCGGCGTCGTTTGCCCAGGCGTGTTACGCGGTGAGCTCCGCCAGCTGCAACTCGTGGGCGCTGCAGGCGATCGACGCGGCCCACACCGCGGAAGGACTTGCACCCCTGCAGCTTCCCAGCGACTACTCGGCGCTCAACCCGGCTGAGCAGTTGGTGGCGGTCACCAACGCCGAGCGTCAAGCCCGGGGCCTGCCCGCCTTCGCCGGCCCGGTCGCCGCCCTCGATGTCCTGGCCCTCCAGGCTTCCGAAACCGAAAACGATCCCACCGGACCGGCTGGCAGCGACTGGGTCTCCAACTGGGGCTACGGGTTCGCCACCCCCCTGGCCATCGACTTCGTGTGGATGTACGACGACGGCCCCGGATCCGACAACGTCGACTGCACCCCCACCAACCAGAGCGGCTGCTGGGGTCACCGCCACAACATCCTGGTCCCCTGGGGCGGGATCATGGGCGCCGCGGACCTCACCGTCGGGGCCGGCAACTCCATCAGCGAACTGCTCGTCGCCGGCTGACTCCCGGCCCGGCCGGAGCGCCGGGAACTTTCTGGCATCGTCGGCGCACTACTTCGGTGATGCGGTTCGAGGTCGGTTGACATGCAAGGCATGGGTGGGTCGCTCTCCAACCACAACTCGCTGATCGTGGCGGCCTTCCACTCCGCGTTGCGGCATCAGATCATCGTGGTGGCGCTCCTGCTGGCGGTCGCCATCCCCGCCTGGGCAGCCACGGTGGGGGCCGGCCGTTCGCTCGCCCTGGCGGGTGGACGTCGCTCCGGCTCGTTGGAGCATCCGGCCCGGCGGTTGCTTCGGATCGGTTTCGGGTTGCTGTGGATCCTCGATGGGGTCCTCCAGGTCCAGTCGGGCATGGTGTTGGGGATGCCCACCCTGGTGGTCCAGCCGGCGGCGGTGGGTTCACCGGGCTGGGTGGTGCGCCTGGTCAATGACGGCTTGTCGGTCTGGAACCGCCACCCGGTCCCCGCCGCGACGGCGGTGGTGTGGATCCAGGTGGGGATCGGGGTGCTGCTCTTGGTGAGTCCGCGGGGTCAGCTCTCCCAGCTAGCTGGCGTGGCCAGCGTCGCTTGGGGTGTGCTGGTGTGGGTGTTCGGCGAGGCGTTCGGCGGCATCTTCGGTCCCGGCTCGAGCTGGCTGTTCGGCGCGCCCGGGGCGGTGCTCTTGTATTGCGGGGCCGGCGTGCTGGTGGCGCTGCCCGAGCGGGCTTGGATCGGCCGCCAGGTGGGACGGGTGGTGCTGGCGGTGATGGGGCTCTTCTTCCTGGGGATGGCCGTACTGCAGGCGTGGCCGGGACGAGGCTTCTGGCAGGGACAAACCAATCCCAAGGCGGTAGCGGGGAGCCTGACCTCGATGATGCAGTCTATGGCGCAGACACCCCAGCCTGGGGCGTTGGCTTCGCTGCTCCACTCCTTTGCCTCCTTTGACGCCGCCCATGGTTGGGGGGTCAACCTGTTCGTGGTCGCGGTGCTGGCGTTCCTTGGCGCCGCCTTCCTGAGCGGTCGACCCGACCTGGTACGGGCCGGGGTGGTGGTCGCGGTCGTGTTCTGCCTGGCGGTGTGGGTGGTCGTCCAGGACCTGGGCTTCCTGGGAGGAGTCGGCACCGATCCCGGCAGCATGATCCCGATGCTGCTGATCATCGGGGCGGGCTACTTGGGTCTGGTCCACCAGCCGGTCCTGGCCGCCGCGGAGATGGAAGACGGTGCCGCGGTGGCAGCCCCCGTTCCCGGGGCGCGCCCGCATCAGGCGCCCTCGGGGACGCCCGGGCTCGCCCACGCCGGCGTCACCCGGGCGCTCGGGGTTGCAGCAGCCCTCGGCGCGTTCGGTGTGCTGCTGGTCGGCGCCGTTCCCATGGCTTTCGCCACCGTCAACACCCGAACCGATGCCATCCTCGCCGAAGGCGTCAACGGCCAGCCCCAGCCGAGCGACTCCCCGGCTCCGGCGTTCAGCCTCGTCGACCAGCGGGGCACACCCGTCAGCTTGAGCTCCTTCCGGGGGCGGACGATCGCCCTCACCTTCCTCGATCCCGTTTGCACGACGGACTGTCCGGTGATCGCCCAGGAGTTTCTACAGGCCGACACCAGACTCGGAGCTGCCGCCACCCGCAAGACCGCGTTCATCGCCATCGTCGCCAACCCCATCTACCGCGACGTGTCGTTCGTGCAAGCCTTCGACCGTCAAGAACGGCTCGACACCACGCCCAATTGGTATTTCTTGACCGGATCGCTGTCGCAGCTCACAGGAGAGTGGAACGCGTACGGGGTCCAGGTGCAGACCCTCGACGCGGGTGCCATGGTCGCCCACAGCAACAACGCCTTCGTCATCGACGCTGACGGCAGGTTGCGAGACAGCCTGGCCTTTGACCCCGGTCCTGACTCGGCTACTTCGGCGTCGCTCGCCACCCTCCTCGACCAAGTGATGCGAGCCGCGATGCGGACATGAGGCGACCGGGCCGGCTGGCCCGTGCTGCCATCGCGGCCGGCATCGCGGTCGGTAGCGCCGGCCTGAGCGGGTGCGGATCGTCAACGACCACGACTGCCGTGCGGCCGCCGGCCCTGGTTGCCCCCCTCGACACCTCCGTGACCGGGCCGGCGGGTACGTGGGCTGTGCTGGGCATGGGCGATCTCGGCCAGCCGGACAACACCTTCTGGCAAACCTTTTACCTTCGACCCCCCGGTGGGCAGTGGACGCTGCGAACGCCGCCCGGGGTAGCCGACAACGGAGGGTTGGTCATCGCCAATGGGGGTCCGCAGCTGGTTGTCGGCTTCCTGCCGAGCAACCTGTTGCAGTTTTCTCCTCTGGCGCTGAGCACTGACGACGGCGCGACCTACCAAACCGGGCTGGTGCCCGACGGGTTGGCCGCGGTGCCCGACGCCTTGTCCGTTTCGAGCACCGGTGTGGCGGTCGCCTTGACCGGGGATCAGGTCGTCACCAGCCCGCCGGAGCTGGGGAACTGGCAGCCGCTCGTAGCGCTCGCGGCGGTCGAGGCGTCGACGGTAGGCCGGTCCTGCGGGGTCCAACGGCTCACGGCGGTGACGGCTCTGCCCAACGCAGCATTGCTCGGGGCAGATTGCACGCACACCACCACGGCTGGCGTGTTCGCGGTAGCCGGCGGCGTGCTGCGTCTCGTCGGTCCCCAGCTCCCCGTTGGGACCGCGGCGGGGGCGCTCGACGTGCTCCGTCTCGTGCCCTACCGACACGGACTGGCTGTCCTCCTGGCGACCAATCCTGGTCCCCGCCCCACGTACCGAGCGGCCTGGGAGCCGACCCTGTCCGGGCCGTGGACCCTCGGTCCGGCCCTGACCTCGGGCCGACTGCTGTCGGCGTCGCTTACTCCAGCAGGCGGATTCGCCATCGTCACCGGTGAGACCGAGACCGGCGGCGGGACCGGCGCCACCGCCGCTGGCGCCGGCGGCACTAGCGGCGAGACTGGCGCCACCGGCGAGCCTGGCGCCGGCCGCACTACCGGCGAGCCTGGCGCCGGCGGCACTACCGGCGAGACTGGCGCCGGCGGCACTACCGGCGCCTCGGGCAGCCCCCTCCTGGCCGCCGTCGTCGAACCCGGGGCCGCGGTGTGGAGCGTCCTGCCCACGCCCCCGACCGGCACCGCCGCTCTCGTGATCGCCGGCGGGCGTACCGAAGCGCTGGGCGTGGAGGGCGCCGCCTTCACCGACGACCGGCTGATGACCGGCCGATGGGTCGCGGTCCAGACCATCACCGTGCCGATCGCCTTTGGTTCCTCCAGCTGAGCACGCCGGGGCGCTAGGGGAGCTGGCGACGCAGGGAGCCGATGCGGTGCTGCCGGACCCTTGCGATGCGCCCGTCGTGGTCAAGCTCCTCGCCGGGACCTGTGAATCTGCAGCTTGAGATTGTGTCCATATCTTACGTGCTATTTCATTCAGGCTTCTTTGAACATTTGTGCATCTTGGTCGCTAGGAGTGGCATTTGGTGTCGTCCTAGCTACCAAGATGCGAAGATGCTCCCAAGTTCGGTCCTGTACGTCCGCCGGCGGGCGGATCGAAGCGCTGGGCGTGCAGAGCGCCACGTGTTTAACGACTACCGACTGACTACCGGTAGTTGGGTCGCGGTCCAGACCATCACCGTACCGATCGCCTTCGGCTCCCCCGGCTGAGTGTCCTGATAGGTGACAAACCCGGCGAAGCCTCCCCTTTTTCCGATCACCTGTGCTGAGATGGTGGAGTGTGGACACCGTTGCCGTTAGGTCGAGTGGCGTGACGCCGGCACCGGAATGGCTCAACGTTCCCCAGGCCATCTGGCCGCTGAGCGACCGCGGCCTGGCGGCTCGGCTCATCGATCTGGCCACCCTGCGGTTCCTGGAGGGCACGCAACCGTACGCCCGCCAAGCCTTCTTCGCTGATGTCCACAGCATTGACGCTCTTGCTCCTGAAGGGGCGGTCCTCGCCCGTGAACTGGCCAACGACAACGGCGACTGCCAGCGTCTCCTCCTGGGCGACGGCTGGTCGGTCCACCTGCTCCTGGCGGCCCGCCGGCCCGAGGTGCAGGTGATGGTCACGGCCAGTTCCGCCAGCCTGGCTGACGAGGTGATGGGCGCGGTCCGGCAAGCCGTCCCGCCGGCGCAGGCCAACGATGGTAAGGCCCGACTGACCCTGTGGACGGTAGGTATCGGCGTGTCCCCGAACCGCCACCGCCGATGGGTCGACACGCCGCGGTGGGATTCCATCGCCGCCAACTACCCCGGCGAGGTCGGGACGGCCCTGACGCACCTGACCGAGCTGCCGGGGCCCCCGGAGCATGGCGGGCGCCTGCTCGTGTGGTACGGGGAGCCGGGGACCGGCAAGACCACGGCCATCCGCTCCCTCGGCCACGAGTGGCGGGAATGGGCCGACCTCCACTTCGTCCTCGACCCGGAGGCGTTCTTCGGTTCCCCCGAATACCTCATGCACGTGGTGGCCGACGAGGACCTCTGGGACCCGAGGGCGCTGAGCACGAGCCGCTGGAAGGTGCTCGTGGTCGAGGACGCCGACGAGCTGATCCGGGCCGACGCCCGGATCGATGCCGGCGCATCAATGAGCCGGTTGCTCAACCTCACCGACGGGATCCTCGGCCACGGCCTGCGGGTGCTGCTACTGATAACCACCAACGAGCCGATTCGGGGCCTCCACCCGGCTGTCGTGCGACCTGGTCGGTGCCTAGCCGACGTGCAGTTTCGCCCTTTTACCCGGGCGGAAGCCGAAGCGTGGCTCGGCAGGGTGGCGCCGGTACCTAGCGGCGACTTGACCCTCGCCGAGCTGTACCGCTCCTGCGGCGACCTCGACCCGGTTACCGCCCACCGCCAGCCCGACGGCGATGGCCGGTACCTCTGAGCGTGGCGGCCCAGCATGGGCTGGGCGGCCGCCATGACGCATGATCCCGAGTTGGTGCAAGAGATTCGGGACCGGGAATGGTTTCATACCATCGATCTCGGTGATGGGTTAGTGACTCGCGGGAACCCTCCGAGTGAACTGTTGTCGGCGCCCAAAGCCATCCCGGAAGTGCGGGGACAATCGGTGCTCGACATCGGCGCTTGGGATGGGAAGTATTCCTTCGAAGCGGAGCGGGCTGGAGCCAGGCGTGTAGTCGCTCTGGATCACTTCGTGTGGAGACTCAATCCAGCCAAATTGCAGGCGTATTATGAGGCCTGCGAAAGAGAAGGGCGATTACCGGATCCCGACATGGTAGGCGCTGCCTTCTTGGAGGTCGATACAGTTCCGCTCAAGCGTGGATTCGACCTGGCCCATGCCTACCTCGATAGCCATGTCGAGGCCGTCGTCGATGATTTCATGACGATGGATCTCAATACACTCGGGACATTTGACATAGTCTTTTACTTTGGCGTGCTTTACCATATGATCAATCCCTTAGGGGCGCTGCAACGTCTCCGTAGCGTTACCGGCAAAGTCGCTGTTATTGAGACGGCGGCGGTCTTGATACCCGGCTACCCGGATACAAGTCTGGTGGAGTTCTATGCCGGAAAGGAGCGGAACGGCGATTACACGAACTGGTTTGCACCAACGGAGGCGGCTCTCCACGGGATGTGCCGGGCTGCGGGTTTCGGTCGTGTCGAGACCAGAGCTGCGAGGATCAGGCCACGGCCACCGTCAACCGCGGCGTGGCGCCGAATTGTCGGCCGCGAAGGTCCTCTAAGTCCGTCCAACCATCGGCTGGTTGTGCACGCCTTTCCCTGAGCGGGTGCGGTTCTAAAATATTGCGAGCCAGATGGCCGCGCGCCAGGCCGGTGTCGAGAGGTCGCCTACGCTGGTTGCTGTAGAAACGCTGTATCGGGCCCTGACTGCTCGGAAGGGCAGTAAAGCACCTGATCAGGGCACAAGATCCGGGGACGTAGCTCAGCTGGCTAGAGCACCTGCTTTGCAAGCAGGGGGTCGTGGGTTCGAGTCCCATCGTCTCCACTTTTAGCCTCTGACCAGCACTTTTATAGCTGTCAGAGGAATCGGCCACCGGGCACAACGTTGACACAGCGGATAACGCGGAGTATGGTTGCCCGAGTCGGCGCTGGGCTGCAGCGCCCTTCCTACTGGGGCCGTTAGGCGGCGAGAAGGAGACCGACATGGCCAGGACAGCGCCTGCTGAGCACTTCACCGGCACCGATCTGGAGGACCTACAGGACAGCTTCGAGCTGAGCCTGCGGGCGGCCAACAAGGCGCCCCGCACTCTCGAGGTTTACGGCGACAGCGTGCGCCAGCTCATCGCTTACTTGAAGCAGGCGGGAGCGCCGACTGACGTCGCCCGGCTCACCCGGGAGCACGTCGAGATGTTCGAGGTCCATCTCTATGCCGCCGGTCGCCAACCGTCGACCGTCTCGGTCCGCCACCGTGCGCTCCAGGCGTTCTTCAAGTGGGCCGTGGTCGAGCGAGAGATCGCCGCCTCGCCTATGGCCAACATGCCGGCGCCCATCGTGCCGGAGAAGCCCGTCCCCGTACCCAAGGACGACGACCTGAAGAAACTCTTGGTCGCTACCGCGGGGAAGACCTTCGAGCAGCTGCGGGATGCCGCGCTGCTGCGGCTGTTCATCGACACTGGCCTACGGGCCTCGGAGGGCATCAACCTGCGAGTTGACGAGGTCGACCTAAAGGCGCGCATCCCGGTTGCGGTCGTCGTCGGCAAGGGCCGCCGGCCGCGGGCGGTGCCTCTCGGCACCAAGACGGCCGTCGCCATCGACCGCTATCTGCGGGCCCGACGCGCTCACCCGAACGCCGGGCTGGAGTGGCTCTGGATCTCCTCCAGGGGTCGGCTTACCACCAGCGGACTTCGCCAACTCCTGGAGCGGCGCTGCGACCAGGCCGGCATCGCCCGCATCCACGCCCACCAGTTGCGCCACCACTTCGCCCACTCCTGGCTGGCCCAGGCAGGCGCAGAGAGCGAGCTGATGGCCCTCACAGGCTGGAAGTCCCGGGCCATGCTGTCGCGTTACGCGGCCTCGACGGTGGCAGAGCGGGCAGCCGAGACGCATCGGCGGCTGTCCCCGGGCGACAAGCTGTAGGAGCTACCTACTCCGTTTCTCCTCGTCGGCGCGGCGGGTACGCCGGGCTCGGGCTGACTTGGCTGCCAGTTCGGCATAGTAGGCCTTGCGGGCGCATTCGGCCCGACGCTGGCGCTCCGTCTCGGACAGGACGCCGTCTGGGTCGACCTGGCGGAAGAAGCGCTCCTCGAAGGCTGCCCTGGCGTTGGCGGTCAGCTGGCGGCTGTCGTACAGGCTGTGGAGGCGGTAGGCGGCCGCTCGCGCCTGGAGGCTTCGTTCCGTCGCCGTCGTTCCAAGCGCAGAGCGCTTTCGCTTCTGCGAGGAAGGCTCCCTCGGCTTGATGCTCACGCCGTCACCTGTCGGACGGGTATCGCCGACGGTTCGAACAGGGTCGGCTGTTCACCGGTGGCGCCGGCACATGCTGGCGGGTTGGAGCGGACCCGGCCGATTCGCCGTGGTTGGTCGCCGTATCCCCAATCGGGACAGGGCTTGCTGGATGTCTCGACTCGCTGGACGCCGGGCGGCAGGTTGAGGCGGTATCCGGCGCGCCGGCGCCCGTCGGGGCCGGTGGTGCGGGTTCGCTGCACCAGCCCGGCGTGGATGAGAACGTTGACGGCGCGGGCGGCGGTGTCCTTGGTGATGCCGAGTTGGACTGCCACGCCTCGTACGCCAATGGCGGTAGACCATCCCTGCTCGTCAGGGTGGGCAGAGAGGGCGAGCTCCTCGAGCGCGCTCCAGGCCTGTGCGCCAAGGCGTCGCCGCCACGTCCTGCTGCCGGCTGGGATGGTGAGCGCGCGTGCGGTCGTGTGGGTCACCGCTGTGGCCCCTTCGGAGAGGCCCGGGTCGTGGCGATCGGGGGTGGCGAGCCCGAGGCACTGCTGCCGAGCGAGAGTGGTCTGGTACTCGCGCTGGGCTTGTCCGGGCCGATTTCCTAGCGCGGTGTCGATCTCGGTCCAGCCGGCGCCCGCGGCTCGGGCCCGTTCGATGGCGAGCCATCGGCGTCGGCGCATTCTCTCGGCCAGCTCCTGCCGGGCGACCAGGGCCTGCAGCGCCCGGGCCTTGGTCACGGGACGGCCGAGCAGGGAGTCGATCTCGGGGTCTATGACCAGGGCCAGGACCCCCGTCGATGCTCGCTTCCACAGCGGTTCTTGTTGGCTCACACTGGGCTCCGAAGCCGTGTCATTCGCCGCTGCGGAGATGCTCGCCTGGGGAGTGTGGGCCCCCTCGGTGAACTGGTTCGGCTACTAGTCCGCGATGGTCGGGGCCACGAAGTCGCGATCTCGACGGTTACCAACTCTGATAGATCCTCCGGGGCTGTCACAGCGTCCTCCTGATAGCTGTCCTCACCAAGTAGGCGACCGTCAATGTCACTTTCGGGATCCGGACACCGCCCCTGGGAGGATTGGCCACACCCATGACCGCGGCCGCCAACCGGGCAGGCGCCGTCGCGGCTCGTCGGTTCACCGCCAACCCCGACTCTTGCGAGCCGGCCAGCAAGCTCCTCGTCATCGAGGCCCCGACGCTGTCGGCCGGCGGGGATGCAGGAGCAATCGGCAGCGGGCAACAACCTGTCTCTCCCTTCGGTCGACGAGTGTCTTCGTCCTGTTACCGGGCAGCGAGGAGGGCCTTTGTCGGAAAAAAGCCAGGAAATCTTCTCGGGCAGCAGGGAGAGGGCCGTCTTTTCTTCCCGGCGAGGGGACCGGAAAGTCAAAAGAAGGTTGTTCTGGCTTCCGGGGGTGGGGTGAGGTCGGGGTCTCGCGGTGCTACCCGGGGCGGGGGTTTGGGGTAACGGTCCGGGGTGATCCCCCTGGGAGGGGGCTCACCTCTGGGTTGTCGCCGGGCCAGCCCGACGCGGCAGCGGTGCGGGTGGAGCCCTCGGGGCGTCCGGCTCAACGCGTCCGGGTCGAGGTTTGGGGGCCGGTCAAGGAGCAGGGGCGAGCAGGGGGTGGCTGCCAGTAGACGATCAGTGACTGGCTGGTCGCGGGTTGGGGCGTCGGAAGTGTCGTCGGCTGGGAACGCTCGACCCGATCCGCGGGCCCTCCCCGGGTGGGAGTCCCCGCTACCGGAAAGCCTCGGTTGATTGGCGCTGGGCGCCCCTGGTGGTGGGTCGGTGACGGTGCTGGCGTTCGTGACGGCGAGCTGGACAAGGCTCTCGACGAGCACAGCTCATCGGCCGGTCCTCTTCCAGGGGGGACTTACCCCGGTCTACGTCAGCAAATAGGCGGCTTCATTGTGTCCTAGAATCTAGGACATAGTTGCTGTCCACATTTCAAGGACAGGACATATATTGCCGAGCGACGACACCAACTGATCCGTTCGCTTCCGGACGTAGCGCTGAACACGGGTGAGAGGAATTGCGCCTACAGGACCTGGCCCTTCACCGTCACACCTTCACCAGGGATACAGACCACCACATCGCAACCTGACTCTTATTGACCACCATAGACCTGTAGCTACCGTCACAAAAAGATCGGAACACGACGACCGATTTACATGATACAAAGATGAAAGTATTGAGAACACGATTGCAAGTGCG
>PMHH01000150.1 GCA_003156595.1 Acidimicrobiaceae bacterium
GACCTGGTCCGCAGCACCCACGCCAGCCAGACCCAGCTCGAATGGATCATCGATGCCTACCTGCTGGTGTTCTCGGTCCTGCTGCTCCCGGCCGGAGCTCTCGGCGACCGCTACGGTCGTCGCAAGGCGCTCATCGGCGGGCTCATCGTCTTCGGGACCTAATGAGCTCATCGTCCTACGCGGTCTGATCGGTCTCGGCGCGGCGTTCGTGATGCCGGCCACCTTGTCGACGATCACCGGCACGTACCCACCCGCCGAGCGCACGAAAGCAGTAGGCGTCTGGGCAGCCGTGGCAGGAGGAAGCGCCATCTTGGGGCTGCTGGCCAGCGGGATCCTGCTCCACTGGTTCTCCTGGCAGGCCGCCTTCGCCATCAACGTCGTCCTCGCCGCCATCGCCCTCGCGGGCACCCTCCGCTTCGTCCCCGAGTCCTCCCAGTCGAACGCCCCGGCACTCGACAAAGGCGGGGCACTGCTCGCCACGGTCGCGCTCGTCGCACTGGTCTTCAGCATCATCGAGGCTCCCGACGCCGGCTGGCTCAGCGCCCGCACCCTCGGCGGCCTGGCGGTCGGCCTGGCTGCGCTGGCGGGGTTCGTGCTCTTCGAGCGCCGCCAGCACCACCCCCTGCTGAACCCGCGCCTGTTCTCCGACCGAAAGCTGTCCGCCGGCAGCCTGTCGATCTGTATTCAGTTCTTCGCTTTCTTCGGGTTCACCTTCGTGTCCCTGCAATACCTCGAAGGTATCCGTGGCTACAGCCCGCTCATCGCCGCACTGGCCGTGCTTCCCTTGTCGGCAACGATGATGCCGGCGGCCAGGGTCACGTCCGGGTTGGCGTCGCGCTTCGGCGCCCGTACCGTCTGCGTCACCGGGCTCCTTCTCGTCGCCGCCGGGCTGGTGATCATCTCGTGGGTCGGGACCGACACGTCCTACCTGTTGATGCTGGCTGCACTAGTCCCACTCGGCGTGGGCATGGGCGCGGCCATGACGCCCGCCACGGCCGCCATCACCGAGGCGCTGCCCCAGGCGCAGCAGGGGGTTGGCTCGGCGTTGAACGACCTCTCCCGAGAGGTCGGCGGCGCCCTGGGCACGGCCGTGATCGGCAGCATCGTTACCGCCGTCTACCGCTCCTCACTGCAACTCCCTGGAGCGCCGGCCCCGCTCGTCGACCAGGCACGGGCTTCCTTCGCCGTCGCCATCCACGCCGGAGGATCGACTGGCGCCCACGCCCGCTCCGCCTTCGTCACCGGCATCCACACCGGACTGCTCTACGCAGCAGGCGCAGCCATCCTCGCCGCCATCAGCGTGGCAATCCTGCTCCAGCGCCAGGCCCCGACGCGCCGATCCGTCAGCCATGGCGAGGGGCCGCAGGCGGCCTGCGGCGCGGAGCAAATAGCAACATCCTCCCTTCGCCATCCATCGCACCGATCGATCGGATCGACGACAGATCCGAACGACGTCTCCTCCATAACACAGCCCGTTTCCACCTTTACGACCAATTCAGGACGGTGACTCGATGAGTCCACAGCACGACACCTCTCCTTCGATGCCCGACCTTGGCGGCAATGAGTTCGAACCTCTGGCTGCCCTGTGCCAAGAGATACCGCCGCAACGTCACGCGGAACCATCGGTTAAAGCCCGAAGGACGCTTCTGGTGACGCTACGCATGGCGGCTCGATCTCAGCTTGCGGCCATGCCACAGCCGATATGGCCGGGGAGGGAAGCGAAAGGTGCGCCACCCGAGCGCCGGCCGGTGTGGGCGTAGTCCTTAGGAGTTACGCGAGAGAGGTAAGACCACCATGGGGATGGACGACATCAGTCCGCTTGACTCTTACGGTTTCATCAGGTCGAACAGCGTGCGCATCGGGCGCTGGCTGTCGGAAAACCAAGGAGATAGCCATGACCCCCATCGCTGGGCTCATCATTGCCATCATTGCCGGTCTGATGGTGGCGAACGGACGCCGGTCGGCGTCTGTTGTCCTCGTTCCGTGGCTGGTGGTGCTGGCCTACCAATCGCGGTACATCGCCTCGGGGCGAGCGATCAGCCCGCCAAGAACGGTGACCCAGTTTCCCGGCGCAATCGGATACTGGTTGGTCCAGGTGATCATCTTGGCGCCGGCCCTTGGCATCGCGGCCCAACTCGGTGCCTCGGGGCAGCGCCGTCATCCGGTTAGTGCCGCGGCCCTCGCCCGGCGGGCGTGGCTGGCCTCGGCGTTTAGCGTTGCCGCTGCGGTCATCGTCATCGTGTTCGGGTTCGTCCTGTTTCCCCATGAGGGCGGAACGGTCGCTGCCGGCCATCACAGCTCCAATGGCAGCCCACCCCCGATCGGGATGGTGGGGATCGTCGGGTCGTTCCTCGGTTGCGCGGCCCTCGGGGTCAGGGCGCTCGTGTGGAGGCGCACCGACAGGCGCGCCGCGTCGGTGGCTCCGGTGCGTGAGACGGCGACGGCGGCAGCCCGCCGCTAGGCGTGCGGAACTCGAGTCCTCGAACCGGCGCAACCCGACATTGCGACAACCTCTGAACCCCGACAGACTTTCCACGACATCCAGAAAGGGATTGATCCATGAACCGACGGTCGACCATGAGATGGATCAGTGGCCCGTTGTTCGGCGCGCAGGATCTGGGCCTCGGAGATATCGCTCTGGCCGGCCTGCTGAGTCTCTTCGGCATCTGGCTGGTCACCGGCCACAACTCCAGGCATCTCGACGGCGGGTGGACGGCGGCGTTGGCGGTGCTGGTAATGACGGTTCCGGTGGTCTTCGCCCGCCGGCAGCCTCTCCTGGCGGCCGGCACCCTCGCAGCGGCTGCCGGGCTCAACTGGTTGGCCATCGGGCATCTCGTCCGCTGTGGCGCCACCCTGCCGGCGGTGTTCTACGTGTCGTTTACGATCGGCAGCCGATGCAAGCGACGCCAGGTGGTGTTCGGCGAGGCCCTCCTGGCCGTCGCCATTCTGTTCCAGGGCGCGTCGGATCCCCAGCTCGGCAGTCCAGCGGTCGCCGTGATCATGGTCCCTCTCACCCTTGTCTTCATGGGATCCGGCCAGCTGCTGCGGGCCCGCAATGCGACCGTCGACGCGCTTGGGGTGCGCACAGCCGAACTGCGGGCGCAACGCGAGCAGAACGCCAAGTTGGCGGTGGAGGCCGATCGGGCCCGTATCGGTGGCGACCTGGATAGGTTCCTGCGTGATCGCGTGGCAGACATCGCGACCACCGCGGCCGCGGGTCGGGCCACGTTGGACCTCGACCCCGATCAGGCTCGGGACGCGTTCGCGTCGATTCAATCGACGGGTCGCGAGACGTTGACGCACTTGCGAGAGGTAGTCGCCAACCTGCGAGACCAGGCGCCCACCGAACCGCAACCTGTTCTGGCCCAACTCGACCGCCTGCTCAGCCAGGCCCACCTGGACGACGCCCGCCTGGCGGTCAGGGGTGACCCTCGTATGCTCCCGCCCGGTCTGGATCTTTCGAGTTACCGCATTGTCGAGCACCTTCTCCTAACCCTGGAGCGCGAACCCACGGCGGCGATCACTGTCGAGGTGGTGTTTGGCCTGGACTCTTTGGAGCTCAAGGTTGTCGGTCCCGGAGCACGCCCAGGCGACACCCGGGCGGCCCTGGCGGCCGCCACCGAGCGAGCCGAACTCCACGGCGGGACGCTGCGCTCCACGAGCAGCGAAGGTCGTCGCGAGACGATCGTGCTCCTGCCACTAGCTGCGGGACGGGTTTGACCGGGTGAAGGACTGGCGGCTGTTCGGCGTCGTTCCGCCCGACCCCATAGTAGGCGCCGGGTTGGCGCTGGCGGCGACCTGCTTCCTGGCCCATGCGCGGCAACTCGGCCAGTTGCCGGCATCGCTGTGCGTCATCGCCTTCTGTGGGCTGGTCGCCATCCGCCGACGGCGGCCGGTGTCTGTCGCCTTATTGGCTGGTGCCTTGATCGCGCTACCAGCGTTCACCCACAACCTGGCGACCGTCGACGACAACCGCGCCTTCATCCCGATATGGGCGTCGGTCTTCCTGTACTCCTATACCCTCGGTTCGGGCAGCTCGCTCGTACCTTCGATCCTCGGGCTGGCCGGACTGATCGCCGGTGTTAACCTGAGCGGCGGGCCGTTCAATCCGGTGCCCGAGATGTTGACCTTAGGTCCTTGGCTGGCCGGTCTCATGGTCGCCTCGCGAGAGCGCGCCTCCATCGCGCTGGGAGAGCGGGCCAAGGAGCTAGAGGACGAACGAGAGGTATTCGCCCGGGAATCGGTGCGCTACGAACGCGCCCGCATAGCCCGCGAGCTGCACGACATCGTGGCGCACAGCGTAAGCCTCATGGTCGTGCAAGCCAACGCCGGAGAGCGCCTAGCCACAGTGGATCGGGAGGGCGCCGCCGAAGCCTTCGCTTCCATCGGCGACGCCGCCCTCCAAGCCGACGACGAGATCGGCCGTCTGGTTGAAATGCTTGGAGACTCCTCGCCGGCCTCGCCATCGGCTGGGCTTCGCATCGTCGAGGAGCTCGTTAGTCGGGTCCAGGCATCCGGCCTGGACATCTCCTGCCAGATGAGCGGCGACATCAACGACCTCACAGCCGAGGGCACCGACGGGGCCTACCGTTTGGTGCAAGAAGCGATTACCAACGCCATGAAACATGCCCCTGGTGCACCACTAGGGATTTCCGTGCAAGGCCACACCGATGAGCTCGAGGTCCGGGTGGCGAATGGACCGGCGCGTCACGCCTCTTCCGGGCTGGAGAAGTCGGGCGGCAACCACGGTTTGGCCGGCATGCGCGAGCGCATCGTGCAGTGCGGTGGATCCTTCGAAGCCGGCGTGACGGCGGTCGGTGGATGGCAGGTGACAGCACGCATACCTCGTCATCCTCGACCCGGAAGAATCCGAAGTTCCCAACTGGGCATCCGGGGCGAAGGAGCAGCGACTGTGCCCCGCGTTCCGTGAGAGAGGATCAACGAACCCCGGCGTCGCCTAGGACACGAGAGGGAATCTCTATCCTGGTCGTCGATGACCAACGCTTAGTGCGAGCCGGGTTCGGTGTCATCTTGCGAACCGAACCGGGCATCACCGTCGTGGGGGAGGCCGGCGGCGGGGAAGAGGCGATAGAGCTAACTCGTCGACTGTGTCCATCCGTGGTGCTCATGGATATCCGCATGCCGGTGATGGACGGGCTGGCGGCCGCAAGGGTGATCCTGGCCGAGACGGCCAGTCGAGTCCTCATGCTGACCACGTTCGACTCCGACGAGTACGTCTACGCGGCGTTGCGGGCGGGGGCGAGTGGGTTCCTACTGAAGGACGCGCCGAGCGAGCAGCTGGTCGCCGCGGTTCGCAGTGTAGCGGCCGGAGACGCCCTCATCGATCCCGCGATCACCCGGCGTCTGATCGAAAGGTTCGTTCAGGCGAGCCGTCCGAGTTCTATGGACCCTCCACAGGTCAAAGACCTGACGCCGCGCGAGCGAGAAGTTCTGCGTCAGGTTGCTCATGGACTTTCCAACGCCGAGATCGCTGATCGCCTCTTCGTGGAGGAAAACACGGTCAAAACCCATGTGAGTCGGATTCTCATGAAGCTCCACCTACGTGATCGCGTGCAAGCCGTCGTGCTTGCTTACGAGAGCGGTTTTGTCGACCGGTCCGGACTATGAGGGCGGCCCCAGTTACCACAGTGGCCAACAGCGGTTCGACGACTGCAAGACCGTGTCGGCGCAACTGCGGTGCCTCCAGCCTCGGCCCTTGCCCAGGCTGCAACCTCCAGCCGACAAAGCCGAATGATCGGGTCCGTCCGCGTCCCCAGGACGGCTCAGGCTCCCTGGCGCCGAGCTGGGTTGGTGAGCCGAGGACGTTGACACCGGGACTCGGGACCCGAGTCCCGAGTCCCGAGATTGCGTAGGGCAAGACAGCCAGCGGCGTTAGCCCATGCACCGGATTGACCAGCACTTCCTCGGCGATGCCCCATGCACCAGCAATGGACGAGTCCTAAACTGCATACGCACGAGAAGTTCAGTTACGAGATCTACTGATCACTCTCGAACGAACGTCGAAAGAGGCCAACCGCCAACCTGCGATTTCGTCATACTCGTAACTGGACGGTCGCCCGTTCATACATCGTGGCGGGGCCACTGGCGCATTCCGAGCCGCCCGGTCCTTCGGAGGCGCAAAGACGCTGGTAGTGGCGCCGTGCATATGCAGCCGCCTGGACGCTGCACTGCTCAATATCACCCGTCCCTGGCCGGGGTCCCCAGAAACCCTACCGAGGAGGGACGGCAACCCATACCTTCGGGTTTCAACCCGAAGGTTCATCAAGGTGTAGGAGTTTCTCGGGACTTACCTGCGGGAGGCCGATATTGAGCAGGCGCCTGCCCTATGCAGCCCATGGTCACGACGCCGTGACCAGCAGCTCATCGAGTTTGTAACCCGACGGGTGCGCTATGGCTCTGAACCCCGCCACCAAGTCCGAGTGAGCGGGGCGCAAGGCTCAGGTCCGACCTGGGCCTTTTTGCTGTCCGGAATCCGCCGGTCGAACTCCGAGCGTGTTCGTCTGTCAGCGAGTGCGAAATCGTGCCCAGGTGGCGCGCATGGTTGCCCTCGGTTCTTCGTCGAGCGTGATCTCCGACGTGACGACGATCCGTGACGGGTCGGCCGTTTCGGGCCATGCAGTGAGCCGTACCGCCGGTCCGAGAGGTGTTGGACGGTGGAACGTCACGTCGAATGACGCGGTGACGAACGGCACTGGCNNCCGTTGAGGAAGCCGAACCCGTTGTCGTGCTCCGGGCGAGGCGTGAACTCGCCCACCGTGACATTGCCGTGTCGGTAGCTCTGCAGATGGAATCCATGCGGATTGGCGTGGCCGCATCCAAAGCAGGTGAGGTCGGGGTACAGCGACTCCTGGATGCTGAGCGTCTCTGGGTTGATCATGGGATCACCTCCATCTGCGAAGTCAGCCGCGCTCGAAGTTCGCCGACAGCGGCAATCGAGCTCTGGAGGTCGTTTGCGCAGGGGATCACGTTGAAGCGTGAGCATCCGGCCTCGATGTACGGAATCAGGAACTCGGCGACCTGCTCGGGGGTGCCACTGGGTGAGTAGCGCTCGAACGGCTCGAATGGCATCTGGTAGAACGCCTCCATCTGCGTGGCGAGCAGTTGGCGGGCCTTCTCATGCCTCGGCGCAAACCCGCACCAGACGTTGAGGGCGTGCTCGAAGCCGCCGACATGTCGGCCTGATTGGGCGGCGTCCATGGCGATGTGATCGCAGACGTCTTTGTATCGCCGGGGGGAGACCCAGATTCCGAGCCAGCCGTCGCCGAACTGGGCGGCGCGGTGCATCGCCGCATCGGAGCGCCCGCCCACGATCAGGGGAACTCGTGGCGATGGAGGGGGTGAGACGATGGCTTCCTTGAGGGAGAAATGCTCCCCGCTGAAGCTCACCGGAGACCCGTCCGCCAAGGCCCGCAGAATCTCAAGGGATTCGTCCATCCGGCATCCTCGAGTGTGCGGGTCGACCCCGCAGACCTCGATCTCGTGTCGATCTTCGCCTCCGATTCCCACGCCGAGAGTGAGTCGACCCGGTGCCAACTGGGCCAACGTGGCGAGTTGTCGGGCCACCGGGACCGGGTGGCGGAGCGGGAGTAAGTAAAGCGCGACGTAGACCGGAAGCCTCGCTTGTGCGGCCAGCAAGGTACTGGCGGTGATGAGTCCGTCGGACCCTGCACCAACGAAGAAGCTGACATGATCACCGACGCACAGGTGGTCGACCGGCGCATCGGCAATCAGCGGCAGCGCTGCTTCCAGCGGCTCCGGGTGGCCTGAACCACCGGTGAGCTGCGTGAGAGTGGGGAAGAATCCGACCCGCACACTAGGCATCACTCGCACCTGCAGCCTTCGTGGCCACACCGCTGAGGAGCGGACGGACGATCGGGGGCATGGCCCGCCAACCTGCTTCGTGCATTTCCTCAATCTCCAGCCCTGACGATCGGACGAGTTCGCCGGTGGCTCGATTGCACCGGCAGCCTTCGGCGAACCGCTGCCATGGCCCGGCAAGGCGGTCCTGCCAATGGGCGAGCCGAGGCGACCCAGATCGGACGTGTTCGAGGAAGAGGAGTTTCCCGCCTGGACGAAGCACACGTTTGATCTCCTGCAACGCCACATCGGGGGCGTCGACGGTGCAGAGAACGAAGGTCGAGATCACGGTGTCGACCGACTCGTCCTCGAACGGCAGGCATTCTCCCGATGCATCGAGAACCCGTGACGAACGCTGCTCTCGCCTGAGTCTGCGGGCCAGGCGCCTGCGCATAGCTGCCTCTGGTTCGGTCAGGATCAGCTCGTCGAGCGTCTCTGAGTAGAAACGCAGGTTCAGGCCTGTCCCGCTGCCGAGTTCGACTGTCGTCCCGCTCGCTCGGGTGAGTAGCCCTTGTCGGAGAGCGCCCACCCCGGCCTTCTCGCCGGCCCACAAGAACGGGTCATACAGGACCGCGAATGCCCGCGCCCAGAGACCTGCATCCCTGGATCCCGACGTTGCTGAGCTGCCAATCTGCATGCTGCCACTCTGAGCGGACACCGGTTGTTGGCGCATCGCCCGTTTGGGCCATTGTCCAAAGATGGCCCCATGGGGCCAGTGGCTACAACAAGCCCAGACGACTCGCTTCGGCCACCGCAGCCGTTCGGGAACTCTGCCCGAGTTTGTGGCGGATGTTCGCCACGTGTCGCTTCACCGTGTGCTGGCTGAGCACCAGTTGCTGGGCAATCTCGCCATCGGTCAACCCGTTGGCAACGAGCAGCAGCACCTCGCGCTCACGGCCCGAAAGCAACGCGTCCGCTGGCTCACCATCGACTCTGATTGCTTCGCTCGGCGCAAGGAATGACCGCAGCGCCCTGGCCACTGACCCACCGTCTCCGGCCCACGGCAGGTGGGCCCGGCCGTCGAGCGGTATCAGCCTGGCGCTCCGAATCCCTGCCGCAAGGGCTCGACCCTGCTCGTACGGGATGGACCGATCGCCACGCCGGTGGACCACGATGGTCGGTGCCTCGACGCGCTCGAGCTCGCTGCGAACGTCGTTCCGGTAGATCATCTCCAACAGCGCCACCGCCGTGTCGGCAGTTGCGGATTCACGTTGCAGGCGTCCGAAGCGTTCCAGGTCTGAGCCGTCGGCCTCGCCCAAGAAGATCTCAGCCAGCACACGAGACCCAAGCCCCCAATGTGAACGAACGGTGGCGACAATCGCATCGCGTACCTCTGGAGACGCGATCGACGGTCCGTGGGCATAGGCACCGTAGAGAAGCAGACGATCCACTCGCTCCGGGAAACGGGCGGCGAAGCTGACCGCCGTGCAGCCGCCGGACGAGCCCCCCATTAACGTGGCTTGGTTCAGGTTCAACTCGTCGAAGACCGCCGACAGCAACCCGACCTCATTGTCCAGCGTCAGTTCATGGGGGCTTATCTCCCGGTCGGACATCCCGACACCGGGTCGGTCGTAGAGCACCATAGCGTGGCCCGCGCCGACCAAGTCCCAGTATGACCGGAACGCCTGATCCCGCCGATCCAACTCAAGATGGCTGACCCACCACGCCGGTGCCACCAGCGGTGGGCCGTCTCCGATAACCGCATAGGCAATACGTCGACCCTCGAAGCTCATGAAGCGGATCGCGAGGTCGTGTCCTGACATCGTCACAAGCGTAATGACGCCCTTGGAAACCTACCAGTGACCATGCCCCGCCGTCGTGACCGGCCGAGGCAATGTTGGACGACGGCCGTCGGGTTCCAACCCGACATTACCGCTGCTCACCCACCTTGCACTATGCAACCATGGCGCTGCACTACTCAGTATCCTCGCTTCCACGCTGACGTCCCGAGAATCCCGCTTGGCACTTCGATACTGGCAGACCTTCGGGCTTTGGCACGATCCGGGCATTGGCGGACGGGCTCGCCGGCCGCGAAACAGTTCCCGTGGAGGCCGTTGGGCACTCGTTGAGGTATGAGCACCTCTGAGATTGGCGGCGAGGTTGATCGCCAAAGGTCAGCGCGATCCAAGCCGCCTTCAACAATCGGCTACGTTCCCTCGCCGGCAGTGATGATGTCGATACGGGAGACGCTTTGCGACGCCTGATGGATTCCGGCGTCGAGGTCGCTGACGAGTGCGGCAACCTCGTCGGCGCGCAGTGAGGGGCGGACGCTGATGCGAGCCAGGATCCAGACCTGGTCAGGACCGAGAAAGGTGACCAGCAACTGATGCACGGCGGTTACCTCAGGGCGAGCGAGGAGGAAGTCCCGTACTTGTTGCTGTTGTGCGAGTGGCACGGGCTGTCCGAGAAGAAAGTCGTGGTTGCGGCGGACCATTCTGAGACTGATCCGTACGAGCAGCAGGCCGACAACGACCGCCGCTATTCCCTGAGGAACTGAAGAGCCCGTACCCTGGCTGATGGCCAGGCCGGCGAAGGCGGCCAGGTCCCCGGCGATCGACACCGAGTCCTCGTTGAACACTCCCCGCAGCATCGGATCGGAGGTGAGGGCGGCGTGCGCGAGCACGCCTCGACGATTACGGCGCGCCCCCTCGACCATCTGGCGCACGGACTGGCGAAACGAGACAAGATCGAAGACGGTAGAGACCGCGAGCACGACGTAGGCCAACAGGAACGACGACGTGGCCACCGGGTGGATCAGGCTGTTGATCCCCTCCCGCAGCGAGAAGGCGGCGCCCGCCAGGAACGCCCCCAAGGCGGCGAGGAGCGCCCAGAAGTAGGCCTCGCGCCCATAGCCGAACGGGTGCTCGTCATCGGGTGCTCGGTGGCTGCGAAGCTGAGCGACCAGGAGGAACAGGTCGTTGGCGAAGTCGGCAAACGAATGGGAGGCCTCGGCGGTCATGGCCGGCGAACCGGTGACGATCGCGGCAAAGAGCTTCGCGATCGCCACCCCAAGGCCAGCCGCGAGCGCAACGACGACCGTCCGTGAGGTTTCGCTCGGCATGTCGGCTCAGGTCCCAGTGTCCATTCGTCGGGGTGCTCGATCCTGGAGCAGGGTCACTACAGCTTGGTCGGCCAGCCACCGCTCGGCTCGTTCATAGGACCAGTGATTGTCCTCGTGGAGCGTGAAGTAGGACGCATAGCCGAAGAAGAACCACAGCACGTCGACTACCTCGGCCATCTCTACGCCCGGGCGGAGTTCGCCGAGTCCCACCAGTCGCTCGGCGATCGAGGAGATGCAGTCTCTGTAGTAGTCGGTCGCCCCTCGCTCCTGTTCGGCGATCGCCTCGTCGTGAGGGGCCGTGGCGAGCATGACTCGGATCACGTCCACGTACGCCTCGCGCATGGTCCGGCTGGCCGAGGCCAGTTCTCGGATGATGGCCTCGGAATCGGACACCCGGTCGATGTTGCTCAGCGTCTCGACGACGATCGGGTCACCCGTCCAGGTGTCGATCAAGGTGCTGAGCAAGGCCTGCTTTCCACCGGCCACGGCGTAGACGGTGGCCGGAGCCACCCGGGCCTCGGCGGCGATGTCCTCCACCCGGGTCGAGAAGTAGCCGCGTTCGGCGAAGAGCTTGCGGGCCGCGTCCACGATGGCTCGACGGGTCGCCTCCGCATACTCCTGGCGGCGCGACGGCTTGGCATCAGACATCAACAGCTCACCCTACCCGTTGACAGACCTCGACTCATATCACTAGAGTCTGACTCTGACAACATGAGAGTAGCTCCGGTAGATCACTGGGGGTCTAATGAGGTCGCAGTGGCATCGCTTTTATGTCGCAGAGGTGGCGGCGCCGCCCACGGTGCTCTTCGACCTGGTCGCCGACATGCCCAGCTACGGGCATTGGCTTCCCGGATCTGCCCAGTTCGGAGAGACCACGGACGTCGAGCCCTATCCCGTAAAGCTCGGGACCCGCTACCACGACGGCAAGCCTGATCGACCTGGGAATGCATGGTGGGGGACCGTCACCGGTTTCCAGCCTCCCGGCGCGATCGACTTCCACCACACCATCGAGGTAAAGCCCCTGCGGGCAACTGTCGACGTCCACATTCACTACTCCTTCGAGTCACCCAGCCCGGACAAACGAAGAACCTCGGTGGGCCGCTGGCTCGTCCTCGACGTCATCATGCCCTGGTGCCTTCGCCCGCTGCGCCGCCTGGTGACCTCCAGGTTCGACCAAGAGAACCTTCGGACCATGGCGGCGATCAAGCAGCACGCCGAGGCCAACCTGAGCGAGCGGTCGGAGGTGAATCACGATTCCGCCCAACAGAGCTGAGCCCCCGTGCCACCTATTTCCGGTGCTCTCCTGTCGATTCGGAGGACGGGGGAATGCGGTGGTCGATGCCTGGTTATTCGCTCGGCGATTTGAGGTGCTTCTCTAACCAGTAGTCCGCGTAGGGGTTGTCATTGAAGGCGACCACCTCGCTGTAGCCGGTCTGGCGGTACATGGCGATGGCTTCATGAAGCGACCTGTTCGTGTCCAGGCGAGCCGTGTGGCTCCCGAGTTGCGCAGCCCGGGGTCTCCAACTCACCGAGAAGCCTCCGACCAAGACCCAGGCCGCGCACGCTCCCGTCGACCCAGAGGCGCTTGATCTCGGCCCATCCCTCGCTGTGAAAGCGGAGCACTCCGCAACCGACGGCCGTCTTGCCGAGCGTCGCCACGAGCAACAGTCCGGCAGGCGGTCGCATCTCACCCGGCTCAAGCGAATCGCCTGTTGCGGCGTCAAAGCCCGCTGGGAATCGTCGATCCAGCTCGGCGTAGTAGGCGCTCAAGCACAGGCGGGCGTCGGACTGATCAGGATCCACTTGGCTGATCTCGACCGCCGACGCGGTGAGGAGCCTGTCGACCTCCGCCATCGCGGTGACGAGACGCTCCTGTTGAGCCGGGGCCAGCGTTGACAGCATGGATTTGGCCAAGGCATCGCTGCGCTGATCCAGCATTGCGAGCTCGGCTCCACCTCTCTTGGTCAGTCGGACGTTCCGCACGCGCCGGTCATCGTCGCTGGGGGTCAGGGCAGTCAGCCCGGCGCCCTCGAGGGACCGGAGCAGCCGACTGAGGTAGCCGGAATCCAAGTCCAACCGGGCCCGCAAGAGACGGACGTCGCACCCTCGTTCACCGATCTCCCACAAAACCCTGGCCTCGCCAAGAGGTCTGGAGCGACCCAAGTAGTGCTCGTTGAGCGCACCGACACGCTGCGTCACCGCCCGGTTGAACGATCGGACCGCCTTGATCATTGCTTCGTCGATGGCAACCACAATCTCTGACTTTAGTCAGAGATTGCCTCCGGGAGACGACAGGAGACACCGACTTCCCGACGGCCGACGCGGGTGTCCGGTTCTCCGCAAGCCAAACCGTCACCGGACACCAGGTGAACCGGCTGCTGGACACATGAGCAGGTGTGAACTCGAAAGTGTCTGCAGCACCCGCCCGTTGACAATTTCGGAACAGGGGCGTCAATCGGGACAGTCAACAAGGCTTGACCTTGCGTCCCACCAGTGAACGCGGCCCAGAGGTTGAGCAGGGCAGGTGCATAGGGCATACCCCGTGCAGCCCTATGCATCGTCACCTCAACCGAAGACTCGACCTCGAAGCGCCAGCGTACGGGCCGCGTGCGCGGCGCCACACTGCATGGTGCTGCATAGGGCAAGGCTGAGCAGGTCCCGAGAAAAAGCCCCGAGAAATCCCGATCTTCGACCTCGACGCGAACGCGAAAACGCTGGTCGGTCGCCTGTGCCCTATGCACGAGACGCACCGACCGGCGTTTCAATGGTATAGTTTGGTTTGGGGTGGTGGCGGGGGTTGGATTTGAACCAACGACCTTCGGGTTATGAGTGGTCCGAGGCCCATCGGGTCTGTCCGTCCTGGTGCGCGTTGGTGCACGTCAACGCAGATTTTTCGCTGTCGTCCATCTCGTCGGGCAGGATCGGCTGACCTTCGGGTTAGCCGCCCGACGGGCTTGAGGTGGGATACTCAAAGCGCGCACGCGCTATCGGGGCCGGCGGATGGTGCTCCGAGACGGCGGAGGCGACGCGGTCGTCGGGTCGTTGGGCCAGGGGTGTTTGGGGTAGCGCCCGGCCATTTCTCGCCGGACTTGCGCCCAGGATCCGGTCCAGAATCCTGGCAGGTCGGCGGTGACCTGGATTGGGCGGCCGGCCGGCGAGAGCAGTTCGAGGGTGACGGGCACCCGGCCGCCGGCGACCCCGGGTTGGGTCGTGATGCCGAACAGGTGCTGCACTCGGACCGAGGCTCGGGGCCGGTCGCCGCTGTAGTCGATCGGCGCGCTGCGCCCGGCGGGCAGGTCGAGGGCGGACGGCACGAGGAAGTCGAGCTCGGCCCGCCGCCGGCCGAGCGCGGCCCGGATAGCCGCCGACGGGTCGACCCGAGCCAGGTCGGAGCGGCCGCGAGCTCCTGCCAGGCGAGGAGTCAGCCATTCCTCGGCTCGGTCCGCGAGCGCGCCGTCGGATACGTCTGGCCAATCGTCGCCCAGCACTTGGCGGGCCCACCGTGCCCGCCGTTGCAGGGACCGCACTGCGGGCGTCCATTTCAGGATGGTCAGGCCGGTCCGTACCGCGTGGGCGACCAGCGCGGCGGTCGTGTCCGGTCCGGCCGGGGCGCGACCGCGGACGGTGTCGAGCACGAGGGCGTCGAGAGTCTTCTCGGTGATGGCCCGCAGGTCGTCGAGCTGCTCGTCCCACTCGAGGCGGACCACCGTGTGGACCGACTTGCCGCCGATCCGCTCGACGTCGGCCCGGTCGAGCGCGGCGGCGAGGCGGATCCGCCCGTCGGCCCGGCCGGTGCCACCCGCCGGTCCTTCCACCTCGGCAGCGACCAGCCAGTCGGCCGCCGCCAGGGGGTCGTGGGCGGGCAGGACCGCACCGCCGCCGTGGCGGAGGCGGTAGCGGCCGCCGCCCCGCGCCTGGGCGATGCGGTCGGGGTACGCCTCGACCAGTAACGGCCCTGGGTCTGAGCCAACACCGGCCGGCCCCGATTGCGCTATTGGGGTCGGGTTCTTCCCGGTTGGCGCGGCACGCTCGACGCGTCGGAGCAGATCGTCGGCTCGCCGACGTACCGTGGCCACCGCGCCACGGTCGACGGGCCGCAGCCGGTCGCCGCGGTCGTCATCGATGACTGCCAGGCGGGCCGCCACATCCGCGGTAGTCGGGTGTTCGTACCCGCCGCGCCGGAGGATGTCGCGCTCGGACAGCAGGGCCGCCAGTAGCCCCGCGGTCCGTCGATGGGAGCTTGGCGCAGTCAATAACATTCGAGCCAGCCGGGGGTGAACGGGAAGCTCAACCAGCCGGCGACCCAAATCTGTCGGCCGCCCACCATCGACCGCGCCCAGGGCCTCGAGCAACTGGCCAGCGGTTGCCAGCGCAGCCGGCGGGGGACGCGTCAGCCAGCGCAGGGCGCCAACCGGGACGCCCCATACCGAAAGCTCCAACGCCAACGCGGCCAGGTCGGCGGTCGTGATTTCGGGGTCGGACCAGGCGCGGCGGGCGGCATGCTCAGCCTGAGACCACAGGCGGTAGGCGACGCCCGGGCCCGTGCGTCCGGCCCGCCCCGCCCGCTGCTGTGCGGAAGCCCGCGAGGTCACAACGGTCCGCAGCCGCGTGAGCCCGCTGGCCGGATCGTACGCCGGCCGGCGAGCCAGGCCAGCGTCCACCACCACGCCCACGCCCTCGACGGTCACGCTGGTCTCGGCCACATCGGTGGAAAGCACGACACGCCGGCCACCACCGGACCGCAAGACCCGGTCCTGCTCGGCGGCGGACAGACTTCCGTGCAACGGTAAGACCTCGACCCCGACAACGACCCCGAGCACATCCGCCGTCTCCCGGATCTCGCCCACACCCGGCAAGAAGGCCAGCACGTCGCCTGAGTCACGCGCCAGCGCCTCCCTCAACCACGGCGGCGACGCCGGATGCCAGCCGACCGCCGGGCCGCCTCGATAGCCAGCGCACCGCAACCGGGTAGGTCCGCCCCGAGCTGGTGACAACCGGCGCTTCGCCCAAAAGCGCCGCGATCGGACCGGCGTCAAGAGTGGCCGACATCACCAATACCCGCAGGTCCGGGCGTAGCCCGTCGCGGACGTCGAGGGTGAGCGCCAAGCCCAAGTCGGCCTGCAGGTGCCGTTCGTGGAACTCGTCGAAGATCACCAGCCCTGTCCCCAGCAGCGCCGGCTCGCGCTGGAGCCGACGAGTCAGGATCCCGTCAGTGACCACTTCCACCCTCGTGGTCGGGCCGACCCGCCGGTCGTCGCGCGTGATGTACCCGACCGTCGCCCCGACCTCCTCGCCGAGCAGCTCCGCCATCCGGGCCGCCGCCGCCCTAGCCGCCACCCGACGGGGCTCCAACACCACGATGCGCCCGCTGCCCAACCACCCCTCGCCCAGCAGCCGCAACGGCACCACGGTGGTCTTGCCCGCGCCGGGTTCTGCCTGCAATACGGCAACGCCGTCGCCAGCCAAAGCGGCCCGCAACTCGGCTACCACATCCTCGACCGGGAGCCCCGTCGGAGCCGGACCCGGCCGCTCGGCAACCATCAACGCAGAGTAGGCCGAACCGGACACGCCCCGGCTAGACCACCGACCCTGCAACTCTGGGGTGCCAGGTCAGGATCGGGCCGTTTACCACGCCGAGTCGAAGCTCACCAGGCGAACAGGACGACGTCGGAGCTCGGGATCATGACGCCCAACAGATCGGAATCATGATCGAACGCGCTGCAGAACACGTTCGGCCACACCCCTGACTGCCGAGCCGACTTGCAGAGAGCCGGTCTGAAGCGGGTAATCGAGAGTTCAAACAATGGCGGGGGCACGCTTGATCCACACGACCACGCGCCTCCACCGCCACGAAAGTGCTGCTAGACGGGCCGTGCATCTGCAGCCGCCAGGCGGCTTGCCGACTCACTGAAGGCCCTCCGCAATCAGAGTCCCGAGAAACTCGACCGGCGTGCATCTTCGGGATTGGACCTCGATCTCCGGGCCGTCACCCTGCGAAGACGGTGGTCCGGTGCCAGCGGGACGTGTCCTCTGAGATGCTCCGCTGCCCGATGTGGCTTCACATTTGCGAGCGCCCCCGGCAGGATGTTGTGGCCTGGCAGTAAGGATGCCTAGGGAGGTCGACTGTGGGCTACGACGTTGCTGCGATCCGCAAGCAGTTCCCGGCGCTCGCCGAAGGCGCTGCCCATTTCGACGGTCCAGGCGGGTCGCAGGTCCCCGCCGTGGTGGGCGACGCGGTGGCGGCCACACTGACGGCAGCCATATCCAACCGTGGGCGTTCCACACCCGCGGAGCGGCGCGCCGACGACACGGTGCGAGCGGCCCGCCTGGCCATAGCGGACCTCCTCGGGGGCGATCCCCGAGGCGTCGTGTTCGGCCGCAGTATGACGCAGCTCACCTACGACTTCTCCCGCAC
>PMHH01000092.1:0-1627 GCA_003156595.1 Acidimicrobiaceae bacterium
GGGGCCGGCGGGGGCCGGCGGGAGCCGGGACCGATAGGGGGCCGGCGCCTACTGCTCGCCTACCGGTCGTCGTCGGGGCCGCGACCGGTCGTGAGGGGCCCGGTCGTGGGGGCCGCGTACTCGCCGATCCACTCGTCCTTCCACGCCCGGTCGTACTGTTGCGAATTGCATTTGGGGCTGTAGATCGCGGTCAGCTCGCGGACGATCATCTCCCGGTGCGAGCGGTTACCGCCGGGCACGTCATAGGTGCAGATGTACACCTTCCACCGGTTGCCGGCCCGCTGGATCCAGCAGTTCGCCCGGCGATGCTTGAAGGGAAACCGCTCCGCAGAGAGATCCTCGGCTTGGTCGACGTAGATCACGGCGTAGCGGTCCGGTCTGGTCTCGGGATCCGGCTTGTACACGACGGCATACACCGCTGGTGTCGGCGGCGGTGTCCAACCGGCCAGCAAGCGCGGTCCCTCGAAGGGGTACCCCGCCAGCGATCCGAGCCGGATCATCCGTATCCGGTCCGGTCCTCGACCTGGTCCTCATCCTCGCTGACGAGCTCGACCCGAACGATGGGCCACTTCGGCAACCCGGCGAGCTCGGCCGCCTTCTCGAATTCGGCGGTCGCCTTTTCGGTCGCCTCCTCGCGGCTGTCGGCGAGCACTACCAGTTGGGCTCCGTAACGATTGGTGCCNNATCCCGGTGGCGATACCGTCGTGCCAAGCGACCGCGTCGGCCAACTCGAGTATCTCCTCCCGGGACAACACCCGGTCACCCTCGGATTCGAGACCTACGCTCCATCTCACGGCTCCACCTAACTCAGGGTTGGCAAGAGCGCGGCGAGCTCTTCCAGGCTGCTCAGGTCGTGGCCGGACAGNNAGCCGGGCCAGCCGCTCCATGGCGGTGGACAGCACGCGGGGATCACCGCGGTCGAGACCATCAGAGCAAATGACCACGACCCCGCCGCGGCACAGACCGCGGCGTCCCCAGTCCCGGACGAACGCGTCGAGCGATTGACCGATCCTCGTCCCACCCTCCCAATCGAACACCGCCTGCGCCGCCAGCGCCAGGGCCTGATCCGGTCTTCTGTGGTCCAGCGCTTTGGTCACCCGGGTCAGGCGGGTGCCGAAGCAGAACACCTCGACCTTGGACGACGCCCGCTGGGCGGAATAGGCGAACTGTAGGAGATGGCGCGAGTAGTCGGCCATCGAACCCGAGACGTCGAGGATCAGGATCAAGGGACGCAGCCGGACCCTTCTCCGCCGCCAATAGAGCTCAGCCGGTTCGCCATGCGTACGCATCGACTCGCGGACCGTCCGGCGCATATCAGGAGAACGCCCCGAGCGGGATCCCATCATGCGCCGCGTCCGCCGCTTGGGCGGGGTCAGCCGGATCCGGGCCATGATCCGCCGGACAGCGGCCAGCTCCTCCGGGGTGCAAGCGGCAAACGACTTGTGCTTGAGCGCCTCCGCATCGGAGGCCATCAAGCCGAGCACGGCCTCTTCCTCGGGACCCTCACTGCTTGGGTCTGTGGCCGGTACCGTCAACATGGCCTGAGACTCAGCCGTCACGCGTGCCTTGATCATCAACATTTCCGGGACCGGGCCCGGCTCTTCGAGGAAGAAGCGCCGGAACACCT
>PMHH01000092.1:1640-1948 GCA_003156595.1 Acidimicrobiaceae bacterium
CCGACCGGAGCTCGCGGGCGAAATTGACGAGTACACCGACGAAAGGGTCCTGTTCAGGCACCGGACGTGATCTCGTCCAGGTTCTCGCGCACCAGATCGAGGTCGTCACGTTCCTTCACGACCGCCCCGAGAGTGTCCTCGGCTATCTGGACGTCGAGATCGACCGCACCCAGGACTTCGAGGCTGCGCACCCAGTCGATCGTCTCGGCGACCCCCGGTGGCTTGGCCAGGTCCAGCTCGCGGAGGCGGTGCACGGCGGCCACGACCTTCCGGGTCAGCACCTCCGAGACGCCGGGCTCTCGGACGAG
>PMHH01000092.1:2037-21195 GCA_003156595.1 Acidimicrobiaceae bacterium
GCAGCGGCCGCTCCAGCAGGAACTTAGGGCCGAACAGCTTCTCGACCGCGTCCTCGTCGGCGATCTGTCGCTCGGACAAGGCCCGGATGTGCAGCATCTGACGGGCGTAGTCCCATTCGTACAGGGCCTGATTCGTGTCGATGCCTTCGTAACACTGGAGCCGGATCAGCTTGCGGCCGAANNCTTTGGCCACCTCGGTCTTGCCTACCCCGACTTCACCTTCCAACAGGATCGGGCGTTGCAGGGAAAGCGAGACGAACAGGGCGGTGGCCAGCCCCCGGTCAGCGAGATACCCGCCCTGCTGCAAGATCTCGGTGAGCTCACCGACCGTTCCTGGACAGTCCATCCGGCTCTCGCCTGGTCGTTACTCGGCTGCTGCTCAGTTGGCCTCTCGAGAGCCGAAGACCAGATCCCGGATGCTGCCCGCCTCCGTGCTGAGCTTGCCTTCCCGCTGGAGCCTGGCCCGCCACGCGGCGCGGAGGTCACCATCGGGGCCGGCCATGCCGTCGAAACCGACGTTGACCATGTTCTTGCAGACCTTCTTGGGACCGCAGGCGTCATCGAGCTCGGCTTTGCTCTGTCCTTGCCCATTCCAGACCCCTCGGAGAACGTCGAGGGCTTCATCGGACTGAGGCGTCATGGCTGATCCCTTTCTGCCGGGTGCTGACCAATATGACTTTAGTTCCTGCTGAGGGTTTCGGGGCCTTGACCACCGAGGCCGGACGCGAGAAATATTTTTTGGTATCTTTGACACCTTATAGGTGTTCGATATACCAATAAGGGAGAGTCACCCCGACCGGGTGCGGCGCGGGGCCCGGGCCTCGGGAGGGTCAGATGACCGGAGGAGGCGCCAGCCCATAACGCCGGTCGACGCGGAACACCTGGAAACCGAGACTGATGTAGAGGCGCACGGCCCGGAGATTGTTGGCGTCGACATAGAGCAGACCTACGCCGGCGCCGCGTCGATAGAGGTCGGTGAGCCCCTTCAGCACCAAGTCGCGGCCGAGTCCTTGGCCGACGAGGCCCGGTTCGAGCGCCACCGCGACGATCTCGCCGATCCGGTGGCCGCGCCACCATGCGATACGCGTCAGGCAATATCCGGCGATCACCCCCTCCGTTTCGTAGAGCTGGAGGCTGTCGGGACCGACGCCGGGTTGTGTCAACAGGGCGTTGAGGCCCTGACGGTCGAGCAGACCTATCTCGGGATGACCCGCTGAAGCCAGACGGTGCACCCGCAGGAAGCCGTCCTCGTCCACACCGCGTCGGAAGGATCGGGTCACCAGGGCGAACTGCGCCGACATCGGGAGCTCACATCGCATTTCGTACGTCGTCCATACCGCGGGGTCGAACTGGGGTTCAACCGCTACCGCGATGGCCTGGCTGGACAACTCGATGAATCGTCGCACCGAAGGCGCCGCGCCGATAAAGCTGACCGTGGAGAGGACGACGTCCTTGCCCCTGGATCCTACGCCCATTTGGACACGATAGCCTTGTCCGGAATGGGCGCTTTCGCGCTCGGTTACCCCCGGCTCAGGATCTCAAGTTCGCGGCGCGCCTGTCGATGACAGACGCACCTGCACCGAAAAGAGGGTTTCGAAAGTGGGTCAGGTGGTACCTGAACGAGGTGGTTGTCCAGGTCGTCCGGCATGGGCCCGTCACGAACACTCGGGGAGCTGGATGCGAAGGCCATCGACGATCGCGATCGCTGGATTGTTGGCGGTGTGCGTCGGATTGGGTGGCCTCAACACCCCGGCTGGTGCCTCCACGGCATCCTCCCACAAGACGCTTCCGCCACCACCTGCGGGGTACCACCTCGTCCTCACCGACCGCTTCAATGAAGGCTCGCTCGACCTACACAAGTGGATCGCCTACGAAGGTCAGCCGGGCTCGGACCTTGGCGGGTGGTGGGATCCGTCCCATGTCACGG
The DNA here is from genome assembly GCA_003156595.1 of Acidimicrobiaceae bacterium. Classification (GTDB taxonomy): domain Bacteria; phylum Actinomycetota; class Acidimicrobiia; order Acidimicrobiales; family Palsa-688; genus PALSA-693. Next base: position 3,965 of record PMHH01000092.1, read on the forward strand.
TCCAAAACGGGATGCTGATCCTCAGGGCTTATCATGACCCCGAGCACTACAAGGGGCCGTCTAAATACCCTCCGTGGGTCGAAGGGGGCGTGTCCAGTGCAGTAGGACTCGAGCAGAAATACGGCGAGTACCTGGTGCGGTCACGGGTCACCTCGGCGGTTGGCGTTACTGAGGTAGCCCTGTTGTGGCCGGCGGGGAGGGTCTGGCCCCCCGAGATCGACTTCGCCGAGTCCTTCGGGTATCCCGGACGGTCCTTCGGGACGCTGCACTGGGGGTTCTCGAGCGACCCCCAGCAAGAGCAACGAAGTGTGGATGTCGACCTCACCCAGTGGCAGACCTGGGGTGTGATCTGGACACCGAAGTTCGTCGAGTACACCCTCAACGGGAAGATCTGGGCGACGATGGCCAATGAGAGTCCCAACGTCCCCATGGTGCTGGACCTGCAGCAGCAGGTGTGGGGATGCGGCGTCAACCGGTGGGAGCAATGTCCGAGCAACAAGACTCCACCGGAGGTGGACATGGAGGTCGCCTGGGTGGCTGCCTACGCACCCGGGGGCTGACGTATCGGACTGGCCCGCCCCAGCACATCTCGGACGCTACGCCTTCAAAACGACAGTTCAACGAACCGGAGTAGCACCACCAGGGCGAAGACCGTGAGCAAGATCCCGGTGAGCGTCAGGACCGTCCGGCTGACCGGTGGTGGCGGCCGGAAAGCGGTCGCCAGCAGGCGGGCCACCAAGAGGAGGAGTAGCGGGAACACGCTCAGGACGCCTGTTACGGGGTTGGTCAGGAACGCCTTCATCGGGACTGTGGCGTCCGACTACGGGTGAGGAGCTGGAGTCCGAGGGAGAGCGCCGCCAACAGCGAGATGACGACAACCCAGGTGCTTGGATACCACAGCCGAACGGCGATGGCGAGCAGGCTGGCGAGGATCGTTACCGCCGTGCCGGCGCCGAGGATGAGCGTCCACCGCAGTGAGGCCTCGGTGATGTCGAGCCATCCGATCAGGGCCGCTCCTGTGCCGGCGGTGAGGGCCACTATCACAGTGACGGCGCGAACTGTGCCTCCGGCGCTGACCCAGACCAGCAGGGCGGCCACTGTGCAGCAGGCCAGGAGGACCGACCGGTCCAGTAGCAGGGGACGGTCCAATAGGACCGGGCGGTGCCGCGGTGGGACCGACGCCTGCGTTTCCGCGGCGCTTCTGGAAGACGCCAGATCGCCGAGGCGCTCCGGTGGCTCGCTCCTGGCAGCTAGCGGTGGCTCGCCTTTGGCAGCTAGCGGTGGCTCGCCCTTGGTAGCTAGCGGTGGCTCGCCCCTGGCAGCTAGCGGTCCCTCGAGGTTGCGCAAGGCGGCCAGTACGTCGTCGACCTGATGGCTGATCCTGGTGGCGTGCCCTTTGGCGTCAGCGATGAGCGCCGCGGACTGGTCGTTGGCCGCCTGCTGGATCTGCTGTACCCGGCCGGTGGCGGCGGCGAGGATCGATTGCGCCTCGACCTTGGCGGCGTGGACTGCCTGTTCGGCTCGTCCGTGGGCGGCGCGGCGGGCCCGATCGCCCTCCTGCTGAGCCGTGCGGCACGCCGTATCGGCCTCCTGCTGGGCGGTGCGGCGAGTGTGTTCCGCCTCGTTCTGGGCGGCCCGGATGAGATCAGCGGTCGCCGTCCGGGCCTCGCGATCCCGCTGGTTGGATTCGACTTGGGCGGCCTCTGCTTGAGCGCGGGCCTCGCCGAGCATTCGGGCCGCTTCCTCTTCGGCGAGCGCCAGCGTCCTCTCGGCCTCCTTCACAAGAGCCTGGGCGTGCGCCAGCGATCTCTGCTGCTCTTTAGTGAGCGACTGGGTAGCCGGTACGTTTCGTGAGCGAAGCGAACGAGAGTTCCTCATCTCGGGGTTCTCGCTGGCTCCTCTTGCAGAACCAATCCTGTCGGCGAGCCCGGGGGGCTTGCCGGTCCGTCCCAAGATTCTGGCATCGTCTCGAACCGGACGACGAACCGGCCGGATGACAGCAGGATCTGCTCGAGGTGCGCCATCCAGTCGGAGGCGTACCCGATCTCGACCACGCCGGCCTCCGTCTCCGAACGGGAGATGACGATCCACGATCGGGGGCCGAAGTCGAGGATCGAAGCCAAAAACGCCGACGGTGGCTCAGAGATGTACGGCGTCAAGTCGACGATCCTGAGGTCGGCGATACGCTCGAAGTACACCGGAGTGTCCGTGTCGGGAACAAGGAGCGTCGAGCCGGTAGGCACGTTGTCGACGACCCACTGGGCGACTGCCATGTCCTCGGGCGCGATGGCCTCGAAGCTCTCGTTACCCCAGCGTGTCAGGGGAAACAAACCGACGAGCAGGATCCCGACGGCGGCCACCCCGGCCATCGCGACCCGAGACGGCCGGGGTCCAGCCAACCCGGTCGTTGGGATGCCGTCCCGGGCTTTTCGCGACTGGCGGTCCGGCAGCTCGAGCGTTCCCGCGATCAACACGCACGCCGCGGGCAAACTGAAGAGGAAGATCCGGAGGATCACTTCTCCGCCGTAGCTCTGCCCCGCCGCGAGCGACACCGGAGCGACGCACAATGCCGCCATCGTCCAATCCGTCCGCCCCCGAAGCCATGAAACGGCTACCGCCACCACGACTGCGGCGCCGACGATCCCAGGATCCAGGATGCGGGCGTCGAGGACGAGCCGGTGGGCCAAGGGCACCTTGGTGTCGAGGTGCGATCCGAGGCTGGAGCCGACGTTGGAACCAAATTGGCCGAACCCGCCGAAGATCTGGGAGAGATGGCCCGCCCAGTAGGGCTGGGCAATCCACGATAGCCAGGCGATGATCATGACCAGGACAATGAGCCAGAGGTTTCGCAGCTGGGTCCGGCCGACGAACGTCAAGAAGGCCAGGGCCACGCAAAGACCCACAGGCGTCAACTGATGGGTCACGACCAAGCCGCCGGAGATCAACAGCAGTGCCCCCACCAGCGCGACTCGGGTGCCGCGGCCAGCCGCCAGCGCCGGGGCTTCGGTGGGGTTGGGCGCCGGAAGGCGGCCCAGGGAGTCGAGCACCCACGAGCCCTCGCTAGGGCTGGACCACCAGCGATCCCAGCCCCGCCGCAACGACGACTGGAACCAGCTGGTTCTGATCTCAGGAAACCAGCGGACTACGACGGCCAGCACGGCCAGGTAGAAGAACAGTCCGATCGCTTGGGGCGAGAAATAGTCTTGACCGACCCAGTCGCCAGCGACGAACAAGGCCAACGCCGCCCAGCGGGCCCGCTCGGTGCGCAGGCTGGCACTGGCCAGGGCGCGCAGCGGGAGAAGATAGGCGAGATTGAATACCAACGGGGCCCAGCGGATAAACCATGTCGTCGGCACTCCCATGGCGCGCGCTGCCATCCCGGCGGCGGCGAACAGGCCCGGCCATGACATGCGGGCGTCCAGATCGGGCAGCGTCCGGCCGGTGCGGCCGATGTAATCCGCGAAACCGGCGTGAACGTAAGCGACCCAGAACCGCGGGACGCTCTCCGCCGCCGGCGCGGTGGCGTGTAGGACGACGGCGAGAGCGACTACCCCGCTGCCCAACGTCCAGGACGGATTCGGCTGGACGGCTGCGACCACCAAGCCGAGTACCACGGCGGCCAGGCCTGCCCACCACACCCAAGGGAGCTGACCGATCAGCCCGGCCGGCCCGGATCGGTAGGGGTGGATATGGCCGAGGCTCACCAGCCAGAGCGCCACCCCGCCGAGTTGGAGCCCTAGGGCGAGCCCTGCGGGCGAAGGCCGGGTCGGGGCCAAGCGTGTCGACGCGGGTAGCCCCGCCGCCGGCAAGGGTCCGGGCACCCGCGTGTCCGTCAGGATGGGTGGGGGCGCCGTGGAGAACGCGGTGGTGGGCGACGTAGCGATGTGGTCCGTCATACCGACGGGCGACTCACGGCAACGGGTGGCGCGTCGAAAATACGTTCATATTTCCCCTTGCGTCTTCGTTGGCTGAAGGTTATCAAGCAGCCTGTCCAACGACGAATTCGGGCCGCCGGGCAAGGCGTCTCGAGGTCGCGATTAAGCTCGTAGCGAAGGGTGATTGCCGAGGGTGACGCGAGGGTGACGGAAGTTTCCTGCCAAGAACGGAAGGGACGACGGCTTTGGTATTTCGGTCACGCGGCCTCTTGGCGCAGGAGGCAAATAGCGGCGGGCTGGACGGGCAGTGAAGGCGACGGTCTGCCGCCCAACGGAACTGGGACCGGCTGAGGTCGGGTTGTGGCGCGAGTTCCAGGTCGGGCTGGGACTGGACAACCCATTCCTCGCCCCGGAGTTTGCGCTCACGGTGGGCGAGCATGATCGCAGAGCACGGGTCGGTGTGGTCGAGGACGGTCACCACATCATCGGCTTCCTTCCCTTCGAAATCGGGGCGTTTCGCACGGCCCGGACACTCGGGGAGGGTTACTCCAACGTGCAGGCGTTCGTCGCCGACCCCCGGGCGGAGTGGACGCTGCCCCAGGTGGTGCACGCGTGTGGGCTCGACCTCTTTGCCTTCAGCCACCTGGTGGCCGCGCCGCGACCGGTGGGATCCAGCTCGGCGGTCCGTGACACCGCCTCGCTGATCATCGACCTGAGTGGTGGCTTCGACCGCTACGCGGCCGCTACCCGCGCCCGGCAGCCGAAGTTCATCAAGGCGATCGAGCGAAAGCGACGCCGATTGGAGCGGGAGAACCCCGACCTGCGTTTCGAGTTCGCCCGCCACGACCCGGGGGCGGTCCGCCAGCTTCTGGCCTGGAAATCTGCGCACTACCGAAGGACCGGGCGTCGGGACCTGTTGGCCCGACCCGAGGTGCGGGATGTGGTGGAAGCCCTGAGCGAAACATCCTCGCCAGGGCTGCGAGGGTGCGTGTCGACCTTGCGCGTCGGGGATCGACTGCTGGCCGTCGACGTGAGCCTGGGTTCGAGCGGCGTCTATGCCGGCTGGTTGTCGTCGTTCGACATCGGCGCCGCCAGCGACTCGCCTGGCGCGGTGCGGACCTGGTACGTGATCGAGGCGGCGACGCACGCCGGCGTGCGTTACATCGACATGGGGCCGGGGGACGAGGCGTACAAGCAGAAGCTCTCCACCGGTTCCGTGCGCCGGGTGGAAGGTTGGGTGGGCCGACCGGCGCTCGGTACCTGGATGCACCGGGCGTCCCACGGGCCCGTCGACGTCGGACGGCGCTTTATCCTCGCCCATCCTGGGCTTCGCAGGCTGAGTCATGACGCCCTAAATGGCGTCGGGCGGATCCGCGAGCGAGTCGGATGAGACAGGCATCGAAGCCCGCCGGCCCGGCTGGCGTCGTCCCGGTGCTCATGTATCACGACGTCAGCTCGCGGCGCGGCGTCGGCCCCTTGCAGCCCTATGTCGTCCACCCCGCGGAGTTCGACGAGCACCTAGCCGCCATGGCCGACGCCGGTTACCGGACTGCTGCGGCGACCAGCTTGGCCCGTATCGCCAGCCCTTCCGAATCCACCGTCTACCTCACCTTCGACGACGCCTACCAAAGTTTCCACACGACCGTCCTCCCCGCGCTGGCCGTCTACGGCATGCGGGCGACGGTCTTCGCCCCGAGTGCGTTCATCGGCGAGAGCGCCCAGTGGATGAGGGACTCACCAGACGGTGACCGCCGACTCATGGGCTGGAGCGAACTGCAGGAGGTAGTGGCCGCCGGAAGTGAAGTGGGCAGCCACGGTCACCGACATCTGCCGCTAGACCTGGTGAGCGCGGCGACAGTGAGGAAGGAGGTTTACCAGAGCCGCCAGGTGCTCAGCGACGGTTTGGGTCGCGACGTCACCTCCTTCGCGTACCCACACGGGCACAACACGGCCGCGGTGCGCCGGGCCGCCCGCCAAGCAGGTTACGAGGTGGCATGCGCGATCTTCGGTGACCTCCAGCCTCTCGGTGGTGATCTCTTTGCGGTGCGGCGCGTCCCTGTCGGCCCCGGCCTGACCGGGGTCGAGCTGTTGGCATTACTCCGGCGGCGCCGATCTGCGGTCGACCTGGGTTTGCGAGCCCTGGCTCGACCCGGGTGGCGGGCGGTCCGGCGCGTGGGAGCTCGCACCCGAGGCATGAGGGAAGCCTGATGGCCCGCTCGAGAACGGCACAGCCGGGTCCGGTAGCGGTACTCACCCTCGATCTCGACGACTCGCCCGCGGTTGCCCTCGACGGCGGTCTCCGTGGCTCGACCCACGAGGAAGCGTGGATCATCGTGACGCGTGCCGGACGCCCACTTGGGATCGTCACTGTTGCGATGGGACGGCCAGGACCATCGGTGCTCGATCTGGTCGACCAGGTCCAGGAGCGCTTCTCCGAGATCCACCCCGACGAGCCGCCCTCCCATGAGCGAGCCGATCTGCCCGTCATTTCCGTCGTGGTGCCGACCCACAACCGAAGACCGGAACTGCTTGCGAAGTGCCTCGGCAGCCTCACGAGCTTGGACTATCCCAACTTCGAGATCATCGTCGTCGAGAACGGTCCCCGATCGGGAGCGGGACCGGTCCCCGCGAAAGCGGGGACCTCCCTTGGCGTTCGCCGGCTGCGCGTTGACCAGGCCAACGCATCGGCGGCGCGCAACTGCGGGCTCGAGGCGGCCATCGGTGACATCGTGGCGTTCACCGACGACGACGTCGAAGCTCCGTCCGGTTGGCTCCACGCCATCGCCCGGAGATTTATGTCCGACCCGTCGATCGACGCCGTGACCGGGATCATCGTGCCCAGGGAGCTCGAGACGCCAGCGCAGATCTGGTTCGAGCGGTATTACGGCGGTTTCAATCGCTCGTTTACCGCGACCCGTTACGGTCCGGGGTGTGGGGCGGAGGCGGAGTCGTGGTACCCGTACGCGCCGGGGCGCTTCGGTACCGGGGGCAACATGGCCTTCCGACGTCAGGTCCTCCTCGACCTCGGTGGCTTCGACGTCCGATTGGGCCCCGGGACCCCGACCCAAGGCGGCGAGGACAGTGCCGTCCTGGTCGGACTCTTGCTTCAAGACCGCACCCTCGTCGTCGACCCGGCCTCGATGATCTATCACAACCACCCCAGGACGGACGCGGACCTGAAGCGGCAGGTCCGCTCGTACGGGGTCGGCTTGGCCGCCTTTCTTACGTCGCTCGCCCTGAGCGATCCACGCTACGCCTTCGGACTGCTGCGCGGCGCGCCCCGCGGCGTCCGCATGCTGAGTACGTCATCACGCCATCCCGTCCCATCCCTCAGTGGTTCCACGAATGGCACTGTCTTTCCCCGACGTCTGCGATTGGAGCAGGCTCGGGGGCTGCTGGCCGGACCTTTCCGGTATCTGTACAGCGCCACTCGGCGGCGTCGCGGCCTGGACCCGATGCCACAGCTGCGTCAAGCCGCTAGCGCCCGTCGACCGGTCAACCATCTCACCCGAAGCGCTCTCGCCCTCATCGTGTCCGCCTCTGGCTCTGGTCTCCTCGGTCTGGTGTTCTGGTTTGCCGCGGCTCACCTGTACACCGCGAAGAGCGTCGGGCTCGGTTCAGCTGAGATCTCATCCATGATGGTTTTGTCCGCGCTGTCCCAGGTCAACCTGGTCACGGTGTTTCCCCGTTTCTGCCAGCAGGCCGGGATTCGCACCAGGCGCTTCTTGACGACTGGCTACGCCGTCAGCAGCGTGCTCTCGGTGTTGGTGGCGACCGCGTTCGTCTTGGGGCACCTCGGGCGACATTTCCTGCCGGCGGGCCCGTTGGCGGCGTCGATATTCATCGTGAGCGTTCCCTTCTGGACGCTGTTTACCATCCAGGACGCCGCACTCACCGGCCTACGGGCCGCCATCTGGGTGCCCGTCGAGAACATCTCCTTCGGCATCGCCAAGATCGTGCTCCTCGTCCTGTTCGCCGGGGTGTTGTCGCAGACGGGCGTCTTCGTCGGCTGGACACTCCCCGTAGTAGCGGCCGTCGTCGCGGTCAACCTCTACATCTACACGCGGGTCCTGCCGGCGCACATGCTCGCCGCGAACGGTCGGTCTGCCATGCCGTCGAGAGGGGACCTTTCGACCTTCGTCGCCGGCGAGTACCTGGGCAGCCTGGCGCTCGTGTTTCTTCAGGCGGTCCCCCCCATAGTCGTCGTCCAAGCGCTGGGCGCGGCCCAGACCGCGTACTTCTCGGTTCCCTGGATGTTCGGGGCCGCCGTCTACGCCGTGCTGGTGGGTATCTCGAACCCGCTGCTCGTGGAAGCAAGCGCCGAGCCGGAGCATCTGTACCGTAACGTCCGCCGGGCCGTCCGTCTCGGCTGCGGCATCTCTCTACCTGCCGCCGCGCTAATGATCCTTGGCGCGCCGATCTTCCTTCCACTTCTCGGGGCCGCCTACGCCCGGCATGGCGCCGCCGTGCTCGAATACGTCGGGGCCGCCGTCCCCTTCATCGCCGTGAATCTGCTCTACGTGACTCTGGCGCGTATCCGTCGTCGCATCCGCCGGTCGGTCTTGACCCAACTAGCGGTCACGGCCATTGTGCTTGCCCTCACCGTCACCCTCGTCGACAAACACGGCATCGCTGCCGCCGGCTTTGCCCTCTTCGCGGCGGAGGCGGTGGTGGCGGTCGTGGTCATGCCGTCGGTCATTCGTCAGTATCGTCACCTGCGCCGTGAGGGCGCCCTCGCCGGCTTGGCGCCGGAGTCGGCCGCCCTCATCAACGTTTCTCGTCTGGAGAGGGAGGGCTGAGCGGAACGCCGCCGATGAGGCGCCGGCCCGCCAGTTCGACATGGCCAAAGCCGTACCCGACCGCAGCGAGCACGATCCCCGCCACGAGCGAGAGGGCGCGCCATAACCCCCCCACGTCACCGGAGCCCCACTCCTTGAACCCTGCGTACACACCAGTTCTGAGCGAGCGTCGGACGAACTGTCGCTCGGCCCTCAAGTTGCGCGCCGCACCCATGCCCGCGAACGCGCCCACCTTCCCCCGGTTGACCGAAAAGCAACGCCGCCAGAAGTAGCTCCAGGTGAGGCGCTCGGGATGCACGTAGTGGTGGACGACGGCGTCCGGCACGTAGAGGATCTGCCGGTCCGCGTAGTTGTGCAGCAACCGATGGCACATGTCCATATCGTCGTGGTCGTCGGAGTGGAAGTACCCGATGGCGTGCAGCTCCTCCCTCCGGACGCACATGCTCGCGCCAATCACATGCCGCACGGGTGCGGTGCTCTCGGGCAGACCGCGGTAGGCGCAACCGAACACCCAGTCGCACTCCAACGGGATCCAACGCGGCCGAGGGCGGCTGAAGATGGGCAGCGGCGCCCCCCCCGTGGCCACCACAGACGGATCGGCCATGGCCGCCACCAGCGTGCGCAGCCAGTCAGGCTCTGCGGCGGCGTCATCGTCGAGGAAGGCGATCAGGCTGCCCGAGGCGAGCTCCGCAGCCGTGGTCCGGGCTGATCCGAGCCGCCCCCCGTAGCGATTTTCGATGACGCGGACCCGACTATGGCTCCGCCAGTGGGCCTGCGCTCTTCGGTAGAGCTCAGGGTTGTGGTCGATACAGACAAAGACTTCACGAGGCGGAAGGGTCTGGTCGAGTACGGACGATACGGAGTCGACGAGCAAGTCCCAGCGGTTCGTTGTGTAGGCGCAGATGATCACGCTCACGGTGGGAGCGTTCGGGGTCGCCGCCTCCAGGGTCCGCTTCGGGCTGCTCACGGGGTCGCCGTCCGCCACGGGGCTCCGGCCTTGTCCATCGTTCGCACGTTGATGCCCAGTTCGGTGAGGATGTCTGCGTTGGGCACCTCTGGGGCGGCGTGCACGAGTCCGAGGAGGGAATCGGACCGGAAGGGTAACTGGAGATGAGCCAGCTCACCGATGCGGAGCGCGGCGTACACGACCTGCCACGGGACGGGGACAAACCGGGGGGGCTGGCCGGCCGGCGCCAGCTCCTCCAGTACCGATCTGAAGGCGACCCCGTCGGTCTGGGCCAGACCGATTACCTTCGCCGGAACGGTTGCCGCGGTCGCCACCGCGACAACTGCCTCCGCCACATCGCCCTCGTAGACGGGGAACTGCCGGCTGTCGCCTGCAACCAGAGGGACAAGCGGTAGTCGGGTCATTCGGCGTAGCGCACCCGTCATACCTCCGGAATGATCTCCGTAGACCAGCCCGCAACGGAGGGCGCAGCCGTCGACGGCCAAGGTTGCCTCCTCAATCGCCAGCTTCGCCTGCCCGTACATCTGCTTGGTCCCTTCGAAGGCCGACATCGACGACAGAGTGATCACCCGACGGATGTCCGCGCTGACAGCTGCTTTCATCAGCTGGCGAGTGCCCTCTACGTTCACCTGCCAGATGTCTGCTCTCCTGGTCAGGGCGAAGTCGTAGGCGCAGTGCACCAGCGCGTCAGCGCCCTCGAGGACGCCGGCCTCGTTTCCCCCGCCCAGGCGATACGGAACGGCTGTGGGGTCAGACGGTCGCGGGGTCCGCACCAGGGCGCGTACCGTAAACCCGGCGGATTGGAGGGCTCGGCTGATGATGCCGCCGAGGTAGCCGTAGCAGCCCGTCACGGCGACTGTCCGCGGCCGAGGACTCGTGCTGGAGGTCACCAGGCCTCTGCGAGCGCGCCCGTGGCGATCCGATGCGCGTTGGCCATGATCGTCAGGGTGAACGTCGTCGCAGGTACATCTGGGAACACTGACGCATCGACCAGGTGCACCCGTCGCCACCGGTCGGTACGCCCCAGAGTGTCCGTCGAGGTGCTCGACGCCCGGGTGCTGTGCGGAAAGCTCGAACCCCAGTGATAGCTCTTCCCGCCTGCGGCGAAGTGGAGTTCGGGCAGTACCGGCCAGAGATCGAGAGGCGCCGAGGCGCGGGCCACTCGGGACAGGACCCGGCGAAGGGTCCGGTTGCGGTGCCACCGGGGATCCTCGCGCCAGACCCTGAGTTCGGTGACCTCTCCGGGCCGGCTGGGGCGGGCGCGGAGCCTAAGGCGCGGCGACACCCACGATGGGAGGTACCCGATGGCGAAGGAGAGGCGCTGTAAGACGGCCGTGGTAAGAAAACGGGCGCCCTGCCAGCGCAGCCCGCCCGGAAGGGCCGCCGAGAAGGCCGGGTTGTAGGTGTAGAAGTGGAGCTGCGAGAGGTCTCGCCCCTGCTCATCGAGCCTGACCACCATGTTGAATTGGTTGAGCGTGAATAGCTGCTCCGTGCGGGGGTCGACCGTCGGTCGCATCGACACAAACGGCAGAGTGAACTGCACCGACTCTTGCATGGTCATGTCCTGATCGAAGCGGTCCTGCGAACCCATCACCAGCCTCGTCGTACCGAAGGCCCCAGACGCCAGGAACACTCGGTCGGCCTCGAATCGGCGCAGGCGACCGCCGCGGAGTTCCTTGGCCTCGACCCACGGTCGGTCGCCCTCCTCGCCGACACGAAGAGCCATCAGGCCGCCCTGATAAGTGACCCGGCCCGACGCCCGAAGCTGGTCCATCGTGGTGGCCGCCGAGTAGATGAGCGAGAAGGGGCAACCCGTCATGCACAACCCACACCGAACACAGTTGGGCGAGTCGAAGGCCAGTCGGGCCCGGCCCAACAGAACACCGAACGACCTCAACTTCGAGCGGTGACGCGAGTAGGCCGCCAGCACCTTTTCACTTCGGGCCGAGATATCCGGGAGCGGCTTGGCCGCGGCGATGAGCGGAAAGAGATCAGCCAGGTCGTCGACCTCGCCCGCAAAGGGGATCGTCTCCAGAATGGCCTGGTAGTGCGCCTTCATATCGACGTCGCTCACCGGCCAAGAGCGGAAGGTGGCCGCGGTGAAGGGCATCACCTGCGATCCCCACACGGTGCTGAACCCGCCGTAAGCGGCCGAGACCAGAAGACGATTGACGTCACCTTCGGTGCTCAGGTTGTCCAGCTGTCCCTCGTCGCGGAAAGGAAAGTCAGACCCGTAGGCGCGCTTCTCCGGCAGGCCACGAACGCTCGAAGTAACTGGTTGAGCCGCCACCCGGGCCACCAGACCCGCCGGCCACTGCTCGGGCGCGAGCGAGGACAGCGTCTCGATCACGTCCTGGTGCTCGGTTTCGAGTCGTAAGCCGAGATCGATCACGGTGATCCGGAGGTCAGCTCGCGCCGACAAGGCCAATGCGGTCCCAACCGCGGCAGGTCCTGATCCAACAATGATGGCCTGGGGCACCTCAGTCGCTCGTACCCCAGGTAGCCGAGGCGGCCCAGGGATTGGTGGCTGCTGGCCTCAACGAGGACGGATCCACTCGGCCAGGATCGTTCGCAACACCCTGAGCCCGTCGCGGCGAGCGATCAGGTTGGAAGCGCCGTTACGGCGACCACTCTCGAAGGACGCCACCTCCACCACGGTGAGGTTGGCTTTGATGGCCTTGATGTTGAGCATCGTCTCGACCTCGAAGCCGCTCGACTCGATCTGAAGTTGAGGTAAATGGCGTCGCCAAAAGGCGTTGTAGCCGTAGCAGAGGTCGGTGAAACTGACGCCCCACAGCAGGTTGACGAGGGCAATGAGCAACCGATTGCCCAGTTGGCGGTGCGGAGAGATGTCTACCGATCCGCCGCCGGTGATGAATCGGCTACCTTTGGCGAAGTCGGCCCCAGTACGCAGCGCGGCCACGAAGCGAGGGATCTCGGCGGGATCAGTCGAGCCGTCCGCGTCGAGCATCACGATGACGTCCCCCGTTGCGGCTTCAAACCCGCACCGCAGGGCATCGCCCTTACCCTTCCCCGATTGCACGACAACCCGGACGTCGGCCCGGTGGCGGCGGGCGACTGCGACGGTGTCGTCGGTGGAGGCGCCATCCACGATGAGCACCTCGTCTACCCACTTGGGGATTCGGTCCAGCACGAACCCGATGTTGTCCGCCTCGTTGAGGGCCGGAATGACCAATGAGACAGCCGGCAGCCCGGTGGGGTCGTGAGTGAGGTCCACGAGTTGGGTGGCCCTGGGGCCGGCTTCTTGCCGTCGCGGCCCCCCAACACCGTCGTCGGTGTGAAGAAAGTCCGTAGTTTTTGAACTGGAACCACTAATGGCCAATCTCGGCTCCATGCAGTTGTCGTTCGGGCCAACATCGGCGCCCCTTCGCATATCGTCTGCCGCAAATCCGGCTCGCGATGACGCCTTCAACGAAGTTCCAGGACGGACAGTAGCGAACGGACGCATCCACTGCCAGCCCGAAACCTGACGTTAACGCTTTCGGGACGCGGTTCCCCGCGGCGCGCCTCCCGGTCTGCACCGGTTTCGGTTGACATCTAACCATTTGATATGGAACGATTTACCCAGTGAAGACACCCCCGACCTGCACTAACCCGAGCGACGCCGGCGAGAGCCCCGCCGGGCGCTGGCGTCTGGCCCTAGAGGCGTGGGCCATCCCGGAAGCGATCCGGCAAGCCGCGCCCGAGTCGCCGTGGGGGTTCCCGACGTCGCTTTTCTCTCACGCCGCCGCGGCTAGCCTCGCCGACCCCGAACCGACCCCGTCACGGCATCGGGCGCTCGACCTCCTCTCCGCCGGCGCAACCGTGCTCGACGTCGGGGCCGGCGGGGGCGCGGCCAGCCTTCCGCTGGCGCCGCCGGTCGGTTGGCTCGTCGCGGTAGACGAGAGCGAGGCCATGCTGGCCTCCTTCGCGGCGGCGGCTGAGGAGCGGGGCGTCACCCACACCGAGGTGGCCGGGCGGTGGCCGGACATCGCACCCACAACGCCGGTGGCGGAGGTAGTCGTGTGCCATCACGTGACTTACAACGTCGCCGATCTGGTGCCGTTCGTGACCGCCCTTGACGAGCACGCCCGCCGGCGGGTAGTGATCGAGATGACCGAGCGGCATCCGCAGAGCGACCTCGCGCCTCTATGGCGCTCGATCCACGGCTTGGATCGGCCGTCCGGCCCGTCTGCCGACGACGCTGCCGCCGTCGTGGCGGCGCTCGGGTATGACGTCCACCTGGAGCGCTTCGAGCGGGCGTCCCTATGGGACGGCGCACCTCGAGGCGAGCGGGTCGCCTTCGCCCGCCGCCGCCTTTGTGTCGGCCCCGAGTACGACGCCGAGATCGGTGCCTACTTGGAGGAGCGGTTGACCTCCGGCGAGGACCGCCGGGCCCTGGTCACCCTGTGGTGGGATCGCCGCTGCTAACGCTAAGGGCTGCCTCGGAGCCGGTCGAGGACGGCCTGCGACGCTAGGTCTGATCGGCTCCCTGGCGGGCCGCTTCGCGCAGGCGGAACCGAGCCAGCGTCCCGGTCGAGGTCGTCGGAAGGGCGTCGACGTACCTGTATTGGCGCGGCCGCTTGTATCCGGCCAGCGATTGACGGGCGTGGTAGTGCAAGGTGCGGGTCGTCGCCTGATCCCCTTCGTGGCCGTCAGCCAGACATACGTAGGCGACCACCATGGATATGCCCTCTTCCCAGGTGCCAACGACGGCGCACTGGTCGACGGCGGGATGCTGGAGCAGGGCGACCTCGACCTCGGCCGGCGCCACCTTCATCCCGCCCACCTCGATGATGTCGTCGGATCGACCCACGTACTGGAAGAAACCCGCTTGGTCTTGGAGGAGTTGGTCGCCTGTTCGGGTCCACGGGCCGTGCATGGTGGCCATGGACTCGTCGTGCTTATTCCAATAGCGGGCCGCGTTGGCAGGACTCTTCACCCAGAGATGACCGATCTCGCCCGGCTCGACCACCTGCCCGCCCTCGTCGAGCAGTCTGGCTTCGACGCCCTTCACCACGTCGCCGGCTGACTCGCCGTAAGGATCTCGGGGCCGGCTGGTCATGAAGATGTGCAGGCACTCCGTCGAGCTAAGGCCGTCGAGGATTTGGAGCCCAGCGCGCTGGCGCCAGCTGTCGCGCACAGAGTCGGTGAGGAATTCGCCGGCGGATACGCAAAGCCGAACGCTAGCGAACGTCTCGGCGATCGTGCTCTCGGCGAGAGAGAGCAGCGCGGCGTAGAGGCTCGGAACGCCGAAGAATACCGAGGGTCGAAATCTCTGGACGACATCGATGACCGTAGACGGATCGGCGGTCCCGGGATGGAGAAAGGAGCCGGCCCCGGCCGCTAGGGGAAAGAACATCGAGTTGCCCATCCCGTAGCCGAACGAGATCTTGACTACCGAGAAACAGAGATCAGGCGGGGACAGGTCGAGCGTGCGCCCGAAGCCGCCCGGGAGGGCCAGCAGCCCCCGGTGCAGGTGGACGACACCTTTGGGGGTACCCGTGCTCCCGGACGTGTACTGGATGATTGCCATGTCGTCCTTGCTCGTCGGGGCGACGGGGCACTCGGCTGACGCGGTCTCCAAGAGGGGGTCCAGGGGCACGACTCGCGCCCCGTCGACACCGTCGACACCATGGCCGCGGGAGACATGGGTCGGTCGGGATGTCGGCGGTTCACCGGAAGAGGTGCTGAAGATCACGGACGGATAGCCGGAGTTCCGGCTAGACGCGACCAGGGCGTCGATGTACTCGGGTGCGACGACCGCGACCCGAGGGCGGCAGTCTGCCGCCACGTAGGCGTAGTCGATGGCATTCAGGCGGGGGCTCAGCGCCACCGGCACGGCACCGACGCGCATCGCACCGAGGATCGTGGCCACGAGTAATGGCGAGTCCGGTAACACCAGCAGGGCCCGGTCCTCCATCCGCAGCCCGGCTTCGACGAGCACGTTGGCCACCCGTCCGGCCAGGTCAGCGAGGTCCCCGTAACTGAGGTCGCCCTCCTCGGATTGCAGGCAGGTCCACGAGGCCCGTCCGTCTGCGAGGTGGCGGTCGAGGTACCACCAGCCGGCGTTGGCCCGGGCGTCGATCAGCCCATCCATCATCGGTTAGTAGACCCAGACTTCGGTGCCGATCGGGGCTTCCTGGTCGGCCCATATCCAGTCGATGGCTTCGTTGCTGACCCGGGCGCACCCGTGGGAGACCGGGTACGGGGGCACGTATCCGTCTCCGTGGATAGCGAACCCGCCGTAGAAGAACTTCGGCCGCCAGAGTTGGCCGAGCGAGTCCGTGACCATGCCGTCGACCTGGCGGCTGATGTGAAACACCCCCACGGGTGTGTCGGCGACACCGGTGGCTTTCCCAACGGTATAGAGGTAACTGCCGCCCGTCGACGTGTTGAGGATGTGGTCGAGCTTCCCATTGGTGACAAACATCATGAGGTCGTCGCTCAGGTCGATCTCGATCACATAACCAGACGTGCTGCGCGGGTGGGGAACGGCGCCAGTGGCGAGCGCGGCCGCGGTCTTGGGGCCAACTACGCCATCCCGGGTGAGGCCAGCCGCCTTCTGGAAGGCGTACACGGCCTGCTCGGTGCTGTCGCCAAACGTGCCGTTGGGCGTCCCGAGCCAGTACCCAAGCGCGGTCAGTCGGGTCTGGAGTCGGAGCACCCTCGGCCCGGTGCTCCCCTCTCGGAGGTTCGGCCCCGAAAGGAGGGTGGTAGTGGTCGTGACCGGTGCCGCGGGAAGGGTGGTGGACGCGGGTGGCGCCGTCAGCGTTGGCGCCGACTGCCCGGCCGGTGCCGACGGATCGTGCGCCGGGCTCGTGGATCCGCATGCCGCGACCACGAAGGTCAGCAGGGCCGCCCCCATGGCGGCTGTCGCCGCCGGCCTCTGGCGCATTTGGTTCACGTCCCTATTGTGGGCCATCACCGTCGGAAAAATGTGGCATTCCCGTCATTCGGTTGACATCAAACGATTCGATATGAAACGATTGGGCCATGGAAGAACGCCTGGGCAAACAGCTGTCGTGGGCAACCAAGGCCGCCCATGCCCATTTCGATGAGGGGTTGTCCAGCATCGGCTCGTCCTTTCACACCTATGTGGTGCTCCTCCATGTGGAGCTGTACCCCGGGGTCAGCCAGCGGGAGCTGGCCCGCCACCTGGGCATCGAGGGCCCGACCCTCACCCATCACCTCGATCGGCTGACGGCCGACGGGTTGGTCGAGCGGGTCCGGGGCCGCGACGACAGGCGAACCTCTTCGGCGGTCCTCACCACCAAGGGCCGGGCCCACCTGCGCAAGGCGGTCAGCTTCGCCAACCAGCTCGATGCCGAGTTTCGCTCTCTTTTTTCCAATTCCGAACTGCAGTCGTTGCGGGGCTACCTGCAACGGATCATCGATCATTACGGGAGGACTGACGTTGACGTTGATCGCGCCCACACCGGCTGAAGGGGCCGCGCCCGCCACGGAGGTGATCCGCACCGCCGCCCTGACCAAGGTGTACGCCGGCACCGATTTCAAGGCCGTCGACGATCTCGACCTGGTCGTGCACACCGGCGAGATCTTCGGGCTGCTCGGCCCCAACGGCGCGGG
>PMHH01000092.1:21315-21729 GCA_003156595.1 Acidimicrobiaceae bacterium
CCGGCGGGATGGCCCAGCGGCTCATGGTGGCCCGGTCGATCTTCCACCGGCCGGCGGTGCTCTTCATGGACGAACCCACCGCGGGTCTCGACCCCCAGGGTCGGCTGGCGCTGTGGGGGATCCTCGGCGAGCTCAACCGCGACGGCCAGACGATCCTCTTGACCACCCACTACATGGAGGANNGGACCACGGCCGGATCCTGGCCTTGGACACACCGGCCGGACTCAAGGCGACGGTCGGGGTCGACACCATCGTCACCGTCCGGGTGGCCGGCGACTCCTCCGGGTTGGCCGAGGTCCTCGAACGGGGCGTGGAGGGCACGACCCGGGTGCGCGCCATCGACGGCGGAGGTGCCGAGTTGCATGTCAAAGGAGCGAGCGGGGTGCTCCCCAAGGTCATCGCCGCCGCCGAGCG
>PMHH01000089.1 GCA_003156595.1 Acidimicrobiaceae bacterium
GCCAGTCCCGCCGGCATCCGCCTCGCCCGCCGCCCCCCGTCCCGCCGACATCCGCCGACGACGTCCTGACCTCAGACTGGCCCTCCGTAGAGGTCCAGGGTGCGGGCCATCCCCCCGTCGGCCGCGACGGTCTCTCCGGTGATGAACCTGGCGGCGTCTGAGGCGAGGAAGACGATCACGTCGGCGATGTCCTCCGGGGTCGCCCAACGCCGGAGCGGGGTCTGGCGCTCGACACTTTCAATGACTCCTGGGACCAGCTTGTTCTTGGCCCACAAGGCGGTGTCGACAACGCCGGGTGCGACTGAGTTGACCCGGATCCCGTGCGGTCCCAGCTCCATCGCCAAGGACCTGGTCGCGGCGTCGAGCGCACCTTTCGATGCCGCGTACGCGGCGCGGCGCGGCGTGCCGAGCAATGCCGATACCGACGAGAGATTCACGATCGAACCTCCGCCATGGTCGATCATCGATGGCACCAGGCCAGCGATGAGCAACAACGGGGCCCGAACGTTGACGGCGAGGATGTGATCGATGACCGCGGCGTCGGTGTCCACGGTGGCCAGCCGGGCGGCTGCCGCGGCGTTGTTGACGAGGATGTCGACGGAACCGAACGAATCGAGCACTTGTTTGGCCACGTCGGCGGGCGAACTTACGCCAGCGAGGTCGGATATCAGGGCCAGCGGATCGTGGCGAAGGTCCTGGACGACTGACTCGAGGTCCTCACGGCTCCGGGCGACGAGAGCGACGCGAGCTCCAGCCCGATCGAGGGCTCGAGCCGTCGCCGCGCCGATGCCGCGGGACGCTCCGGTCACCAAGGCCCTGCGGCCGTCTAACGAGAAGGGGTCCATTTTCGGGAGCCTACGGTCTCGCCTCCGGAGCCAGGCTGGAGATCGATGGCCCGTCAGTCCACGCGACACCACCGCCGGGACCCGGCGGTGGTGCGGTCATCAGCGTCAGCGTCTTGCTGCGCTGGCTACTTGGCCGACTCGGCCGCGCGCTGCCCGAATTCCTTCTCCTTGGCCTCGGCCTCGTGGACCTTGGCCTCGGCCCGCTCCTGGTCGGCGGCGCGTTCGGCCCGGCCCTTCTCCTTCTGTGCATATCCCTCTTCCTGCAATTGCGGGTTGTTCGTCACGTCGCCGACCGTCTCTTTGATCTTGCCTTTGCCTTCTTCAATGATGCCCATCAGCTGACAACTCCTTTTGTGTCTCGATCAGGGGGTGGCTAGGCGATCCACCGCGTGAATACGCGATTTCGCGTCGGATTACTTGGCGTTCTGAGCAGCTTTCTCTTGGTTCTCGAACACCATCGCCTTGGCTTCGTGCTTCTGCGCTTGGACCTCGTTGCGCAGCGCTTTTAGTTCTGCGGTCGCCCGCTCCTGCTGGGACTCGCCTTCTTCCTGCAGCCGGGCGCTGCCCACCAGGACGCCCATGACCTCCTTGCTGACCCCGAGACCTTTGTCCGCCACGAACCGCAACTTTTTCACATCAATGGTGCCTACCTGCATGGTTTCTCCTTCATCTAGCCCACATGCCGCCTCTGTAATTGCAACTACCCGCCCCATGGCGCTGTAAACACAAGCCAGCAAATGCTCGCGGCCGCAAGCAGGATCGGAGATAGGCCCGATCTGCGTAGGAGAAGGACGGATTAGGCAATCCCACCTTCGGAGTTATGGGCGCGGCGCGACCGGCAGGGTGGTGGCCATCGTGGACGGGTACCTCGGGTCGTGGAACAGCTTCGCTGTGCGGGTCTCGAGTCCGGGCACGGTGCCGTAGACCGCCACCGCGAGCAGTGCACCGGCCAGGGGGCCGACGAGGTAGACCCACAGATGGGCGGTGTTAGGCGCGAGCAGCGCCGGCGCTAGGCTGCGCGCCGGGTTGAGCGATGTCCCCGTCCACGGAGCCCCCTGCCAGACCAGCGCGGCGACTAGGAGCCAGACGAGCATCGGGGTCCAGCGGGCCGTCCTGGCGGATGAGACCATGAGGAGGATCCCGCCGACGAGCAGCATCGTCATCAGGGCCTCGATCCCCACCGCGTTGCCGAGCGCCAGGCCGGGGCGGGGTTGCGTCACTCCGAGATCGACAGCCCTGGCCTTCGCCCCCCACCACCAGCGCACCAGTGCGGCGCCAACCAAGGCGCCCGCGACCTGGGCGACCACGTAGCCGGCCAGGTCGTGAGGGTGCATGTGGCCCCGCCGCCAGAAGGCCAGCGTCACGGACGGGTTGAGATGGGCGCCGGAGCGGCGACCGAGCGGGCTGACCGCGACCAGGGAGCCCGTGCCCGCGAAGAGGAGGCCGGTGATCAACAGCCGGGCCGAGTGGTCGCCGACGACCGACGTCACCGGGCTGCCTGGCGCGAAGTCCAAACATATGGCGGACAGGCCGCCCAGGAGCAGCAGCGCGGTGCCGACGAACTCGCAGGCCCACTCGGTCCAGTGCCAGCCTCCCTGGAAACCGGTCCCGATGATCTCGGCGCCGGCCCGGCCGGGCACCCTCCCAGCGGTGCCGCCGGCCATTCCGTCGATCCTACCGACGGACCCGGTCACCACCATCCCTAGGTCGTTTCGGAGCCGGCGCTGAGCACGTGCTTGAGCACCTTGCCAGTGGCGTTGCGGGGCAGCTCGTCGACGAACGTGATCTGGCGAGGGATCTTGTAGTCACTCAGCCGCTCCGCCAGAAACGCCCGCAATCCGTCGGCGTCGAGGGTCGTACCCAACCGGGGCACGACCCAGGCCGCCACGTCCTCCCCGAGCACCGGGTGGGGGATGCCGGCGACGGCGGCCTCCTGGACCTCCGGGTGCTCCATGAGCACCGACTCGACGTCGCCGGCGTGGATGTTGTTGCCGCCCCGGATGATCACGTCCTTCTTGCGACCGACGATATACAGGTAGCCGTCCTCGTCGAGGCGGGCGAGGTCGCCGGTGTGGAGCCAACCGTCGCGCCACGTCTCGGCCGTCGCTTCCGGGTCGTTGAAGTACTCCCGCTCCTTGCCCGGATTGGACACCAGCAGTTCGCCGATCTCGCCGGCGGACAGATCGCGGCCGTCGTCGTCGGCAATGCGAAAGGTGACAGGCGGAACGGGTTTGCCGACCGAACCGATACGTCGGGCCGCCTCGTCTGGCGGGAGGACGCAGTACGCCGAACCGGCCTCGGTCATTCCCCAGTTGTTGGATACCCAGGCCGTCGGCATCTTCTCTCGCAGGCGGCGGAATGTCTCCGGTGCGAGTGGCGCACTGCCGAGGGTCACCATCTGGATGCTCGTCAGGTCGGCTGGCTCGAACCGCGGGTGGACGAGCAGGAGCTGGGCCATCGCCGGGACCAGGAAGACCGCGGCAGGCCGGCGGCGTTCGACCTGTTCCAGCCAGATTCCGGCGTCGAATCGGGGCAGGTAGAGCCCGGTCATCCCCAGCTTCATGGGGTTGTAGACGGACGCGATGCCGGCGAAGGTGAAGAGAGGGGAGGCGTGGAGCCAGCCGTCGCCGGACCAGCGGGGCAGCCCGTTGGGGATGGTGGCGACATCTCGGTGGCGGACGACGACACCTTTGGGCCGGCCGGTTGTGCCCGACGTGTACATGATGTCGGCCATGTCGTCTTCGGCTACGGAGACCTCGACGGGCCCGCCGTCGGGGGCGCTGGCGTTCGCCCACGACACGAAGTCGGTTGGTGGCGCCGCGACGGTGGTCGCGACCCATCGAAGCAAGGGCAGGCGCGGGCGGGCTTGTTGCAGCGTGGCGGTCGTGGTTGTCCCGCAGAAGGCGGCGACGGCTTCGGAGTGATGCAACACGTACTCGAGCTCGCGGGGGGCCAGTCGGGTGTTGGTGGGCACGGCGACGGCGCCGGCTTTGTGGACGGCGGCGTAGGCGACGATCCACTCCAGCGGCTCCTCGGCGGGCAGGTAGACCGCCACCCGGTCACCCTTGGCCACCCCCGCTTCGAGCAGGGCTCGGGCCAGCCGGTCGGACTCGCGATCCCATTCGACAAAAGTGATGCCTCTGTCGCTAGTTACCTCGACATAGGCGCTCTCGTCGGGGAAGTGCTCGGCCATGAGCCTGAGCTGATCGGTGAGCAGCTTGTCGATTAGTCCTCTCCTTCGCCGGCTACCGCTTCGAAGGCGGACCCAGTACTGGCCGGTCGCTTATCTCCTATACAGTGACCCCGAATATATCGGCAGCGCGACTCGACCGTCGAGTGGGGGGACGGCATGGGTGTACCACCCCAAGTGCAGTTCGACCATCACTCGAAGGAGTTCCTCGACGACCGCCACGCGGAGTGGAGGAAGTTGCGGCAGAACCCGGTCGCCTACAACCCGCGCTACGGCGGCTTCTGGGTTGTCAGTGGGCACCCCGAAGTGGCCCAGGTGTCCCGCGACGAGGAGACGTTTAGCAGCGAGATCGGCGACCACGACGGCGTCGAGTACCGCGGCATCGCGGGCGTGCCCCGGACTCGGGGCATCCCGCCGGCGGGTATTGCCGAGGCGGACGGTTCGATCCACCAGGCGTTGCGAAGGGTCCTGAACCCGGTCCTGCTGCCCAAAGCGGTCAACGCCCTGCGCCCCTTCATGGAGGAGCTCACCAACTGGTTCATCGACCAGAAGATCTCCACGGGGCGTATGGACCTGGTGCTCGACCTGGCCAATCCGGTGCCGGCCGTGGTGACGATGAAGCTGATCGGCCTGCCCGGCGACAGCTGGGAGCACTACGGCGAGCTGTTCCACGCCACCGTTGCCCATCGCCCTGGCGCCCCCGAGTACGACCGGGCGATGGCCCGGGTCCCCGACATGGTGGCGGGGTTGCTGGCGGAGGCTGAGGCGCGCCGGAGTATGCCCCGCGACGACCTGCTCACCCGGTTGGTACAGCTTCGGGTTGACGGCGATCGCCCCTTGAGCGACCGCGAGATCAGCGCGGTCCTGTGGAACCTGGTCGGCGGCGGGCTCGACACCACCACCTCGCTCACCTCGCTCACCCTGCACCAACTTGACACCCAGCCCGACCTGCGTCGACAGCTCATCGATCGACCCGAGCTGATGGTGCCGGCGACGGAGGAGTTCCTCCGCTACTACTCGGTCAACGAGACGCTCACCCGCACGGTCACCAAACCAACGGAGCTGGGCGGCCAGCAGCTCAACCGCGGTGATGTGGTGCTCATCAGTTGGTTGTCGGCCAACCACGACGAGTCGGAGTTCGAGCGGCCCGAGGAGGTGGTGCTCGACCGCTCACCGAACCCCCATCTGGCCTTCGGGATCGGCGCCCACCGCTGCATCGGGATGCACCTGGCCCGCACCATGTTCCAGGTGTTGGTGGAGACGGTGTTGCGCCGGCTTCCCGACTACCGGGTGGACCTCGACGCCACCCGCTTTTACGAGGGCAATCCGATGCTTGCCGGCGTCGTCAGCATGCCTGCCACATTTACCCCCGGTCCGACCGCAGGCCCCGCGGACCGGCCGTTCTAACGAGTTCCATGACTGAGCCCACCTTTCCCGACTACCTCCCGACAGTGCCCCACCTGCTCCGCACCGGGCGCGAGCGGTTCGGGGCCAACGACTGCGTGGTGACGCCCACCGACCGACTCACCTTCGCCGAGCTCGACGACCACTCTCGTCACCTCGCCGGCCGTTTGGTCGCCGCCGGCGTGGGCAAGTCCTCGCGCGTCGGCCTGCTGTTTCCCAATGGCACGAGCTGGGTGCTGTCCTGGGCCGCAGCGGCCCGCTTGGGCGCGGTGGTCATTCCGGTCAACACTTTCTACAAGACGCCGGAGCTCGGTCGCTTCCTCCACCACGCCGATGTCCAGTACTTGCTCGCGGTGGACTCGTTTATCCAACACGATTATCTCGAGCGGTTGGAGACGATCGCGCCCGAGCTCGCCGGCCACGGGCCGGGGCCGCTACACCTGCCCAGCCTGCCGCAGCTCCGCCGGGTGCTCTTGTGGGGTCAACCCAGCCGGGCGTGGGCGGACGGGGGCTACGGAACCGGGCTCGACGCCTCGCTGCCCCCGTCGTTGGCGGCGACGGTCGACGGGACAGCTGACGACGTGATGCCGGGCGACGAGATGCTCGTCACCTACACCTCGGGCAGTACCGGTGAACCCAAAGGTGTGGTGCACAGCCATGGGGCGCTGGTGCGCCACGCCCGCAACCTGGCGGCCCTGTCGGGGATCGACGAGTCCTCGCGGCTGTGGACGCCGATGCCGTTGTGCTGGGTGGGCGGCTTCGCCTTCACCCTGCTGCGCGGCATGTCTACCGGAGGTTGCTTCCTCACCCAAGACGTCTTCGATCCGGCGTCGGCTCTCCGGCTGATCGAGGCGGAACGGGTCACCAACGTGTCCGCCTGGCCGGCCGTAGCCAAGACCCTCTCCGAGCACCCCGACTACGCCAGCACCGACTTGACCTCGGTCCGCGGCGGTTCCTTCTACGACGCCCTGCCGCCCGATTGTCGTCCGCCCGATCCCGCGCTGGTGGTCGGCTCGCTCGGTATGTCGGAGACATGCGGGCCACACACCTTCTGGACGGCAGGGGAGGAGGTGACCGGCACCCCCGAGCAGTACCGGGGCGCGTTCGGCCACGAGGTGCCCGGGACGGAGCACCGCATCGTCGACCCCGACAGCGGGGCCGATCTGCCCGAGGGTCAGGAGGGCGAGGTGCTCGTCCGCGGCTACAGCTTGATGGTCGGGCTGTACAAACAGGAGCGTTCTCAGGTGTTCGACGCGGACGGCTGGTATCACACCGGTGATCGGGGCTACTTCCTCGACGGGTGGTTCTTTTTTACCGGCCGGCAGTCGGACCTCATCAAGACATCGGGATCCAATGTGGCGCCGGCCGAAGTCGAGCGCAGCCTCTTGCAGTTGCCCGAGGTGAAGCTCGCCTTTGTCGTGGGAACGCCCCACGTCGACCGCGGCGAGGACGTGGTCGCCCTGATCGTTCCGTGGCGAATCGGCAAGGCCGGCGCCGAGGTGGCGCCGCCTGACGGGGACGAGTTGCGGGAGCGACTCCGCCAGGACTTGTCCTCCTACAAGATCCCCCGGCACGTGTTCGTCATCTCCGACGAAGAGGTCCCGTGGCTGATCAGCCAGAAGGTCGACCGGCGCGCCCTCGGTGTCCTGGCCGAGAAGCTGGCGGGCGCGCAGCTCGAAACCTGACGGCTGGTCAGACCCCGCGCCCGCCCGGTGTGAGTTGGTCCCGACCGCCGGCGGCGAAGCTCGCCGTCAGTCCGACGACATCGGACGGGGTGAGGCGCCGGAAGGGCCGCTCCGACGCAAGCGGCCGCCACCACACCGGGTCGGCCACGTCCCACGCGTCGGAACGCAGTGGGGCTTTGTCGACCTTGCCGGCGCCGGTGACCGGGAGGGTCGCCAGCACCCGGACGAACCGGGGCGACCACTTGGCGCTCAGGTCGGGTTGGCGCGACAGGAACTCGGCGAAGTCGTCGGGATCGAACGCCTCCGGAACGCCCATCTCCATGGCCGCCATGACTTGGTCGCCAGTCAGCGGGTCCGGGACCCCGTAGACGGCCACGCCGCTGGTGACCCTGTAGCGGTTGAGGATGCGCTCCACCGATCCAGCGGAGAAGTTCTCGCCGTCGACGCGCATCCATTCGGCAGTGCGCCCGGCGAAGTAGAAGAAGCCGTCCGCGTCGCGGTAGCCCAAATCGCCTGACCAGTACCAGCCGTTCCGGGTGCGCACGGCGTCCGCCTCGGCGTTGTGGTAATAACCCTCGAAGCGATCGCGGACGTTGCGACCGACTATCTCGCCGATGGCCTCGGCCGGGTTGAGCAGCCGGCCATCGCCGTCGAGCCGGGCGGTGGCACACTCCGAGCCGGTGTCGGGATGGACGATCGCCACGTCGATCCCCTTCTTGGGCCGGCCCAGGGCGGATGGGGGAGTGCCGGGGACGGGCGCGATCACCACCGCGCCCTCGCTCGAGCCGTAGCCCTCGAACACCGGGCAATGGAAGCGCCGGGTGAAGTCGGCAATGTTCTGGGGTGACGCCTCCGAACCGAGGGCCCATCGCAGCCGGTTGTCGCCGTCGTCGGCTGATTCAGGAACGGCCAGCACGTACGACAACGCTCGGCCCACGTAGTTGAAGAACGTGCACCCATGTTGGCGTATGTCGGGAAGGAAGGCCGTGGCCGAGAAACGGCGCCGGAGAACCACCGAGGCGCCGGCGATCAAGGCTGGGAACAGGTTGGCCACCAAGGCGTTGCCATGGAAAAGGGGCATGCTGCAGTACAGGACGTCGTCGGTGCCGAAGGCCCGCGCCGAGTCGGCCGCCGTCCGCGCCGCCCGACCCTGGGTCATGCGCACCGCCTTGGGGGCTCCGGTCGACCCCGCCGTGAAGAGCATCAGGTAGAGGGCATCCGGGCCCGGCACTTCGTCGACGGAAAAAGACGACGGTCGGCTGGCGGCCAGCAGCTCCCCGTACTCCGGTCCGTCGACTGTCAGGACCCGGGCGGCGCCGAGGTCGAGATCAGTCAACAGAGGCGACTGGGTGGTGTCGGTGAGGACCAACTGGCAGTCGGTGTGCCGGATGTCGTGCGCCAGCGCAGCTCCCCGCCGAGTCGAATTGATGCCGACCACGGTGGCGCCGGCGAGGGCGGCCCCGAAGAGCACGAAGACGTACTCGGGCAGGTTCTCCAACAGCACGCCGACGTGGAATGGTCCGTCACTCCGCAGTTTCTGGAGCGCAGCGGCGCGGCCGGTGGCTTCGGCCACGACCTCCGCCCACGTCCAGGTGTCCCCCTCGAACAGGAGGCCGGGACGGTAGTCGGCGGCTCTGTCCATCACATGCGCGGCGATGGTGAGAGGTGCCGTCCTGGCCGCGTCGCTGCCGTCCTCCACGAGGTCAGCCTAGGGCTGACACCTCCGTCGCCGTCTCGGGACTGGAGGGCCCTGGCGGGCTACGATCGCCAATCGTGACGGAAGCCGGGGCCGCACCGACGATCATCTCCGTGGACGACCATCTCATCGAGCCTCCCGATCTCTTCGAGGGGCGGATGCCGGCCTCATTGGTGGATCGAGCCCCGCGGGTAGTCGAGTTCGAAGATGGCCGCCAGGCGTGGGAGTACGAGGGTCAGCTGTTTGCCAACGTAGGGCTCAACGCCGTGGCGGGCCGGCCCCGCGACGAGTGGAGCATGGAGCCGGCCCGCTTCGACGAGATGCGGCCCGGCTGTTACGACATTGACGAGCGCATCAAAGACATGGACGCCGGGGGGATCTGGTCCTCGCTCTGTTTTCCCTCGCTGATCGCGGGGTTCTGTGGCGCGGTCTTCTCGCGGAGCAAGGATCCAGAGCTGGGCCTGGCCTGCGTGCGAGCCTGGAATGACTGGCACCTCGAGGTGTGGGCTGGCCGCTACCCCGGCCGGATCATCCCATTGCAACTGACCTGGCTCATGGACCCGGAAGTGGCCGCGGCCGAAGTGCGGCGCAACGCCGCGAGGGGGTTCAAGGCGGTGAGTTTCGCCGAGGTGCCGTCCCGGCTCGGGCTGCCTTCCCTGCACCGGCGCCACTGGGACCCGTTGCTGGCCGCGTGCGAGGAGACGGACACCGTCGTCTGCCTTCACACCGGATCTTCCGGATGGGCTCCCATTCCGTCACCCGACCCGCCCTTCGAGCTGTACCCGACACTGTTCCCCGCCAGCGCGCTGGTGGCCGCCGCGGACTGGCTGTGGTCAGGTGTCTGCCTGCGGTTCCCGTCGCTGCGCATCGCTATGTCCGAAGGTGGGATCGGCTGGGTCGTGATGCTGGCCGACCGGGCGGACTACGTCCTCGACCACTCGGCTTCGGGACGCGAGAGCCGCAGCTGGCGGAGCGACTTACGCCCGAGCGAGGTGCTGGGTCGCAACTTCTGGTTCTGCACCATTGACGATCCCGGCAGTGTGGACGCGGTCATCCGGCGCATGGGACCCGACCACATCATGGTGGAGTCCGACTACCCACACGCCGACTCCACCTGGCCATCGACCTGGGACGCGGTGGCGGCGAACTTCGGTCACCTGCCGGACGCGCTCATTCGGAAGGTCACCAGCGAGAACGCGGCCCGCCTCTTCGACGTCGCCCTTCCGCCCGCCGTTAGATCGCGGGTGCTTAGCGGCCCCGCTCCCGCGTTTCGCGATAGGCCAGCGGAAGGAGTTCGATGAGCTGCCCGTCAGGGTCGCGGACGAACACCGCTGCGCCGATATCGGTCTCCGGCAGCACCTCGCCGCCGAACTCGGGGACTCGGGCCGCGGTGGCGGCGACGTCCCTCACGCTGAATGACAGGTGCGTCAACCCCGGCTCGTTGATCACCCGCGACCGGGCTGGCGGGTTGCCCGGGCGGTCGAAATGGATGAGCTCGAGCACCAGTCCTTCCTTGCTCAGGTAGACCGCGGTCAGGCCGAGCGGTGCTTCGATGCGCAGGAGCCGGTCCGCGGGGGAGTCAGGCACCGACATCTGGCGCGCCACCTCGAAGCCGAACAGCTCTTCGTAGAAGCGGCGGGAACGAGCCAGGTCGGCGACGCAGTGACCGACGTGGTTGAAGGCGACGCTGGTATCTACGGGCATCGCCCCGTAGGCTAGGCGAGCATTCGAGAAGGCGAACAAGAGGGGGAGTCTGTGCCCGATGGTGACATTGTCATAAGAGGCGGGACCGTCGTCGACGGCACCGGCGGACCGGCCCGAATTGCCGACGTCGCGGTGTCGCAGGGCCGCATCGCCGCCATCGGCAAGACCCTGTCAGGGACGCGGGTGCTGGACGCCTCGGGACAAGTGGTCAGCCCCGGTTTCATCGACATCCACACCCACTACGACGCCCAGGTGTTCTGGGACCCCTGGCTGACTCCGTCCTCGTTCCATGGGGTGACGACCGTGATCGCGGGCAACTGCGGCTTTTCCATCGCGCCCATCACCGGCGCCCAGGTACCGCTGCTCGCCCGCACCCTCCAGCACGTGGAGGACATGAGCTTCGACACCTTGTCGGTGGGTGTGCCCTGGGATGAGTTCGAGACCTTTGCCCAGTACCTCGACGCCGTCGAACGACGCGGCGCCGCGCTCAACTACGGGTGCTATGTCGGCCACACCGCCGTCCGGCTGTACGTGATGGGCGACGACGCTTACGAGCGAGCAGCCACCGACGACGAATTGGCGCGCATGCAGGCCGCCGTGGGCGAGGCCATGGCCGCGGGCGCCATCGGGTTCGCGTCGAGTGCCTCACCGACCCACAACGGCGACCACGGCCGGCCCGTGCCGTCGCGAGTCGGCGACCTCGACGAGTTGAGGACCCTGCTGGCCCCGCTGCGCGACGCCGGGCGCGGTGTGGTGGCGTTACTGCCCGGCGGCGTGATCAAACAGCCCGACGTGTTTGCCCTGCAGCAGGAGATCCGGCGGCCTTTCACGTGGACGGCGCTGCTGACCGTGAAGGGTTACCCGTACCACGAGAAGGTGATCGCCGAGCACGATGCGGCCTGGGAGCAGGGGATCGAAGTGTGGCCTCAGGTGTCCTGCCGACCGTTGGTGTTCCAGATCAACTTGGCGGAGCCGTTCACCCTCAACATGCGGGCGTGTTTCGCCAAGTTGATGGGGAGCAGTTTCGAGGACCGGATGGAGGCATACCGCGATCCGGCCTGGAGGGCCGACGCCTGGGATGATCTGTCGGCTGGGACGGGCAGGTTCCCGTTCAACTGGAGCGCCCTGTCAGTAGCCGAGTCCGAGTCGCGCCCTGACCTGGTCGGCCGGCCCGTGCCGGAACTGGCCGAGGAGTGGGACTGCACGCCGCTCGATGCCATTCTGGATATCTCGCTCGCCGACGATCTGCAGACCCGGTTCTGGTCGGTGCTCGCCAACGACGACCCGGACGGCATCGCCTGGCTGCTGCCGCGTGACAATGTGCTGCTGGGGTTGGCCGATTCCGGCGCCCACGTGTCACAGCTCTGCGACGCCTGCTTCGCCACCGACCTGCTTGGCAATTGGGTCCGCGACCGGGCCGTCATGCCGATGGAGCGGGCCATCCACAAGCTGACCGGCGAGCCCGCCGCCGTCTACGGTTTGGCCGACCGGGGGACAATCGAGGTGGGCCAGGCCGCCGATCTGTGTGTGTTCAGCGCAGACACGGTTGCGCCCGGTCCGCTGCGCCGGCTCCGGGACTTTCCTGCCAACGGTGAACGGCTGACCGCTGACGCTCCCATCGGGGTGACCCACGTGCTCGTCAACGGGGTACCGATCCGCGTCGACGGAGACGCCGTTCCCGAGGGCCTCGACGCCCACCCCGGCCGGGTCCTCCGCGGCGGGCGCTGAGTCGAAGCGCCAGGTCTCGGGCCAGCGGCCACTTCATACCGACAGCCAGTTGTCGGTATGAAGTGGCCGCTAGCTGCGCTCAGCGGTTCATGGACGAGATCAGGACGCCGTTGAGGACGTTGAACTGCTCGAGGCAATGGCCGGCGCCGATAGCTACTGAGTGCAACGGGTTGTCGGCTATCCGTAGGGTCATGCCGGTCTCGGCGGCGAGGCGGGCGTCCAACCCATGCAGGAGGGCGCCACCGCCGGTCAGGACGATGCCCTGCACCATGATGTCTGCGGCCAGCTCAGGTGGTGTCTGGTCCAGCGTGCCCCTGACGGCGTCGACGATGGCCGACACCGGTTCCTCGATGGCCTGGCGGATCTCCGCCGTGGTCGTGACGATGGTCTTGGGGAGTCCGGTGATGAGGTCCCGGCCGCGGATCTCGGCGTGCAGCTCCTCTACGAGGGGGCAGGCGGAGCCGAAGGCGATCTTGATCTCTTCCGCGGTGCGCTCGCCGATGGCCAGGCTGTACTCCTTCTTGATGAACTGGATGATCGCCTCGTCCAGCTCGTCTCCCCCGATGCGCACGGACTGGCTGGTCACGATCCCGCCCAGCGAGATGACCGCCACCTCGGTGGTACCGCCGCCGATGTC
>PMHH01000123.1 GCA_003156595.1 Acidimicrobiaceae bacterium
AGCCGTCGGCCCGGCCCACGCCGGCCCACGCCGGCCCGAGCCGGCCCGAGCCGGCCTTTACGCCGCCCGGTCTACCCCGGCATCGCCGGCCCGCGTGCCGGCGACCTGCCGGTAGTACCCGAGCAGCTGGTCGCCGAGGCGCCCCCAACTCCGGTCGTGCACAGTGGCCCGAGCCGCCGCGCCCATCCGGGCCCGCATCGCCGCGTCCCCGGCCAGGGCCGCCACCGCCTCCCGAAGGACCGCGGGCTCGCCAGCGGGGTACAGCCAGCCCGTGACCCCGTGCTGGACCAGATCGAGCGGGCCGCCGGCCGCGGGCGCCACCACGGGCACCCCGGCCGCCATCGCCTCCTGCACCGCCTGACAGAAGGTCTCGTGGCTCCCGGGGTGAACGAACACGTCCAACGACGCCACCGCCTCGCTCAAGGCCACACCCGTCTGGTAGCCGAGAAAGGACGCCCCCGGGAGCTGCCGTTCCAGTCGACCACGCGCTGGCCCGTCACCGATGATGACCACCCGAACCCCAGGCACACCCGACAGCACCTCCAGCTGGTGTACCTGCTTTTCCCGGGCCAGGCGTCCGGCATATCCCACCAGGACCGCACCACCCGGACCGAGCAGGCGCCGGCGAAGCACGGGGTTGCGGTGCCGGGGGTGGAAGCGGCTGGTGTCCACGCCCCGCGCCCAGCGGGCTACTGGAGCGATGTCGTGACGCCGCAAGTCCCACTCGGCGAGGCTGGAAGGGGCGAGGGTGAGGTCGGCCCGACCGTGCACCCGGCGCAGCCAGGCCCAAATGGCCCGGCCCGCCACTTGGCCGAGTCCCACCTGATCGAGCCCGTAGCGTCGGGCGAAGCCGGCCAGGTCGGTCTGGTACACCGCCACGACCGGAATCCCGAGCCGCGCCGCCGCTAGGCCGCCGGCGTCACCCAGCACGACCGGCGCGGCCAGGTGCACGACATCGGGCCCGAACGCCTCGAGCGCCTTGCGCACCCCGGCCGTCGGCAAACCTATTGGCAGCGAACGGTACGCCGGCAGAGTGAGCGCGGGCACCCGGACGACCGAGGCGGCGCCACTCCGAAGCGGCCCCGGGCCGGGGGCGATGACCATGGCGTCGTGGCCGGATCGCTCGAAGTAGTCGAGGATCCGCAGGACCGAGCCGGTCACGCCGTTCCACGTCGGGGTAAAACACTCGGCGACGATCGCCACTCTCACACCGCGTACGGTAAACGACAGACAAGTCATTTTGGCGACGTTCAGGCAGCCACCAGACAAAGAATCGGGACTACCAAAGCGGCCGGCGCAGTAGTAGAAACTCGCGGGAACGCCTACGAATCCGGGGAGGGTCCATGAAGACGAGAGCGGCGATTCTGTGGGAGGTCGGCAAGGACTGGAGTGTGGAGGAGATCGACCTCGACCCACCGAAAGCCGGCGAGGTGCTGGTGAAGCTGGTCGCCTCGGGATTGTGCCACTCCGACGAACACCTCGTGACCGGGGACATCCCGGCGCCGATGCCGGTAATCGGTGGCCACGAGGGCGCCGGGGTGGTCGAGGAGGTCGGCCCGGGCGTCGACTGGCTGGTGCCGGGCGACCACGTGATCTTCGGGTTCATCCCGGCCTGTGGACGCTGCCCGTCGTGCGCGTCCGGTCACGAGAACCTGTGCGACCTCGGCATGTATCTGCTGGAAGGCAAGCAGATCAGCGACCACACCTCCCGACACCACGCCCACGACACCGATCTGGGCCTGATGTGCCTGCTCGGGACATTCGCGGAGCGGTCGGTCGTCAACGAAGCCAGCTGCATCAAGGTCGAGCCCGACGTGCCGCTCGGGGTGGCGTGCCTACTGGGTTGCGGGGTGGTGACGGGCTGGGGTTCGGCGGTCTACGCAGCCGACGTGACTCCGGGCGAGGACGTGGCCGTGGTGGGCATCGGCGGCATCGGGATCAACGCCATCCAGGGGGCGAAGCTCGCCGGCGCCCACCGCATATTCGCCATCGACCCGCTGCCCTTCAAGCGGGAAAAGGCCATGGAGTTCGGGGCCACCCACACCGCTTCGTCGCTCGAAGAGGCGCTGGCGCAGATCGGCGAAGTCACCTTGGGTCGGATGGCGAACAAGGTGATCATGACCATGGGGTTGGGCGACGGTAATGCCATCGCCGCGGCCCTGGCGATCACGGCCAAACGAGGTCGGGTGGTCGTCACGAACATCCACTCCGCTGCCGAGACCCAGGTCGCCATGAGCGCCTTCGAGCTGACGCTCCTGGAGAAGCAGGTCGTCGGGTCGCTCTTCGGCTCGGCGAACCCGCGGGTCGACATCCCGAGACTGCTCGGTCTGTACGCCGACGGTCAGCTCAAGCTGGACGAGCTGGTTACACGGACGTATCGCCTCGACGAGGTCAACCACGGATACGAGGACATGCGCGAGGGCCGCAACCTCCGCGGCGTCATCAACTTCTAACACCGCACTGGAAAAAGGGCGACGCCCGGCGGCTGTGGCCCGTCAATCGAAGATGGGCTCGCGGGTGCGGCTGCGCTTCAACTCGAAGAAGCCGTCCGTACCGGCCACGAGCACCACGCCGTCCCACAGCTTGCCAGCCGCCTCGCCCCGTGGGGCCGGGGTGACCACCGGACCGAAGAACGCGATGCCGTTGACGCTGATCACCGGGGTACCGACATCCATCCCGACCTGGTCCATCCCCTCATGGTGGGACGCCTTGAGGGCGTCGTCGTAGTCGGTGCTCTCGGCCGCGTCGGCCAGGGACGCGGGCAGGCCCACCTCCTCCAGGGCCGCGATGATGGTCTCGCGGTCTTTCGGAAGCTTCTCGTTGTGGAAGCGGGTACCGAGGGCGGTGTACAGGGGTAACAGCACCGAGTCCCCGTGGGCCTGGGCCGCCGCGATGCAGACCCGCACCGGCCCCCAGGCCTCCTTCAACTTCTGCTTGTACTCCTCGGGTAGTTCCTCGCGACCCGAGTTGAGGTAGGCGAGCGACATCACGTGCCAGCTGACGTCGATCGGTCGAACCTTGCTGACCTCCAGGATCCAGCGGGAGGTGATCCACGCCCAGGGGCATAGGGGGTCAAACCAGAAGTCGGCGGTGTCTCGGGATTCGGTCATCGACTAGGTGCAACCCGTATGTCGTCAGGTCTCTTCCCGCGCCGTCGCGTCCGGGCTGGCCACGAGCCCCTGAGAGTCGCTTTCGGCCGGGGCCGCAGCCGGCGTGGTGCGGCCCGGAAGCCTCGGGGTGACCAACACCCCGACAAGCGCCACCACGCCCGCGGCCGCGAAGGCCAGGCCGAGCCCCAGACGGGGATCGCCGCGATGCTGGTGGACGATCGCCACCGCAGCTCCGGCGACGCCGGTACCGAGCGCCACCCCGAGCACGTCGGACAGTTGTACCGAGGCGGTCGCCCGTCCCTCCTCGCCGGGTCGGGCCCAGCCGAGAGCGGTCAGGCTGATGGGGGAGTAGGCGATGCCGATCCCGAACCCGGCCACCGACCAGGCGACCAGGGCCATCCACAGAGGGACCGCGGACCAGAGCAGGCTCGCCATCGCGGCCAGCCCTGCGACCACCAGGGCCAGCCCGTAAGCCACCAGCACGCGAGGCCCGTGGCGGTGAATCGTGCGGGCTTGCAGCCAGGACCCGGTCGTCCAGGCCATGGTCGACACGGTGAGCGTGATCCCTGCGAAGGTCACCGACGTGTGCCGGATCGAAGTGAGAGTGAGCGGCACGTAGGCGTCGCCGGCGAAGAACCCGAAGGTGAGCAGCCCCCTCGTCAGCACCGCGGCGGGCAGTCCGCGGCGGGCCCTCAACGTCCCGGGCGGTACAAGCCGACGGAGGGCAGGGACACCCATGATCCCGCCCGCGAGCACCAGCAGAGGCGAGTACACGGGTGTGGCCAGGGTCAGGCCGGCCAGGAGTAGTCCGGCGCCGATCGCGACCATGACCGCGGCGCGTATCGGGATGGGGGCAGCGTTCGGGTTGGGCTGGCCCGGCACGGTGGACAGCGAGGGCACGGCCACCGCGCAGGCGATCGCCACCAGTGGCAGCAGCCCGAGGAACACCCAGCGCCAGCCCAGATGGCTGGCCACCTGGGCGGCCAGGGCTGGGCCGACGACGCCCGGGACCACCCAAGCGGTGGACAAGGTGGCAAACATTCTGGGCCGGAGCCGTTCAGGGTAAGCCCGGCCGATGGCCGCGTAGGCGGCCGCTGGCACTGAACCCGCCCCGAACCCCTGCACGATTCGACCGGCGACGAGGACGGGCATGTCGGGAGCGGTGCCGGCCACTGCCAAGCCGGCCCCGAAGATGACCAAGCCCCCGATGAGCGGCAGCCCCATGCCCCGACTGTCGGATACCGCTCCACTCACCACGATCCCGACCAGGCTGGAGAGGAAGAACGCGCTGAACACCCAGCCGTACAGCCGCACGTCGCCCAGGTGCCGGCTCACCACCGGGAGGATGGTCGCCACGGACAGGCTCTCGAAGGCCACCAGAGTGACAGTCATGCTGAGACTGGCGGTGAGTCGGCGCACCCCCGGAGACCACAACCCCGTGATGTCGCTGTCGACGGTCACCGTTTGAGTCTCGCGAGCGGTGGAAGCCTGTGCATCTCGGTTGCCGGCGCCACCGTCAGCTGCCTGCGTCCGGTTGGCTCGGTTGTCTGCTTGGCGAGGGCGCTCAGACGGGGCCTGTATCGGGTGCGAGCCCAAGTTCGAGCGCTCGCTCTGCCTCGCCTCGCTGCCGCGCCCACTTGCTGTACCAGACAGTGAAGGCGAACATGCCCCCGATCATGACGGCGGCCATCGTGGGGGCTATCGCCAGGAACGGCCCGGTGGGCAACACCGCGGCGAGGAGCACGCGCAACCCAGCCTCCGTGAGCAGGCCGATGCCCCACACCGTCGTGATCATCGCGAAGACCCGCCGCGCCTGCGGCATCTCCCATAAGGCGTCGTAAGCCTCCCGCCGGACAGGATCGTCGCCCGCGGACATGGCGCGCCCGACGTAGAACATGAGCGGCCGGCTGAACGCCAGGGACGCCAGGCAGCTGAGGCCGAATAAGCCCGTGAACGCCGAATCGCGCACCTTGAGCACGAAGGCGTTCCCGCCGAGGGCGGCTGAGACGATCAAACCGGCAATGAACCCGAACAGGATGATCGCCCCGATGGGGTCGATCCGCCGAAGCCGCAACCATTGGATGCCGACCCACATCGCGGCGGGGACCCCAGCAATGGCGAGGGCGGTCGCGTCGCCGCTGACATGGCTGCGCACGAGGTAGTACACGCCTAAGGGGATCACAGCCCCGCCGACAACGCTGGGGAGCATTGCCCGC
Source organism: Acidimicrobiaceae bacterium (assembly GCA_003156595.1). Classification (GTDB taxonomy): domain Bacteria; phylum Actinomycetota; class Acidimicrobiia; order Acidimicrobiales; family Palsa-688; genus PALSA-693. The sequence continues at coordinate 5,327 of PMHH01000123.1, forward strand.
GGGGACGGTGGGCCTGGTTCCCACCCGTCTCGGGGATCGCTCGGGTAGGCCGCAAGGGTCGTAGCGGTCTCTTGGGCTGGCTGCTCCTGATCCTCGCTCACGCGGCCAGTATCCGCCACCCGAGTCGGTGGCACAACCGCCGGTTGGGGCCTTGCCCTCGCGGCTGGCAACCGCGATGATGGTTGTGAACCACCGGGACGTACCTCCGGTCGCCTGACAGGCGGAAGGTTCCTAGAGGCTCAGCCTCCCTTCTCGCACGTTTCGGGCGTGCCATTTCGCCGGTCCCGAGCCGGCCCGTGTCCCGTACCACGAGGAGGTTGTGATGTCCCGTTCTGTCGATCTGTTCGTCGACGCTGACCTGTCGCTCGACGAGATGGCGGCCGCCCTTGGGGGCCACGCCGGCTCTGCTCTCGTCGCCGATGGTGACGCCAGGTGGGTGCTCCGGGAGGGGCCGGTGCAGGCCATTCTGGCGGAGCACCCCTACGGCGACGACGGTCAGCTGCTGTTCACCCGTTACCGGTTCGCCTTGTCCGCTCGGGTGGACAATGACGGCCGCCCGCAGGACAGCCCCGAGGCGGGGTTACTGCGCCGAATCGCCCAGAAGATCGCGCAAGGACCGGCCTGGCCGGTGCTCGTGGTGCTCGACCTCCAGTATCGCGACCGGCCCGGCGTGGACCAAGATGCGAGCGGGACCCCGGCCGCCGCTCCGGCCGTGGATGGTGCCGGGTGACGGTGATAGCTCCGCCCGGAGATCAGGAGCCGCGGCGCCCAACAGGCAGGGTGGGGGCGCTCCAACCTGCCATGGCCGTGCCATGTGGCCGCGATCATGACGGCTCGCCGGGACGTCTCGACGAGACGGCGCGCCGCCTGACCCACGAGGAGTTCGAGGTGGCCCGGCAGCTGGCGTCGGAAGGCCACCATGTCCGCTCACTCGCCGAGCGGCGGGACCACGGGCGTACGGCCGACCTGCTGGTATGCGACGCTCCCGTGGAAGTCAAGTCCTGGCTCGGCCGGGAAGCGCGGGGCGGTATCGCTCCGGGGGCCAGGTCCGTGGTCAACAAATTGTTGCAGGCCGAAGGCCAGGCTCCGACGGTCGTGCTCAATGGACGAGGGAGCGGCCTGACCGCGGCGGCGGCCGGCGCCGGCATGGTCGACTACGCCGGCCTGGAACGTCCCGATCCCGTCCAGGCGGTGCGGGTGCTAGGCGACGCCTTCGACCTGGCGTGGACGCGCGGTCGATCGCTTCGCCGCGACCGAGGCCCTGACCTCGGAGTCGGCCTGTAGTCCCGCCGCGACCGGGCTCGGCTGCGCGAAGCTGCCGGTATGGACGGGCGCGGAGAGGTACCGGACCCGGAGGCAGTTCCAGGGTTGTCGATGTGGGTGCGCGAGCTGGCCTCGCTGGTGCCGGGGCCCGACGCCGGCGCCCAAGCGGCCAGCTTTGCCGCCCGGGTGCCGGTGAGCTACCGCGAGCAGACGTCGCCCCAGGAGGCTGCCCTTGACATGGCCGACCTGGCTGCTCTGGCCGCGTTGCCACCGACGGACGTTGGGGCCGTCTCAGCGGGTGCCGCCTTCGGGGGGCATCACCGCCTGTCGGTTCGTCCGGCGCCCGAATCGGACGAGATCACATTCCGGATCCGCCGATTCGGTGAGCACGGGATCGAGCTGACGCGCTTCCTGCCGGTCCTCGAGAGCTTCGGCCTGGTGGTCGTCGAGTCCGTCCCGTACCGGTTCGTCCCCGGCGCAGACGGGCAGCCGGCCGTCCACATCGACGACGTTGGAGTCCGGATCGACTCACCCTTCGGGCCGGAAGCCCTTCGGTTTGTGGCGGAAATCCATGGCCCCCGGCTCGTCGCCGCCCTCGAGGCGCTGGCGCGGGGCGAGACCGAAGTCGACTCCCTTAACCGGCTGGTGACGGTCGCCGGCCTGGACTGGCGGCAGGTGACGGTGCTGCGCGCCTATCTGCGCTACTGGCTCCAGGGTGACACCCCGTTCTCCGCGGCTGACCTCACTGAACCCCTGGTGACATTCCCGGAGGTGGCCCGCGGTTTGATCGGGTACTTCCAGGGCCGGTTCGATCCCGAGTCCGACCACTCGGCCGCAGGGCCGAAGTTGACTACGCCCGAAGGCGCGGAGCGGGCCCGCTGCGTCGCCGAGTTGGACCTGGTGCCCCAGCTGCAACAGGACCAGGTCTTGCGCGGCTACCTGCAACTGATCGACGCCACCTTGCGGACGAACTACTTCCAGGTCGACGCCGAAGGGCGTCACCGGCCCGCGCTGACGCTCAAGTTGGACAGCTCGGCTGTCCCTGGGCTGCCGGCCCCCCGTCCGCTGGTAGAAGCCTTTGTACACGGTCCGACGGTCGAGGGCATTCATCTCCGAGCCGGGTTGATCGCCCGCGGCGGTCTGCGCTGGAGCGAGCGGCCCAGGGACTTTCGCACCGAGGTCCTCGACCTCGCCTTCGCCCAAGTCAAGAAGAACGCCATCATTGTTCCCACCGGGGCCAAGGGCGGCTTCGTTTGCAGTCGCCCGCCGACACCAGGTGCCAGTGGCACCGCACCCCCCGGTCCCGAGGAGGTGCGCGTTGCCTACGAGACGTTCGTGCGCGCCTTGCTCGACGTCACGGACAACCTGGTGTCGGGGAGGGTCGTCACTCCGACGGGAGTAGTGGCGCGGGACGGCCCGGACCCCTACTTGGTCGTGGCTGCGGACAAGGGGACGGCGACCTTCTCTGATCTGGCGAACTCCATCAGCGAGGAATACGGCTTCTGGCTGGCCGACGCGTTCGCCTCGGGCGGGTCGCGCGGCTACGACCACAAGGCCATGGGCATCACCGCCCGCGGCGCCTGGGTGGCCGTCCGGCGCCACTTCCATCAGCTGGGGATCGACGTGCAAGCGGATCCGATCCGGGTGGTTGGCGTAGGCGACATGTCCGGCGACGTGTTCGGTAATGGGATGTTGCGCAGCGAGACCATCCGACTGATCGCGGCGTTCGACCACCGCCACATATTCCTCGACCCCGACCCGGATTCGGTCACGTCATTTGCCGAGCGGCTTCGACTGGCTGGGCTGCCGCGTTCCAGCTGGGCCGACTACCGGACCGAGCTGATCTCCGATGGTGGTGGAGTCTGGTCGCGCCAGACCAAAGCCATTGGCCTGGTCCCGGCCGCGCGGGTCGCGCTCGGGGTAACAGACGACTCCCTCAGCCCACCGCGCCTCATCTCGGCCATCCTGGCCGCCCCCGTCGATCTCCTGTGGTTTGGGGGGATCGGCACCTTCGTGAAGGCACCCGAGGAGACGGACACTGCGGTTGCCGACCACGCCAACGACCTGGTCCGGATCACCGCGGACCAGGTCAGGGCGCGAGTCGTCGCCGAAGGGGGAAACCTCGGGTTCACTCAGCGGGCCCGGATCCGTTACTCCCGCCGGGGCGGCCGGATCAACACGGACTTCATCGACAACGCGGCCGGCGTGGCGACATCCGACCGCGAGGTCAACCTCAAGATCCTTCTGGCGCTTGCGATCGAGGAGGGGCGCCTGGTCCACGGCGAGCGCGATTCCTACCTGCAGCGGTCTGCCGACGAAGTAGCGAATGAGGTGTTGCGCCAGGTTGACCACAGCGTCGCTGCTCTCAACCGGTCAGTTCCGGGCAGCGCCCGCGAACTCGACGCCTACGAGGCGCTGATCGACACGCTCGAGGACGCCGGCCGCTTCGATCGCGACGTGGAGTGCCTTCCGGCCCTGGAGGAGATGCGCATCCGCCGGGAGGCGGGCGCCGGCCTGATCCGCCCAGAGCTAGCTGTACTGCTGGCGTACGCCAAATCAGATCTGGTCTCGGCCATCGAAAGTTCTACGATGGTCGAAGATCCGGCTCTGCTCGACGCCGTCGTCCCTTACTTCCCGGCGGCGATCCGCGACTCATTCGCCGATCTGATTCCCCGGCACCGGCTGTACCCACAGCTCGTCGCCACGGATCTCGCCGGCGAGATCGTGGATCAGCTCGGCATTGTCTGGGCGCACGAGACGGCAGCCGAGCTCGGTCGTGACCTCGCCGATGTGGCCGCGGCCTTCTGGGCGGCGCGCCAGGTGGTCGGGGCCGGAGACCGATGGGCCGAGCTGGAGCAACGCTCCTCCGGGCTCTCCGCTGACGCAGAAGCGGCTCTGCACGCCACCATCAGCGCGGCGGTCGCGGGGCTGGCCCGCTCCTACCTGACGAGTCCGGGTGGATTCGATCTCGGCGAGGTGGTCACCCGTGATGTCCCGTCGGCGGATTCCGTGGTGGCGGCGGCCTCCTCCGATGTCACGAAGTCGGAAGAGGACGCGCTGGTGGCTCTCGGCGTAGGAAGGGACCTGGCCAATCGATTTGTCCTCGCCGCGAGCCGGGCCGAAGTCGGTGAGGCGGGGCCGGTGGCCCGGAGCACAGGTCGCGGGGTCATCGAGGCGGCCGAGGCGGTGGTTCTCGTCAGTCGGGCCGCCGGGGCGGACCGCCTGGTGGATGCCGTGGGCCGAGCGCTGGGCGTGCTCCCCGCGCCCAGTCGCCTGACGACGTGGCACGGTCGGGCCCTTCTCGACGATCTGAGCGCGTGGCGTAGAGCAGCCGCCGGCAACGCCCTCGCCCATCCGGGCAGCCCCGCAGAGGCGGTCTCGATGTGGGAGGCGGCTCGCCAGGCCGAACTGGTCCGAGCCCGGGTGCTGTTGGGCTCCCTCGGTCCATCGACCGCGGACCCACTGGCCGTCACCGCCTTGGTCCTGCGCCGTCTCCAACTCGCCCTCTGAGACTCGGTCCGGGCGCCGTCAGGTCGGGTCTCTGACGCCGGCGCCGCCGCTGTCAGGTCGGGCCCCAGCTGCCGGCGCCGCCGCTGTCAGGTCGGGCTTCGGCTGCCGTCGCCGCCGCCGTCAGGTCGGGCTTCGGCTGCCGTCGCCGCCGCCGTCAGGTCGGGCCCCGGCCCCTGTCGCGGCCGGATCGTCGCCGTGCGGGTGGCTGATCCGATCGATGCCGGCCAGGGGGCCGTTGCCACCGGGCTCGGCGATGAGCGCCCTCACCGCGGACCAGGCCTCCTCGATGGCGTCCAGCCGAGCGGGAGCGCTCTGGCGCAGCCGGGCCGCCACCCCGGCGATGAGCGCGTTGGCGAGCGCCACGCCGCCCGTTACGCTGTCGAACGGCCCGACTCCTTGAGCGGATATGAAGAAAGACTCCGCTGCACCCGCGACGAGCGGGGACAGCGGACTATCCGTGATGGCGATGATCTTTGCGCCTTGCTCACTGGCCCAGCGCGTTAGGCCCACCAGGGATCGTTCGTAGCGGCGGATGTCGATGGCGATCAGGGTGTCCCCGGTCTCGAGTCCCGCCAGGGTCCGGCTCACCGCCACCTCCGATCCCTCCAGGAACGTGACGCCGTCGCGCAGCTGAGCGAGCTGGCCGGCGAGCACCAAGCCGATCGGGGCCGTCATTTCGGCCGACTGGACCCAGACCCGGTGGTGCCGGTCGGCCAGCCGAGCCACCGACCGGTCCAGGGCGGCGGTGTTGATTCCGTCGAGCGTGCGCTGCACGTTGTCCTGCTCGGCGGTGTGGACTCTGGCCAGTACATCCGTCGGCGGGCGCTGACGGATCCGGTCCCGGGCGGGTCCGAGCTGGCGGGCCAGCTCGGACTGGACGTCCGCCTGGAGGCCGACGAAGCCCTCGTAGCCGAGCTTGACTGCCAGCCGGACCACCGACGGGCCGCTGGTGCCGGCCCGCTGGGCGACTTGGGCAACCGTTCCGAACGCGATGGTTTGCGGCTCGGCGGCCAGCACCTCGGCGATCTTGCGCTCCGTGGAGGTGAGACGCTCCGCGTGCTCCATGATCCGTTCGACCACACCCATCGCGATCCGGCAGCATAGGACCTGGCCGGAGGCGACCGTCTCGGCCGCGCCGCCCTCGTGATTCGGTAGCTCAGCGGCTTTCGACCAGCAGAGATTGCACAGCCCGGCCGACCGGGCCGATGGGGTCGAAGATCAGGCTCTCGGCCTGCCCGTACCCCTCCTCAGACAGGCGGGACACGACATCGAAACCGATCCATTCTCCGACCGGCACCCGCGAAAGAGAGACGGTCAGATCCGGGTTGATGAAGACGTGGCTGTCGAAGTCGAGGATTCGGCTGACCCCATTGCCGAAGTCGGCGGCCGCTGTGGTCCGCTGCATCGCCGACGGCTCCTCGCCGGCGACGACCGGCACGGTCAGCCGGGTCCACATGGTCACCGGGCCAAGCTCGTCCCACCCGCCGTGAACGAAACGGAGATCGACCGCTTCGGCGAAGGCGGTGCGGACGCTGTTGGCCGGCGGCCGGGTCGGGTCCTGGGGCGGCGGAGGGCTCGCCGGGTCAGGTGCTTGGGCGGGAACGTCCACCGGGGCCGTCCGGATCCGCAGGGCCCGAGCCCGAGCGACCTCGACACCGTCGACCGCCACGCCGGCCTCGATGATCTGCACCTTCTTGCCGGGACGGGAGACTGTGGCCGATACCGAGAGGGGACGCAGCGGGACCGGCCGCAACAGCTCTACGGTCAGGCGGACCAGCTGCATGGGTCCTGGCGCCGGCACCGACTCCGCGGTTCGCGCCAGTAACGCCGCGACCGGTCCGCCGTGCTGGGCGTCGGGCGACCACGGGCCGACAGTCAACGGACCCGGAACCAGCTGGTCCCCATCGGACGTGTACAGGGCGTCGGGCACCGCTGGAGGCTACCGACGACTCAGGTCGTCGTGAGGTCTACACCAAGCGAGCGCAGCTGCTCCGCCGGGCGGTGGTAGCCCCGCTCGAGGTGGTGCACGCCCCGGAGCGTGGACGGACCGTCCGCGGCTGCGGCCGCGATGACGCTGGAGAAGCCGGCCCGGACGTCGGGGATCTCCACTTCGGCACCGCGCAGCTTTGACACGCCCCGGACCACCGCCGAATGGAGGTTGCTGGTCTCGTGGAACCGGCACGCCGGCCCGCCCAGGCAGCTGGAAAACAGTTCGATCTCGCCGCCCATGGCCTGTAGGGCCGGTACGTACACGAAGCGGTCCTCGTACACGGTCTCGTGCAGCACCGACATGCCTTCTGCCTGCGTGAACAGGACCATGAGCGGGGTCTGCCAGTCGGTCATGAACCCGGGGTGCACGTCTGTCTGCACCGCCGCGGCCCGCAATCCATCGGGAGCCGACGCCGTCATGCCGTTGTCGTCCACGTCGACTTGGGCGCCCATCCGCATCAGGGTGGTGATCGCCGTTACCAGCCGATCCTGACCGCATCCCACCACCCGAACCTCGCCGCCAGTCAACAAGCCGGCCACCAGATAGCTGAACGCCTCGTTGCGGTCGCCCTGCAGGCGGTTGCGGGCGCCGCGAAGGTTCGGGACCCCTTCGATCACGATGCGCCGATCCGGGCGCAGCTCGATCCGGGCTCCCATGCGCTGAAGGAACAGGGCCAGCTCCAGCACCTCCGGCTCGGTGGCCGCGCCCCGGATCACGGATTTACCCTCCGCCATGGCGGCCGACATGAGGGCAGTCTCGGTCGCCCCCACGCTGGGATACGGGAGTTCGATGATGCCGCCGCGCAACCGGCTGCAGCGGGCCGAGATGCCCTCGTCGGTCACCTCGACCTCGGCCCCCAGGGCGCGGAGGGTATCGACGTGGAAGTCGACCGGCCGGCCGCCGATGCGGTCGCCGCCGACGCGGGGGACGAAGGCTTCGCCGGCGAGGTGCAAGAGCGGGCCGAGCAGCAGGACCGGGATCCGGTTGAGTCCACTGAAGGACAACGGAACGATCGGGTTGACCTCCGCCGGCGGCGTGATCGTGATCGAGTCGCCGGTTCGCTCCACGCCGGCACCCACCGCGGTGAGGATCCCAGCGGTGATGTCCACGTCGCCGACCTCGGGGACGTTGGTGATGGTGCTCGGCCCCGAGCCCAGGATGGCCGCGACCATGTGCTTGGTGACCGCGTTCTTCGAGCCTCGGACCTGTACTTCGCCGCGCAGCGGTCCTGCTGGTTCGATCAGCCAGGCGTCCGACACGCCCTGAAGGGTACCTGCCCTCAACTGGCGTGGCGGCCACCCGAGATGCGCCCGGCGCGCTGGATAGTGTTCAGTAGTACGTCACATACGGTCTACTTCTGCACACAATCCAGTTCTCGACGCCGATGACCTCGACGACTGAGCCGGGCTCTACGACTGGGCCGGGCTCTACGACTGNNCCCGGGCCCGCAGAGCGACCCGGCCGATTTCTACGGGATCGGTCTCGCCCTCGCCGTCATTCTCGTTGCCATCGTCATCACCCGGCTGGTGTTCCGCCGCCCCGGCGGAGGCGCAGGCGACGCCGAGGGGCCCCGTTGAGGGGGACCGGGGTCCGATCCGACACCCAAGGTGTCAGGGGGGCTTCGACCAGGCGAGCCAGGTTGAGCAACACGGTGTCGTAGTTGACCCGCCAGCCCTTCCAGTCTTGCCACGCCTGATCTCGGTCGGCCTTGAGGGGCATGCCTGCCGCCTCCATCTCGGCCATGGCGTCGTCCCACTCCTGGCGGGAAATGCTGATCGGACCGTCGGGCTGGGGGTCGGCGTCGTAGGGCACGTGGAAGATGTCCGCGATGCGGCGCAGGGCCAGGAATCCGGCCCGGATGCACAACTGCACGTCCGGATCCTTGGGGTGCTCGATCGCCCCGGCCCAGAAGCTGGCCCCATCGAGCAAGGCGCCGGCGGAGGTGATCCAGGACCGTTCCGGAGACGGGGATCGGAAGAACACCAGGGTGGGAAAGGTGGTGTGGGTCTCCTCGATGTCGGCGAACCAAGCCTCCCACTGCCGCCACAGCTCGGTCAGCCGGTACCGAGACTCCTCGATGCGGTGGTAGCGGATCAGCATGGTGGCCGCCCGGGGCGGATCTCCGGCGCGGACCTGGAGGAGCGCCACCCCGTTCTCGCGCCGCGAGAAGGCCCCGTAGATGCTCGGTAGGTAAGTGATGAGGAGCGTCACCAGGAGCAGCCCCAGACCGGCCTCGGTGTAGGTGAGCAGCGAGGGCCCCAGCCGCGCGTCGGCGGTGGTGCCCAGGGTGAAGATCGAGGCGCCGGACAGCTCTACCGACGTCTTCAGCGAACGGCCGGTGACCGCCAGATAGATGAGGGTGTACCCGCCGATCATCAGGACGAGCCAGGTGGCGAGCAGCACCAGCAGGGAGATCGGCCCCAGCAAGGCCATGATCTGGTCCCGGCGTTCGTAGGACGGGGACCGTCGGGTCCACAGCCGAAACGTCGCCCGCACGGCACGGTTCGTGGTTCGGGTGATATGGCTCCGCGCCCCGCGAGGCAGGATGGTGGCCTTGATGGCCGACAGGACCGTTGCGATCACCAGTACCAGCCCGCCGGCGAATGCCAGCGTGTCCAGCGCGGCGGTCACGTCGGGGCGTGGTGCGGGTGGGTTAGGCCACCGACGCGGCGACGGGATCCCAGCCGCGGAGGTTGCGCAGACGGGCGTCGTTGGAGAACATCTCGATAATCGGCAACGACAGTCCGAGGCGCTTCTGGATCCGCTCCACCTCGAGTTGCTCGTTCCATTCGACCAGGGTCACCACCAGGCCCTCGCGGCCCGCCCGGGCNNGACGTCGATGCCGCGGGCCGCCACATCTGTCGCCACCAGAACGGGAAGTTTGCCCTCGGAGAAGCTCCTTAAGGCCCGTTCGCGCATCTGCTGGCGCAGGTCGCCGTGAATGGCCCGGGCGTCGACGCCTTCCTTGCGGAGCGCCTCGGTGAGCCGATCGGCTCCCCTCTTTGTCCTGGAGAAGACCAGTGACCGCTGTGAGTGCCGGCAGATCGCGGCGGCCACCTTCACCTTGTCCATGTGATGAATCAGGAGAAAACGGTGAGCCATCGCGGTGACCGTCGGCTGCGCGGAGGCCACCTCGTGACCCACCGGATCGGTCAGGTGATCGCGGACCAAGCGATCAACGTCACCATCGAGGGTGGCGGAGAACAGCATGGTCTGGTGGTCTCGACCCAAGTGGCGCAGCAGCCATTCGACCTGAGGCATAAAGCCCATGTCCGCCATGCGGTCGGCCTCGTCGANNCCATGTCGAGCATGCGGTCGGCCTCGTCGATGACCAGCACCTCGATCTGGCTCAGGTCGACGTCGCCCCGCTGGCGCAGGTCGATCAACCGGCCCGGGGTGGCGACTACGACGTCAGTCCCGTCCAAGAGGGCTTTGATCTGGGTGTCCATGCCGGCCCCCCCGTAACAGGGCGTCAGCACCAGCTCGACCTTCTCCGCCAGCGGGATCAGCACGTCGGCGACTTGGCGGGCCAACTCCCGAGTGGGGACCAGCACCAGGCCGCGAGGTGTGCGCGGGCGGCGCCGGCGGGTAGGTCCGCCGTCCCGGGCGTCCCCCAGCCGTTGCAGAACCGGCACGCCGAAGGCCAACGTCTTGCCTGACCCGGTCTTGGCCTTGCCGCATACGTCACGTCCGGCGAGGGCGTCGGCAATGGTGAGCGCTTGGATGGGGAAGGGTTCGGTGATGCCCTGGGACTCCAGAGCGCTCACCAGTTCGGGCGCCACCCCAAGGGCGGCGAACGAGCCGGGTAGCTCGGTAGTGGTCAAACCTGCTCCTGTTGAGGCATCTTGAGGTGACCGGAATGGGATCCCAGTCAGGTCGGCCGGGCAGGATCTGAGGCCAGGCCACCCGGGCGACCCGATTGGTCACCCGGCACTTCATGACATCCTAGCGCCAAGCGACGGGGTCACAGGTCGTCGCTAGCCTTCAGGCTGATGAGCATGCGTCTGTGGAACGAGCCCGCGGGGGGTGCACCCCGACAGGTGACCCTGATCCGGCTGGCGGGTGAGATCGCCCGCTCCCTCGGCGGTCTGGGCCGGATCGCGGTGGAGGGCGAGGTGCACCGGCCGACGACTTCCCGGGGCGGATGGGTGTTTTTCACTCTTCGGGACCGGGCCGCCCAGATCGACGTCAAGGTGCCTTCCGGCAATGTGCGCCGCAGCCGCACGGTCCACGGGGAGCGCGTGTGCGTGGTCGGGGCCCTGCAGTGGGCCAACGACCGGGGTCAGCTCCACCTGGTGGCCGAGGAGGTGACCCCCGTCGGTGAGGGCGCCATCGCCGAACTGATCGCCGAGACCCGGCGCCAGCTGGCTGCCGACGGGTTGCTGGACCGGGCCCGCCGTTCGATTCCGGTCCTGCCCACCGTGATCGGGGTGGTGTGCGGCTCCGATGCCGCGGTGCGGAAGGACATCGAGTCGGTGGCGGCGGTCCGCTTTGCCGGTTACCCGTTGTATTTCGAGGAGACCAGTGTGTCGGGTCCGGGCGCGTCGGTCTCCATCGTGGAGGCTCTGCGGTCGGTGGCGGCCCGCCCGGGCGTCGAGGTGGTCATCCTGGCCCGAGGCGGCGGCGATGGACCGTCGCTCCTGCCGTGGAGCACCGAGGAGGTGTGCCGGGCGGTTGCGGCCTGCGCCGTCCCAGTCGTTTCCGCGATCGGCCATGAGGGCGACAAGCCGCTCTGCGACGAGGTGGCTGACTTGCGGTGCGGGACCCCGTCCATTGCGGCCGCAGCCGTCGTGCCGGATCGGGCTGGTCTAGTGGCGGCCCTCGACGGCCGGCTGGCCCGGGCCGCCTCGTTGTTAGTCGGCGAACTGCGCGGTGCCGTCCGGCGCTGGGAGGCGGTCCAACCGCGCCGGGCCCTGGGTCAGGGGGTAGAGCGGGGGGCCAACCGGCTGGATCGGTCCGCCGGGCGGTTGGAGACCCTGCACCCGCAGCGCCGCCTGGCCGACTGCCGGGCCCGTCTCCGGGCCCCCGACTGGCGGCGTCCCACCTGGGAGGCCCTCTCCCGGGCGGAAGGCCGGCTGAGTGCCGATCTCCGGCACCTGCACGTCCTGTCGCCGGCGCGGACCCTTGATCGAGGCTACGCGGTGGTGACCGGGCCGGATGGAGCGGTTGTTCGTAGGGCGGAGGCGTTGCATGTGGGTGATCCCATCACTGTCCGCCTCGCCGTGGGGCAGATCGGCGCGGCCGTTACTAACGTCGAACGACCGGATGGAGGCGACAGATGAGTGAACAGGTTCCCGATGACGGTGCCGGCTCGCCGGCCGCTGGCTCGCCGGCCGCTGGCTCGCCGGCCGCTAGCCGCACGTTCGAAGAGCTGATGACGGAGCTGGAGACCGTGACCGAGCGGCTGGCCGCCGGCGACCTCGGGATCGAGGCGGCTGCTGATCTGTACGAGCAGGCCGAGCGGCTCCACGCCCAGGCCGCCGAGCGGCTGGCCCAGGTGCAAGCCCGGGTGGAGGCTCTCACCTCGCCCGGTCGGGCGCCTGGGCCGGCCGGCGGCCCCTAGCCCTGATCGCGTCTATTCCCACAAATATGATTGGACAAGTCGGGATTTGCCGCGTAAACTGTGCCGATGTTCGGCCAGGGACGACCGTGGGAAGATACGGTGCGGCGGGCTCGAGCGCTGGCCGAGGAGGCCGGCTCGCTAGTCAAGAGTGGACGGAAGCTGCGCCCCGACTGGTTGGGTCCGGCGGCCGCATGGCTGGCTGCGGACGCACCCGCCTGGGAGGACATGTCGGGAGCCATCCCCGAGGAGCGGAGCTACCGCTTGTTGGCGAGTTCGCTTCAGTTGGAGGCGTGGCTGATCTGCTGGCCGCCGGGTGGACGCCTAGCCCTACACGATCACGGAGGAGCCAGCGGTGCGTTGCAGGTGGTCCGCGGTGACCTCTACGAGGGGTTCGTGTCGGATGGGGGGACCCGAGTCCGATCCCGTGCGTTGTCAGCAGGTGAGGGAGTTGCCTTCGACGGTGACTATTTGCACGATGTGGCCAACCGGGGGGCCGACCTCACGACCACCGTCCACCTGTATGGTCCGGCGTCAACGTCCATGTCCTTTTACCGATTGCATCCCTCGAGCCGCCGGCCGATGCCTATCAGTGTTCCGCCTGGCTGAGACAGTGAGACAGACTGACCGGGTGACCGCCCCGAGTCGGATCGACGAGATGCTGGCGACGGCGCGGGACGGCCTGCGCCGGGTGGGACCGGGGGAGGCCGCAGCCTTGGCGGGCGACGGCGGGATCCTGGTTGATATCCGACCGGCAGCCCAACGGGCCCGCGACGGCGAAATCCCCGGAGCGGCGATCATCGAACGCAACGTGCTCGAGTGGCGCCTGGACCCGACCTCTCCGGCCCGGCTCTCCGCGGTCGACGAGTCCTACTACCACCGTCCGCTGGTCATCGTGTGCGATGAGGGGTACGCGTCCAGTTTCGCCGCCGCCTCCCTCCAGGCGCTCGGCCTGCTCGGCGCGACCGACCTCGCGGGAGGATTCCAGGCCTGGGCGGCCGCCGGTTTGCCAGTCATCGTCTCCCAGCCGTTTCCGCCCGGCGGAGGGAGCACACCCTGAGCGACCAGCTCGATCTTCAGATCTCGGGGACCCTGGGCTCTCGCCACATGCGCCAAATCGGGGGACTGCCTGCCTTCGACGCGATCTCATCGATTACCTCGAAGCCGAAACGCGAGTAGAGCGGGACGTTGCGCTCTTTCGATGATTCCAGGTAGGCGGGTTCTCCCGCCTCGTCGATGTGGGCGAGCATCGACCGCAATAACGCTGAACCCACTCCCTGGCCTTGGCGTTCGGGCGCGGTCCCCAGGGTGAAGAGATACCAGTGAGGCTCGGTCGGATGGAGTCCTTCCACCTTGAACATCAAATTCAAGGCGTTGATCGTGTGGGCGCTGAGGATGAAGGGAGCTGTTGGCAACAGCTGCAACAACTCGAGCACGGGGTGGCGTTTCCGGTCTGGTGGTCCCCATAGGGCCGCCCCGCTGAGATCCTCGGTTGTGTACACGTGACCATGTGGCAGGTATTGGTGCCGTAACTGAGTGGAGAAGAAAGAGTGCAATCCCCGTTGGCGACGTCGCTGTCCCGCGAACATGAAGTTGGCTACCGGGTCGTCGTCGAAGGCGCGAACCAGCATCTTTGTCACAGCTGGAACGTCCGATGTGGTTACGGGTCTGATCGTCGGGGCGTCGGGTCGCGATTTCACGCCGGGATAGTAACTGCCGAGTACGCCTCACCGTCGGCCGACCGGTGGCCGACCGGGTTCGGGTAGAACTGATTTATGACAGATCTCCTGCAAGGCACAGCCGCGTTGGTGACCGGCGCCAGCTCTGGAATCGGCGAGGCGACCGCCGCGGCCCTGGCCGCCGAGGGCGCCGCAGTGGCGCTGGTTGCCCGCCGGCGGGACCGGCTCGAAGCGCTGGCGGGGCGGATCCGCGACGCCGGTGCCAGCGCTGAGGTGATCGAGGCGGACGTGACCGACCGGGCCTCAGCGGAGGGCGCAGTCGCCAGCGCCGTACAGGCGTTCGGTCGTCTCGATGTGGTCGTCAACAACGCGGGGATGATGCTCCTCGGGCCGGCGGTCGGCGCCCCGATCGAGGAGTGGGAGACCATGGTGCAGCTCAACCTCACCGGTCTGCTCTACGTCAGTCATGCCGCCACGCCGCACCTACTGAGCGCCGCCGAGCAGGAGCCGCGGCGGGTCGCCGACCTGGTCAATATCTCATCGGTGGCCGGCCGCGTCGCCCGCTCTGGAAGCGCTGTCTACAACGCCACCAAGTGGGGCGTCAACGCGTTCAGTGAGGCCCTGCGCCAGGAGGTGGCCGGCCGGCACCTGCGCGTCGGGCTCATCGAGCCCGGGGCGGTGGCCACCGAGCTGTCGAGCCACAACCGGCCGCAGATTCGGGACGCGATCCAGCAAAGGTTTGCCGGCGTCGAACGGATGCAGGCCGCAGACATTGCCAGAGCGGTGCTCTACATGGTCACCCAGCCGCGGCATGTCGCCGTCAACGAGATCCTCATTCGGCCGACGGAGCAGGAGGGCTGACGCGAAGAGCGTCCGGGCGCCTCACGCGCTAGGGGCGGGCGTGTCGTCGCTCTTGCCTTTGCCTGACCGCCGAGTTCCGATGCGATCGACGACCCTACCGACCCGTTCGGTGGTGCTCTGAAGCGGGGCGAGGGTGCTCGACACGTTCCCGATCGTCACCTCGAGCATGCCGATCGAGCGATCGAGCGACTCCAGGGTCGGCACGAGTGACGAGAGGGCGCTGAGTGGCTCGATGACCTTGACGATCTCCTGCAGGATGTCTCCGACCGGTGCCAGCCGCTCCAGGGCTGGCGCGACTTGGGCGATCGCGTCGAGGGTCGTCCGCAGGTCTGCCAACTGCTCGAGGGCCGGCACAACCCGGGCGATATCGACCAGCGTCTCGTCGAAGCCGGCGATCCTTTCGATGGCGGGCCCGAGGTCACCGAGCCGTTGGAGGGAGGCGACGACGCCGGGCAGTCCGAGCAGGCTGCGAATGTTGGCGTCGACCTCCGCTGCGAGTCGCTTTACGCCGTTGTCCTTGCCGGGAGAAGCAGTCATGGCGCCATCTTGCCCGGTGCGGCGCGGTGTAAGGGCTTTCCAGGCGGCGTCCCCGTCGCCATCATGGCCGCCCGAACCGTCGCTCTTCGGCGTCGTGGTCGCCGACGTATCCGATGCCCTGATAGATGGAGTTGGACGTCGGGTTGGCCAAGTCGGTGTAGAGGGCCACGTGGGTCGCTCCGCCGTCGAGGGCCGTTCGGGTGGCGTTGGCGGTCACGGCGGCTCCGTACCCATGCCGCCGGCAACGGGGCGGGGTGTAGACCGGCCCTATGCGGGCGACCCCTTGGGCGGGGGCGCTATGGGCGGCCAGTGACACCGCCTTGCCATCGTCGACCCAGACGCGGAGCTGTCCGGAGGTGAGACGCCCCTCGGCAACGACCCGTACGTCCTCCGTTGACGGACGCCGGTGGGCTTCGGCGTGGAACGCCGCAAACCAGTCGGTCACCACCTCGATATCGTCATTACCGGCCGGCCTAGCCCGACCTGAGACCCCGACCGGGACGCGCAACTCGCCGAGCCGGTACATCCGCATCGCCACCTCAACCGACGAGACGTCTCCGCTGAGTTCGCTCCACCGTTCGGAGAAAGCTGTCACCGAGGCCCTCTCCCCGTTGACCCCGGCAACGGGATGCTCTTTGTCGAAGATCGCCTCGGCCAGTTGGGACGCCGCCAGCGCTGACGTACGTGACATAAATAGAGGCTGCGGAGGTGTGTGCATCGCTACGCCGACAACTTCACCGTCGTCGACGACCGCGGCCCACAGGTCGCCGGCGCCGGGAGCGCGTAGACCAGCGAGGATCGCCGCGGCGTGGACGCCGATCACGTTGGTGCTGAACGGGTCGACACCCATAAACGGTGTCGCCAAGTCGCAAAACATCTCGACGCTGCTCATCAAGCGGACGTCCATCCTCTTACTGTGCCAGAGGTCCCCCGCTACGACGCGGCCACCACCCGGTTGGGCCATTCCAGGGTCCAACAACGATCAGAGAGACGGCCCGGGCTCCACCAGCCCCAGATCCCGCCCAGGACCCGGCGGGTCGATTCGGTCCAGGCGATGGCGGACGGTTCGGCGACTCGGAACACGACTTGGCGGATGCCCCCTTCGTAGACGGAATAGCCCGCCCATTGACCCGGGTAGTCCTTCGTCGATCCGACCTCGGCGACAGTGAGCCCGCCGACCGGATAACGCCGGTTGCGGTGGGTGTGGCCGGCGATGATCAATGTGGCCGGGTTGGCGGCGACGAGGCCCGAGACCAGGCGGGTCGAGTCGGGCCACGAGATAGAGGGCGGATAGTGGGTCTCCACCAGCCACCGCTGGGGCGGGTGGTGCATGACCACTACGACCGGGCCATCAGTGTCACGGGCTAGGCGCGCCATGGCCGCCGCGTCCGGGGCGCTAACCGCCCCGACATGAAGGTCCGGCACCGGGCTGTGCCCGAAAACCAGCCGCGCCCCCGGAAGGTCCCGGGCGCGCGGCTCGCGGCTCACGGGAAAACCACACGACGACATCACTTCGGCGGCTTTTAGCGGGCCCCGGATGTCGTGATTGCCCAGTATGGCTTCGACCGGGATGGCGGCCGATCTGAAGATGTCGATCACGGCGTACAGCTCGTCGGCAGTTCCTTTCTGCGTCAGGTCACCTTTGGCGACGAGGAGTTCTGCTCCCCACGACTCGGCTTCAGAGATGGCGGCCCGGGCGCATCGGGTGGGGTAGGGCACCATGCCCCTCGGTCGGGGTCGGGGGTCGTGCAGGCTGTTGAACAGACCGAGCCGGCGCTCACCGATGTGGCAGTCACTGATGCTGGCGAAACGGGCGAGCAGCCGTCCCGGCGGTTTGGGAAGCGTCGTCGCGGAGGCGACTTTCGTCCGCGGAGTGCCCGGGCCCTTGAGGCAGACGTCGTAAGTGGTGGACGGCTCGAGACCGCCGACGGTCACCGCGCCCGGCCCAGCCCGGGCCGGCAACGGCTGGCCGCCCTGAACCCGAACCGGCCGGCCACCCCGGGCCTCGCGGTACCACGCCGGCGGGGCGATGCCGACCTCGAGCCGCTGGTCGCCGATCTCGATGGTCATGTCGGACGACGGCAACCACGCCCAGGCGATCTGTACGGCTCGGTCCTCTACCGCAAACACCTCGACCGGTGTGTCCGGTGGCGCAGCTTTAGACAAAGGCACTGGCCTCGGTGTGGCGCAGCGCCGCGAACCGCTCCCGCACGTCCGTCCGTCGGCCCCGGTCTTGAGCCAGGTTGATCAGCTCGTCGGGATCCTCCTGCAGGTCGTAGAGCTCGTGGTCCTGGTCGTCGAAGGATGCGTTGACGTCGTAGAGCTTGTGCGAAGGGCGGCCTTCGAAGTCGTCATTGGGCTTCCCGCCCCCGACCCCGTAGTAACGGGCGTACTTATAGCGGCCGTCGAAGATGCCCCGGAGGGCGTAGCGGGTGCTACGGATGTTGAGAGTGTGGGCGGAATCCTGCGCGAACAGCACGTGCTGGCGCGCCGTCGCGCCCGGATCGGTCAACACGGGGGTCAGGTCGACACCCTTGAGGCTCGGGTGGTCGTCAGGATTCAGACCTGCCAGCGAGGCGATGGTGGAAGCGAGATCGACGGCGCTGGCCAGCGACTCCGTCGTCATGCCGGCCGGCGTCCGGCCCGGCGCGCGCACGTACAGCGGCACGTGCATGATCTCGTTGTACACGAACGGGCCCTTCGAGCGCAGCCCGTGCGACCCGCACATGTCGCCGTGGTCCGAGGTGAAGACGACCACCGTCTCGGACGCGGCGCCGCTCTCGTCGAGGGCGTCGAGGATGGTGGACAGGCTGTCGTCGGCGAGACGGTGCAACTTGACGTAGTAGTCGAGCGCCCGCAGCCACATCTCCGGATCCTCCGGATCGATGGTGCCCCAGGCCCCATGCTGCTGGTCCCAGCGCCACTGGCGCTGGGCGTCCGGCTTGGTGTGCAGGTCATCGCTGAAGTTGGCCGGCAGGGTCTCGCACACCCGGTCGTAGTCGTCGTCGAATGTGGGTATGGGGTCGCCCGGCTTCCACTGTGCCGATCTCAGCAGGCTCTTGATGAGGCCGACTTCCTCCGGGTAGCGCTCCTGGTAGAACCGTTGATCGATGGGAAACCACATGACGTCATGCGGGTTGACCAGACCCACGGTCAGGAACCAGGGCCGCTCGGCGGCACCCGACGCCGCCGTGCGCTGGCGCAGCCACCGAGCCGCGTCGGCCGCGATGATCGGATCGAAGTGATGACCGGTACCGGCCCAGCCCATGAAATGGCGGTCGTCCCCGGACCAGTCGTCGTAGCCGTGGGCCTCCATGTCGGGATGGGGTCCATAGCCGAGGTGCCACTTGCCGATGTAGCTCGATTGGTAGCCGGCGTGGTCGCGCAGTAGGCGCCCGATGGTTGGGATAGCCGGATCGAGAGGGGTGTGGTGGGGGTGGATGACGTTGTCGACGACGCCGTGCTGCGGGACGTACTGCCCGGTCATCAGGGTGGCGCGCGATGGCGAGCACGGCGACGAATGGGTCCAGTAATTGCGGAATTCCATCCCCTCGGCCATGAGCCGCGCCCTGGCCGGCAGCGAGACCGAGTCGGGGAGCCAGTCCCGCTGACGTTCCTGGTCAGCGATCACGAAGAGGATGTTCGGGCGGTCCGGCACAGGTCAACCATACGGGCTCCGACGTCGCTGCGGTCGCGGCCGGTGACGTGACGTTGCGCCCTTCGCCCCGGTTTGGGGATCGTCCGGACCGGGCATAATTACAACAAGGTGGCGGGTACCACGCTGGGTGGGCGGTGGCGGTCGCGGTCGCCCACCTGGCGTGGAGTCCGCCACCTGCTTGTGCCCGCCGCAGCCACACACCCACACAGCCACAGGGCCTCACAGCCCCAGGCGGCGCCCAGCCGGCCAGCCGCAGGTGGTTACGTCCCTATAGCGCCGGCAATCGTGCCGCTGAGGCGGGTGGCCAAGGCCACGTTGATATCCATGCGCTCGAGCAGTTGGTCGAGGCGGGGACCGGCCAGCGGCAGGTCGTGGCTGGACGTGAAGGCGTGG
Organism: Acidimicrobiaceae bacterium; assembly: GCA_003156595.1. Taxonomy (GTDB): domain Bacteria; phylum Actinomycetota; class Acidimicrobiia; order Acidimicrobiales; family Palsa-688; genus PALSA-693. Next base: position 24,778 of record PMHH01000123.1, read on the forward strand.
ACGGCGCTCGCCACCTCCGGGTCGACGAGGGAGGTGACGCCCTCGAAGGTCCGGACCATCAGGCCGGGTGGAAAACGGCTCTGGAGGTCCTCCCAGTGCCGTTCCAGCCACTCCCACGCCAACCGGCCGCCGGCCCGGTTGGACATCACTCCGGATACCAGGAAGGGCGCGTCCTGGGTACGGACCTCTTCACCGAGAGCCATGTCCAGGGTGCGGGCGAGCAGGGCCGGGTCGGGGGTGTCAGGCAGAGCGAACAGGTAGCGCACCTTCGCCTGCGGTGTCGCAGCCGAGCGGTACTGCGACAGCATGGTGGTCCACGCTTTCGAGCCTCCGGCGGCAACCACCACGTGGGCGACCGGAGTCAGCAGGTCGGGAGTCAGTCCTGAACCGTCCGCCAGAAAGCGCTCGAAGCGAGCCTCGGCCTCGGCGCGCACCTCGGGATCGGTCCCGAACAGGCCGAGGGCGGAGATCACCCGGGCCCTGGTGATGGCGAGGCGCTCGGTATCGTCCGGGCCGGGATCCCACCCCAGCCGCGACCACAAGGGCCTGAGCACGCGCCCGACGAAGCCGGCCAGCGCCTCACGGTCGGCCGCCGTGGAGGCGATCAGGTCGAGCAGGCTCAGCGCCCCGCTGACCGCCGCCCACACGTCGGGGTCATCGTCGCTGCCGAGGGCCTCGACAATCCCGACCCACTCGTCCAAGCCGGTTGTCCCTTCCACCACTCCGGCCCAGGAGTCGGCGACCAGTGACATCCGCTCCAGTGGGTCGCACACCGTCGTCAGGCCGGCGTCGCAGAGGCGCTGCAGCATGCTCGTCGGGTAGCGAACCCGGTAGAAGCCCCAGGCCCCGTCGTTGACTACCACCCAGTCGAGGGGACCGTCGAAGGTGACGGTGGCGGTCTCACTGTCGACCAGGAGCCGCTGCCGGGTGATCACGCCGCCCACCTGGGCGCGCAGGTTGACCGGCACGTCCCAGCGCTCGCCGCCATCGCCGGAGTCGTCGGCGTGGTAAAGGAAGCGCCCCTGGGTCAAGGTGATCGACCCCTCGCCGTCGCCCGCTTCGACCGAAATCAGCGGGTATCCGCCCTGGAAGATCCAGGAGTCCATGATGGCCCGTACCGGCTGGCCGGAGACGGCCTCGATGGCATCCCAGAGATCCCCGGTCTCGGTGTTGGCGTAGGCGTGAGTGGTCAAGTAGTGGCGAACGCCCGCCCGGAACGTGTCAGGCCCGAGGTACTGCTCGAGCATCCGCAGGACAGCCGCGCCCTTCTGGTAGGTGAGCACGTCGAACATGGCCTCGGCCTCTTCGGGCGGCCCGACAGGAAACTCGATGGGCCGGGTGCTGCAGAGGGCGTCGGTTGCCAGGGCGGCCGATTTCCCGGTCCCGAACGCGGTCCATACATCCCACTCGGGGCGGAAGTCCTCGTTGGACTTGAGCTCCATAAAGGTGGCGAACGCTTCGTTGAGCCAGATCCCATTCCACCATTTCATCGTCACCAGGTCGCCGAACCACATGTGGGCGGTCTCGTGGGCCACCACGGTGGCGACCCGCTGCAGCTCGAGCTGCGAGGCCGCGGCCGGATCGACGAGGAGGGCGGTCTCCCGGTAGGTCACGCAACCGAGATTCTCCATGGCGCCGAAGGCGAAGTCGGGAATCGCCACGTGATCGATCTTGTCGGCGGGGTATCGCAGCTCGAAATACTGTGAGAAGAAACGGAGCGCGTGGCTCCCGGCCTCGATCGCATATCCCGTCAGATGCGACTTACCCGGCACCGCGGCCACACGGAGGGGAACGCCGTCAACATCGGTGGGCTTGGTGAGCTCGAACGGGCCAATGACGAACGCCACCAGGTAGGTCGACATGGGCATGGTCTCGGCGAAGCGCGCCCGGAGCCGCCCGCCACCGACGGGTTCTTGCGCCGCAAGGGCGCCGTTGGAGAGCGCCGTGAGGTCGTCGTCGATGACCAGGCTTACCGCGAAGGTGGCCTTGAATTCGGGTTCGTCCCAGCAGGGAAAGGCCCGTCGGGCGTCAGCGGGCTCGAACTGGGTGACCGCGATCGCATGCTCACGGCCGTGGTCGTCGGTGAAGGTGCTGCGGTAGAAGCCTTCCAGCTGGTCATTGAGGATGCCCGTGAAGGCGAGTCGCAGCCGGTAGCCGGAGGCGGGTTCGATCGGGCCGTCGAAGGAGAAGGTGGCGCGCTGGGATTCGGTGTCGAGGCGGACCTGGCCGACCCGGCTCGAGCCGTCTGGCGCCTCGAGGCGGACCTGATGGATCTGCAGCTCGTCGGCATTGCAGACCAGCTCACGGAGCGGGGCGACCACATCCAAGGTGACGACCTCGGTCCCGTCGAAACGGGATTCCGCCAGATCCGGCGTCAACTCCAACTCGTAACGCCGTGGCACCGCACCCTGGGGCAAACGGACTTCCGCCGTGTGCGGCACTCACACCTCCTCCAGCGTTCCCGTCGTTCGCTCATCCTAGTGGGCTGGCCGCTACGGTCGTCACATGCCGTCAACAAGTGAAGTCGTCACCATGGGCCACGCCATCGTCGATGTGCTGGCCCCGTCCCCGGACGGGCTGGTCGCCGGCTTCGGTCTCGAGAAGGGCACCATGACCCTCGTCGACGACGCCGAGGCCGAGAAGATCTACGCCTCCCTCGGCCCGGCCACGGAAGCGTCGGGTGGTTCGGCGGCCAACACCGCGGCGTGCCTGGCTTCGCTGGGCGCCTCCGTAGAGTTCATCGGGAAGGTGCGTGATGACGTCCTCGGCCAGGTCTTTGTCCATGACATCCAGTCGGCCGGTGTGCGTTTCCGCGTCCCGCCTCAGCAGGAGGGCCCTGGCACCGGACGTTGCCTGATCATGGTGACCCCTGACGCCGAGAAGACCATGTGCACCAGTCTCGGCATCGGCGCCCTCTTGGTGCCGGCCGACTTAGACGTGGAAACCATCGCCGCGGCCCAGGTCCTGTACCTGGAGGGCTACCTGTACGGGTCGCGACCTACCGACGCGGTCGTGCAACGGGCCATCTCGGCGGCCCATGACGCCGGGAGCCTGGTGGCATTCTCGCTGTCAGATCCGGCGTGGGTCGAGTTACACCGGGCCGAGATCGACGGCCTGCTCGACCAGGTGGACCTCCTGTTCGCCAACGAGCAGGAGGCGTGCGGGATGGCTGGCACGGACGAGATCCACGGGGCGCTGGCGGCGCTCGGCAAGCGCTGCTCGACGGTGGCCGTAACTCTCGGCGCCCTCGGTTCGGTGGTGGTCCGGGGAGGAGAGGTGGTCTCCGTGCCCGCGGCTCCGATGACGAGCCTGGTGGACACCACCGGGGCGGGTGACAGCTACGCGGCCGGATTCCTGTACGGGGTTGTTCGCCAGATGGAGGCGGAGCAGTGCGCCCGACTGGGGGCACTGGCTGCGGCTGAGGTGATCAGCCATCTCGGGGCCCGCCCGCTCGAGTCGCTGGCGGCCCTGGTCTCCGCCGCCGGTCTAGGGGCCTGACGCCGCGGGCCCGTCCTGGGTTCAGCGTCCCCGGTTCGGCTTCTGGCCGTGGTTGGCCTTCTTCTTCTTGGCGCGCGTACGAGCCTTGTGGGTGCGCTTCGACATAGGCGGGCAGGCTAGGTGAGATCGGCCCCGACGGCCAGCCGCGGCCCGGCCGGACGTCCGGGCTACGGCGCCGGTAGCCTGCGACCTGATGGAACGCCTGGGCATAGTGGGTCTCCCCAACTCCGGGAAGTCGAGTCTCTTCAACGCGCTCACCGGCGGCTCGGCCCTGGTCGCGGCGCATCCGTTCTCGACCACTGAGACCACCGTGGGCGTGGCCCAGGTGCCCGACCACCGGCTCGATCAGCTGGCCGTCATGAGCGCCAGCCGCAAGGTGGTCCACGCCACCGAGGAGTTCGTCGACATCGCGGGACTGGTGGCGGGTGCCTCCACCGGCGAGGGACTCGGCAACCGGTTCCTGGCCGGCATCAGGGAGGCCGACGCCCTGTGCCTGGTGCTGCGGGCCTTCGAGGACGAAAACGTGGTCGGCGACACCGATCCGGTCTCGGACCTGGGGGTGCTCGAGCTGGAGTTGCTGCTGGCCGATGCGGCCACCGTCGACAGCCAGATCGACAAGCGGCGCAAGGCGGCCAAGACCGACAAGTCGCTGGCGGCTGAGGTGGCGGCCCTGGCCCGAGCCCAGACCGAGCTGCAGGGGGGCACCGCCATCTACCGGTCGTCGTTGTCGGCGGAGGAGCGGGCCTTGCTCAGACCCTTCTTCCTGCTGACCAACAAGCCGGTGCTGGCCGTGGTCAACCTCGGGGAGGAGCAGGCGGCGGACAGCGAAGCCATCGTCAAGCCGGTCGCCGACGAGCTCGGTAGCCACGGTGAGGTCCTCGGTGTCAGCGTGGAGCTGGAGGCGGAAGCGGCCCAGCTGGATCCGGCCTCCCGGGTCGAGCTGCTCGAAGGCCTCGGGCTCGGTGAAGGGGCTCTGCCCCGCGTGGCTCGGGCCGCCTACCACCTCCTCGGCCGGCGCACGTTCCTAACGACGGGGGACAAGGAGAGCCGAGCTTGGACATTTAGGGCCGGCGCCAAAGCGCCGGAGTGTGCCGGAGTGATCCACTCCGATCTGCAACGAGGTTTCATCCGGGCTGAGATAATCCGCTGGGACGAGCTGCTGCGGCTGGGTTCCTGGCATGCGGCCAAGGAGGCCGGAAAGCTCCGAGTCGAGGGCAAGGACTATGAGGTCGTCGACGGCGATGTCCTCGAGATCCGCTTCAACGTCTGACAGCGATGTCGTGGCTGCTCCGTGACTCCGAAGTGCTCGCCGCCGTGGAAGATCGCCGACCAGGTTGGCAGGCGTCGTTGCAGGGTGTCATGGTGCTGCACGGCCCGACCCTGGTGCAGACGTTGACCCCGGGAGACGCTCGGGCCTTGGACGTGGCCTGGTGGGTGCCGGCCGTGCTCGAAGGCGACCGGGTCGCCTTACGGGTCCAGCGCATCAAAGTCGTCGGCCGCCGGCGGGTTCTGTCGCCGCGCCTCGGCGCCGGTGGGCTGGTGGTGGCGACAGCCGGCACGTTCGAGCGATGGCGATTGCACGTGGGCGACTGCCTCGAGGTGCGGGGGGAGTGACACCTGGCCGGGTCGTGCTGGTCGGCACTCCGATAGGAAACCTGGGTGATCTGTCGCCCCGCGCCGCCGCCGCCCTGGCTGCCGCCAACGTCATCTTCTGCGAGGACACTCGTCGGGCTCGCAAGTTGCTCAGTGCCACCGGGATCCCCGCTCCTCGTCTGGTCACTATGCACCAGCACAACGAGGCAGCCGCCGCCGCGTACGCCGTCGAACTGGCCGGCGGTGGCGCGACCGTCGCGGTGGTCACCGACGCCGGCATGCCGGGCATCTCGGATCCGGGCCAGCGGGTGGTGGCCCTGGCCGCCGAGGCGGGACTACCAGTGGAGGTGGTCCCCGGTCCAGCTGCGTTCGTGGCGGCCCTGGTGGCGTCGGGCCTGCCGGCCGACCGCTTCTACTTCGAGGGATTCCTGCCCCGCCGCGGTGGTGACCGCCACGACCGGCTCCGCCAAATCGCGTACCGTGACTGCACATCGGTGCTGTACGAAGCCCCCCATCGGGTGGCGCGCACCCTCGCCGATCTGGCCGCGGTATGCGAACCCGAGCGACGACTCGCGGTTGGACGCGAGCTGACCAAGGTGCACGAGGAAGTATGGCGGGGGACCCTTGGAGAAGCGGTCGATTGGGTGGGCGCCGGCGAGCCGCGGGGTGAGTGGGTGCTGGTGGTCGGAGGTGCGGTCGCTGCTGACGCGGCGCGGCCGAGCGACGCCGAGGTGGTGGACGCCCTGCGTGCCCGCCTGGAGGCGGGTGCCGACCGCCGCCAGGCGGTGGCCGGCGTGGCCGCCGACCTGCACCTTCCCAAACGGGACGTCTACCAGCTGGCCTTGGGTCTCGGTGGGGGCGTAGTCCAAGACCTCATCGGACCCTAACATTGACCACACCGGGCTATCACGGCTGCCCGAGAGGATGCTCCCACTTCGCTTCACTCTTGATAACTAAGGAGCTTCCCCATGCCTCGCTTACCCTCTCGGATCACCATGGTGGGTGCCACCGCCGTGGTCGCCGTAATCGGCATCGGCGTCGGCACCGCCTTCGCCGCCACTGGGTCCAGTGGCACCACGAGCTCAGCGGCCGCCACGACCCAGACCGGCGGCCGTGCCAAGGAGGCCAAGCTCTCTCGGCACGCCACCCTGCAGGAGATCCAGGCCACGGCGGCCACCGACATCTCCAACCGGGTCGACCTACTGAACGCCGCCATCGCCAAGGTCGAGAAGGCCACCGACCTGGGTGGCGACCAGGCCACCGTGCTCGCCACGTTGCGGTCCGACGAAACGGCTCTCTCCCAACTCGGACACACGATCGCCGGTGACGGCACTATGCAAACGGCAAAAACCGACTACAAGCAGATCTTCTCGGACTACCGCGTCTACGCCCTGGTCCTGCCGGTCATCCGCCAGGTCGTCGTCGACGACCGGATCATCAACACCGCCGGGCCCCGCCTCACCAAGGTGGCCGCCCGGATCGCCGCCAAGGAGACCCCGGCCGACCAGGCCGAGGTGCAGGCCCTCCTGACCGACCTGGCGAACCAGGTTTCGGCGGCCACGGCCGCCGTCAAGGGCCAGCCGGCCACGCTCGAGGGGTACACCGTGGCCGACTGGAACGCCAACCACCAGCTTCTCGCCCCGGCCCGGTCGGCCACCAAGACCGCCGTTGCTGATCTGCTCAAGGCTCGCTCCGACGCCAAGCAGGCCGCTGCGGACGTAGGGCTCAAGGCCCGCTAGGCGGGTTGGCGCTGAGCCTGGTGCCGGGACGCGGCTGCGAGCAAGGCCTGGAAGAGCCGGTCGTCGTTTGGGTTGTCCTCCGGGTGCCATTGGACCCCGAGGACGAGCTCCTGCCCGGGCAGCTCCACCGCCTCCACGGTACCGTCGGCTGCCTCGCCGACAGCTTGCAGCCCCCGCCCCAGGCGGTTGATCGCCTGGTGGTGGTGGCACAACCCTTCGGTCTCGCCGCCCAGGATCGACCCGCAAGCGCTGTCCGAGTCGAGCGAGATCAGATTGCTGGTCATCTGACCGGGGACCGCCCGGTGGTCGGAGTTGCCCGTGATCTCAGGCAGATGCTGGTGCAGGGTGCCCCCTAGGGCGACGTTGAGGACTTGCATCCCGCGGCAGATTGCCAGGAGCGGGATGTCCTCGGCCAGCGCACCTTCGCAGAGGGCTACCTCCCAGGCGTCCCGCTCGGTCCGCGGAGTATCGGTCTCGGCGTGGGCGTCGGCGCCATAGAACTTGGGGTCGACGTCGGGACCACCCGTGAGGACGAGCCCGTCGATGACGGCCAGGACCGTTGCGGGACCGGTGGGCGACGGCGGCAGGAGGACCGGGCAGCCCCCCGAGCGGATCACCGCGGTCACGTAGCTCATCGACAACAGGGCCGAGCTCTCTTCCCATATGCCGTGCCGGGCCGGTTCGACGTAAGTGCTGAGGCCGATAAGAGGCGGGCCGGCCGGCGGCGCACTAGAGCCGTTCGAAGCCACGGAATCGTTCCCAGTCGGTCACGGCGGTCTCGAACGCCTCGATCTCGACCCGAGCGGCGTTCTGGTAGTGGTCGATGACGGCAGGCTCGAATGCGTCCCACGCCATCTTGCTCTCCCGCAGAAGTTGGGCGGCTTCTCGTAGCGTCGCCGGCACCCTCGGGCGATCGGACGTGTAGGCGTTGCCGTGGAACTCGGCCTCGAGCGGCAATTCACGTTCGATCCCGTGCAGGCCGGCGGCAATGAGGGCGGCAACCGCGAGGTACGGGTTCACGTCGCCGCCCGGCACCCGGTTTTCGACCCGGAGCGAAGGACCGTGGCCGACCACGCGCAGCGCGCACGTCCGGTTGTCCCGACCCCACGCGATGGCCGTAGGGGCGAAGCTCCCCTCTACGTAACGCTTGTAGCTATTGATGTTGGGAGCCAGGAAATAGGTGAGCTCCCGGGTGCAAGCCAGCTGGCCTGCCAGAAAGTGGTTCATGAGCGGCGAGAAGCCGTGATCTTTTTCCCCTGCGAGCACCAGACCACCATCGGGGGAGCGCAGGCTGATGTGGATGTGGCACGAGTTCCCCTCCCGCTCGTCCCACTTCGGCATGAACGTCAAGCTCATCCCCTCCTGGGCGGCGATCTCCTTGGCCGCAGTCCGGTAGATGCTGTGGTTGTCGCAGGTGGTGAGGGCCTCCGCGAAGCGGAAGGCGATCTCGTGTTGGCCGAGGTTGCACTCACCCTTCGCCGATTCCACGTACAGGCCGGCCCCGGTCATCTGGTTGCGAATGCGCCGCAGCAGGTGCTCGACCCGGCTGGTGCCGGTGATGGAGTAGTCGATGTTGTACTGGTTGGCCGGGGTGAGGTGGTCATATCCCTTCTTCCAGGCCTCCTCGAAGGAATCCTGGAACACGATGAACTCGAGTTCGGTGCCGACGTGCGCAACCAAGCCTCGCTCCTCCAACCGGGCGATCTGGCGCTTGAGCACCTGCCGGGGTGACGCCACCACGGGTGTGCCGTCTTCCCACGCCAGGTCGCACAGGACCAACGCCGTGCCCGGGTTCCAGGCGGTCAACCGGAGCGTGGCCAGGTCGGGCTGCATGACGAAGTCGCCGTAGCCGCGCTCCCACGACGACATCGAATAGCCGTCCACGGTGCGCATGTCCACGTCGACGGCGAGGAGGTAGTTGCACGCTTCGGCTGCGTGGGGGACTACCTCCTCGAGGAAGTAGCGGATCGAGCACCGTTTGCCCTGCAGGCGGCCCTGCATATCGGTAATCGCCACCACGACGGTGTCGACGGCGCCGGCGTCCGCCAGGGCTACCAGTTCCTCCAGACTCAGTGACATACGCGCGACTTCCTAGCCGATCTCGAGCTCGACGGCCTGTCCTCGACCTTAGGTCCCGTGAAATGGCGTCGACGTCCACGACGCCCACACCCGATTTGACGGAGGTAATCCTATTAGGACTAGCCTCTCGGGGCATGGCGGTTTGTCCACGTTTGTCGCCGACGGCTCACGTAGTGCTCGGCCTGGTGTCCGTCCGGCCCGCGGCCGGCCACGAGCTGGCGGGATTCGCGGCGCGGTCGGTAGGCCTCATCTTCCCCCTGACCCGCAGCCATATCTACTCCGAGCTCGACCGGCTTCGGCAACTCGGCCTGCTGACGGCTACCGACGTGACCCAAGAGCGGTCTCCGAACAAGCGGGTGTACGAGGTAACCGAACAGGGCAACGAGGTACTGAAGAAGTGGCTGGAGGAGGCGCCGATAGGTTCGGATCGGCAGCGCAACCTGTTCCTGGTGCGGATCTTCTTCGGCGACCGGATGGCGACGGGTCGCTTGGGAGAGCTGCTCGACGAGTACGAGCGGGCGGCGCGGGCCAGGCGGGACCATCTGGCGGACATCGTCGACCGCCTCGGTAGCCGTCCTGAGGCAACCTACCGTCGCGTGGCCGCCATGTTTGGGTTGAGACGGGAGCAGGCCACGCTGGACTGGATCGCCGAAGCTCGCCCGCTGCTCATCGACAGCCTTCGGGCCGACGCAGCTGCCAGGGAGGCGCAGTGCTGACGGCCCTGGCCCGGGTCGCGGCTCGCCGGCCCAAGCGGATCCTGCTGCTGGCCTTCGGGGCGTTCGTCGTCGCCGGGGTGCTGGGAGGCCCGGCGGCCGGCATGCTCAACGCCCGCAACCCCTTTAACGCCCCGCACTCGCAGAGCGCCCGGGCCGAACAGATCGTCCAGAACGCCACCGGACAGGAGATCGATCCCGGCGTTCTGGCCCTGGTGCCCGCCGCGTCGGGGAGCACCGAAGTGACATCGGTGGCGGCTGCCATCGGGAAGGTTCCCGGTGTCGCCAGCGTCATTGCTCCTGCCGCGGGCCAGCAGTCACCGCTCGTCTCCAGCGACGGACGGTCGACCGTGGTGGCCGCCACCTTGAGCAACAGTCCGAACTCGAGCACGATCGTCGCCCACATCCAAAGCGCGCTCAAGGGCCTCCCTGGCGTCCAACTGGGCGGAGCGGACGTCGCCGGAGTCCAAATCGGCAAACAGGCTCTCAAGGATCTGGGATTTGCCGAACTGCTGGCTTTCCCGTTGCTCGCCATCCTGGCGTTCTTGATCTTCAGGGGCTTGGCCGCCCTGCTGCCGCTGGCCGCGGGATCGCTGAGCGTCCTCGGGGCCTTCCTGGTCCTGCGGGTGGTCAACTCCGTGCTCCCGCTTTCGGTGTTCGCCCTCAATCTGGTGATAGCGGTGGGCCTCGGGTTGGCGGTGGACTACAGCCTCTTCCTGGTGTGGAGATTTCGAGAGGAGCTTCAGCGGCGCGACTCTGCCGCCGAGGCGCTGCTCGCCACTCTGCAGTCGACGGGACGGACGATCCTCTTCAGCGCCGTGACCGTGGCAGCCGCGATGGCGACCCTGACAGTGTTCCCGCAGCGCTTCCTGGTCTCGATGGGCATCGGCGGAGCGGCGGTGGCGCTCGTGGCCGCCGCCAGCGCCCTGCTGCTCATCCCTTCCCTGCTCATGCTGCTCGCCCCCCGATTGGCCAAGGCCAAGCCGGCCGACGAAGGCCAAGGAGCTTGGTACCGGCTGGCGAACGCGGTCATGCGCCGGCCGGTCTTGGTCGCGGTGGCCACGACCGCCGTCCTGCTCCTGCTCGCCTCACCTGCGCCCCGTGTGCACTGGAGCGGCATCGATGCGTCGGTCCTGCCGACCAGCCAGAGCGCCCGGCTCGTCCAGGACGCATTGGACAGCGAATTCCCGCAATTGCATGGGGCGGAGACGATCCTGGTGGAGGCGTCTGGACCTAGCAGCGAAGGGCCGGCGCTGGCTCGTTACGCCGCCGAGCTGGGCGACGTGCCGGGGGTTGCTTCGGTTGCGAGCCCCACACTGCTCGGTCCGGGCACCTGGGACATCAAGTTGGCCACCCCGTACAGCGGCATATCGGCCGCCGGGCAGCGCACCGTCCGATTGGTCCGGGCTGTCGCCGCGCCCGTCCCGGTCCTGGTCGGCGGCGAAGCTGCCGACACGCTGGATTTGCGCTCCTCTATCGCTTCGACCGTCCCCATCGCGCTCATCATCCTGGCCCTCGTCACCATGCTGGTTCTGTGGCTGATGACCGGATCGGTGATCCTGCCGATCAAAGCCCTTCTCATGAACGCGCTCACCGCGGCGGCCGCGACCGGCATCCTGGTGTTCATCTTCCAGGACGGCCGGTTTACCGGCTTGTTCTCATACACCAGCCAAGGCGGCATCGAGGAGACCGACTTCCTCATTCTCGCCGCCCTGGCTTTTGCCTTGTCTACCGACTATGGGGTCTTCCTGTTGGCCCGCATCAGCGAAGCCCGGGCCGGCGCCCGCGACGAACGCCAAGCGGTAGCCCTCGGCTTGGCCCGTACCGGCCGGCTGGTAACCAACGCCTCGATCATGCTGGCCGTGGCCATCGGCGCCTTCTCCACCTCGAAGCTCCTCTTCCTCAAAGAAGTCGGTGTCGGCACCGCCGCCGCGGTGCTCATTGACGCGTTCATCGTCCGGGCCCTTCTCGTGCCCTCGCTCATGGCCCTGCTTGGACGATGGAACTGGTGGTCGCCCCGCCCGCTGCGCAACCTGCACACCCGCCTCGGCATCGCGGAGGCGAACGCCGACTAGCTCAACTCGCTGATGAAGTCGTCGGAGGACATCGGTTGGGAGAACATCGGGAAGTCGAAGGTGAGGGCGTTGTCGTGTTCCTCGACTGACGTGGCGGCCACACAGTCGTTGAGGGTGATGACCTTGTAGCCGTGCTCGTAGCCGGTGCGCATGGTCGACTCGACGCAACAGTTGGTCAGGAAGCCACCCAACGCGATGGTGGTGATGCCTTTGCTGCGAAGAATGAAATCGAGGTTGGTGCTGGCGAACGTGTCGAGGCCTCGCTTGCCTTCGATAACGATGTCACCGGGCTGTGGTGTGAGGTCGTCGATGATGGCGGCGCCCCAACTGCCCTTGATGAAGGCGTTGCCGTCGACGACGCCTTTCAAGATGCCGTAGGGATGCGAGCTGATCTCGTTGTAGCCCTCCGCGAAAGTGATGGGGGCGTGCATCACGGTGGCGCCGGCTTGGCGGGCCGCGTCTACGACCCGCTTGGTGTTGGCCAGCATGTCGGTCTTGGCCATCACTCCCTCAACGGCGCCGTGCAGGATGCCACCGTCTGAAGTGAAATCATTTTGGTACTCGATGAGGACCACCGCGGTTGTGGATGGATCGACGGGCATGGGCTATCCCTCCCCCTTTTGGTCGAATGCGAGTGCACTGTATCGCTCTGTCGAAAGCCCGGGTCGCCCGCCCGCCGGCAATCGACCGCCGCATGGGCGGAGGCAAAACCGGTCGGGCGGTCCACGCATAGCCGGTACCCTCGACGCTCGTGGCCCGGTTCTATGTCACCACTCCCATCTATTACGTCAACGACTCACCCCACGTCGGGCACGCCTACACCACGATCACCGCTGACGCCCTGGCCCGCTGGCATCGGCTGCTCGGGGATGACGTGTTCTTCTTGACGGGCACGGACGAGCACGGACTCAAAGTCCAGCGCGCCGCCGAGGCCAACGGTCTCACACCCCAGGAGCAGGCCGATCAGACCAGCGAGCGGTACAGCGAGGCGTGGGCTGGGCTCGACATCACCTACGACGACTTCATCCGGACCTCCGAACCTCGCCACCACCGGGCCACCGCGGCGTTGATGCAGGCCGCCTACGACAACGGATGGATCGAGTTGCGCCCCTACCAGGGCCTGTACTGCGTGTCGTGTGAGGCGTACTACACCGAGGCCGAGCTCATCGACGGCACCCGCTGTCCCATCCATGGCACGCCAGTGGAGCTGTTGTCCGAGGAGAACTACTTCTTCAAACTGTCTGCCTTCACTGATCCTCTCTTGGTGTGGTACGAGCAAAACCCGGGGGCCGTCACCCCCGAGTCCAAGCGCAACGAGGCGGTCGGGCTCATCAAGGGTGGCCTGCGTGACATCTCCATCTCTCGTACGTCGATCACGTGGGGAGTGACCGTCCCATGGGATCCGGCCCATGTCTTCTACGTGTGGTACGACGCGCTGATCAACTACGCCACCGCTATTGGATACGGGTCTGACCAGGAGCGGTTCACGACCTGGTGGCCGGCCGTCCACCACCTCATCGGCAAGGACATCCTGCGGTTCCACTGCGTCTACTGGCCTGCCCTGCTGATGGCGGCCGGTGTCGAACCGCCGGCCCGAATCGCCGTCCACGGGTTCCTGCTCGTCGGTGGCGAGAAGATGTCCAAGTCATCCCTCACCGGGATCGCCCCGGCGGACCTCACGTCCACTTTCGGAGTGGACGGCTTTCGCTACCACCTGCTGCGCGATCAGCCCTTCGGGCCCGATGGCGAGTTCTCCTTCGAGGGGATGGTGTCCCGCTACAACGCCGACCTGGCCAACAACCTGGGCAACCTCCTGGCCCGGGTTTCGACCGTGGTAGAGCGCAAGTGCGGTGGGGTCGGACCCGCGCCCGATCCGTCGAGTGCGCTGGCAGTCGTGGCGGCGTCGGCGTACGAGACAGCTGCCGGCGCCTGGGCGCGGGTGGCGCCGAGCGAAGCGCTCGAAGCCACCTGGCGGCTGGTGCGCGAGACGAACTCGGCCCTAGAGGCGGCCGAGCCGTGGAAAGCCGAACCGGGGCCGGCGGTCGATGCGGTACTCGGAGATGCGCTCGAGTCGCTGCGGATCCTGGCTCTGCTGGCCAGTCCGGCCCTGTCCCGGGCATCGCAGGAGATCTGGCGGCGCATCGGGCTTCCGGGCCGGGTCGAAGACCAGCGGCTGCCCGAGGGGGCCGTGTGGGGGGGATACCCTGGCGGCTTGACGGTCGAGCGGGGTAACCCCCTCTTTCCGAGGATCACCAAGTGAGCGGGCGCTGAGCTACCAAGATCATGTGGGCTGACAGCCACTGCCACATCTCCTTCCAGGAGGTCGGTGTGTCGGCGATCGAGGCGGCGAGGGCGGCAGGGGTGACCAGGATGATCACCATTGGCACGACTACAGAAGAATCGATGGCAGCCATCGAGGTAGCCCGGGCCCACGAAGGCGTCTGGGCGACGGTCGGGCTTCACCCCCACGACGCCGTCGACGGTGTTGACGGAATCGCCGGGATCCTGAGCCACCCCGATCCAGTCGTCGTCGGCGTTGGAGAGTGCGGGCTCGACTACCACTACGACCACTCCCCCCGGCAGGTGCAGCGAGAGGCTTTCGCCGCTCAGATTCGATTGGCTCGCCAGCTTGACCTGGCCCTGGTGGTCCACACGCGCGAGGCGTGGGATGACACCTTCGACATCCTGCTCGCGGAGGGTCCGCCGGAGCGCTGGGTGCTGCACTGCTTCAGTGGCGGGCCGCCCGAAGCGAGGCGGGGATTAGACCTGGGCGCGGTGCTGTCCTTCAGCGGCATCGTGACGTTCAAGTCCGCGGCCGACGTCCGAGCCGCCGCCGAAGCGTGCCCGCTCGACCGTCTGATCGTCGAGACCGACAGCCCGTTCCTGGCGCCGGTGCCATACCGGGGACGGACCAACACGCCGGCGCTGGTGCCGGTCGTGGGGGCTGCGGTGGCGGCGGTCAAGGGCCTGGCCCCCGAGGTGGTCGAGGAGGCGACCTGGGTCACCACCGCGGCCGTGTTCCGCCTGCCCGATGGACCAGAAGGATCACCCGCCGCCGGCGATCCCCCCGACGAGGCCGCCGATCGCCCCGTCGAGGGCGCCGATCGCCCCTTCGAGGGCGCCGATCGCCCGGACGAGGGCGCCGAGTGACGCTGACATCCCGGCAGATCAGCGACCTGCTCACGACCCACGGGCTGCGCCCCAGCCGCGCTTTGGGCCAGAACTTCGTGACCGATCCCAACACTGTCAGGCGTATTGCCCGTCTGGCCGGCGTTGGCCCGGGCGACAGAGTCGTCGAGATCGGCCCCGGGCTGGGTTCACTCACCTTGGCTCTGCAAGAAAGCGGTGCGGCCGTGACCGCCGTCGAGATCGACCAGCACCTGATACCAGTCCTCGAGGCGGTGATCGGTTCTGCCAACGTGCGGCTGGTGCACGGGGACGCTCTCAAGATCGACTGGGCCGAGCTGCTGGGCCCGGAGCCGGGGTGGGTCCTGGTGGCGAACTTGCCATACAACATCGCCACCCCGTTGGTTGCCGACCTCCTTGACGGCGTCCCTACCATCGATCGCATGGTGATCATGGTGCAGCGCGAGGTTGGTGAGCGCCTCGCCGCGAAGCCGGGGGACGCCGGATACGGGGCGGTGTCGGTGAAGGTGGCGTATTGGGCTGAAGCATCGGTCGTGGGCCGGGTTCCGGCTTCCGTATTCATGCCTCGCCCCAAGGTCGAGTCCGCGCTGGTGTCCATCCGCCGCCGGCTCGCTCCGGCGGTTGACCCTGCCGACGTCAAGCCAGAGGAGTTGTTCGCCCTCGTGCGAGCCGGTTTCGCCAAGCGGCGCAAGATGCTGCGCCGTTCGCTAGCCGGCCTCGTTCCCGCAGGCGCGTTCGAAGCGGCTGACGTCCAACCGGAGAGCCGGGCCGAGAATCTCGACGTCTACGCCTGGGGCCGACTGGCCGCGGCGGTGAATGCCGCCGGCGCCGTGGCCGGGGCCGTTGANNGCGAGCCTCGGGGAGATGGCGACGCCGGGGTCGGCTGAACCGGTCGTGACGGTCGAGGCGCCGGCGAAGCTGACGCTGACGCTCCGAGTCACGGGGGTTCGACCCGACGGATACCACCTGCTCGACGCGGAGATGGTGACGTTGGACTTGGCCGATACTCTCGAGTTCGGACCCGGGGATGGACTCGAGGTGTCGGGCGACGACGCGGCCCAGACCCTGGCCGGGTCCGACAATCTGGTGTGCCAGGCCCTTATGGCTGTCGGCCGGCGGGCCGAGGTCCGCTTGGAGAAGCGGATCCCGACTGGGGCCGGCCTCGGCGGAGGATCAGCGGATGCCGCCGCGGTGCTGCGTTGGGCCGGCGTGTCGGACTTGGACGTGGCTGCCCGGTTGGGCGCGGACGTGCCCTTCTGTCTGGTCGGAGGCCGGGCTCGGGTGACGGGAGTGGGCGAGCAAGTCGAGCCGCTGCCCTTCGAGGACGTGGCGGGGCGGGCTCATACTCTCCTCACGCCGCCGTTCCGGGTGCTGACTCCGCTTGTCTACCGGACCTGGGACCGCTTGGGTGGTCCGACCGCCGACGGTCCCAACGACCTGGAACCCGCCGCGCTGGTGCTCGAGCCCCGGTTGGCCGAGTGGCGGGACCGCCTCGGCGACGCCACTGGTCAAAAGCCGGTACTGGCCGGCAGCGGTGGGACGTGGTTCGTGCCGGGTGCCTACCCGGGCGACGGCAGAAGAGTGGTTCGGATCGCCCGGTAGGCCAGGGCCCGCCAGTTCCGCCGGCGAGCCCGGGCAGTTCCGCCGGCAGTCCCGGGCAGCTCGGCCGGCGGGCGGGAGCGGGCATCCGCCTCGACCAAGGGCAAATGCGTCTCGTTCTGGGGTGAAATGCCCGTGCTGGCGCGGCGCGTGGGCGCGTCGGGTTTGGGGTTTGGGGTCCAGGCGTGTGGGTGTGGTCGCCCGGGGGGCGGGTTGGCCGGTGGTTTAGGCGGCGTGGGGAGTGATGGTGACTTGATAGCCGAGTGCTTCGATCCGTCGGGTGAGCCGTTTCGCCTCGGCGACGGGATCGTGGCGGCGCTGGTAGTAGTCGGCGCCGAGGTCTTGGTAGAGCTCGCCGCTGGTGAGTAGGTGCCAGATGACTTCGAGCATGGAGTGGGCGACGGCCACGGCGGCCTTGTTGGGGCCTCGCCGTTTGGCGATACGGGAGTATTGGGCGTTGAAGTAGCTGCCTTTGGTGTTCGCCGCGGCTCGAGCGGCTTCGATCATGGCCCGCCGCAGCCACGTCGATCCGTGTTTGGTCCCCGCCGGTCGTCGTTTCCCGGCTGACTCGTTGCTGGCGGGCGCCAGCCCGGCCCAAGCGCAGAACTGGCCGGGGGTCGGGAAGCGGCTCATATCGGCGCCGGTCTCAGCGATGAGTACCTCGGCGGTGAGGCGGCTGATCCCCGGCAGCGAGGTGATGACCGCCACCGCCGATTCAAAAGGGACGAGCCGGGCGGCGATCTCGGCGGTCAGCGAGGCGATGGCCTGGTCCAAGAAATCGATGTGGTCGATGATCTGGCGGCACACGATGGCGTGATGGGCCCCGAACCGTCCGGCCAGGGCCTCTTCGAGGGCGTCGATCTTGGCTCGCAGCCTGCCCTTGGCCATCTGGGCCAGCACGGCCGGGTCGCGCTCGCCGGCGATCAACGCTTCGATCATGGCCCGCGACGACTTGCTCCACGCCCTCGAAGCCACCGAGGTCAGCTTCAACCCGGCGTCTTGGAGGACCTTCTCCAAGCGCTGCACCTCACGCGTTCGGGCGTCGATCTGGGTTTTGCGGTAGCGGGTCAGCTCCCGGATCGGCGGGGGCGGCACGAAACTGGCCCGGACCATCCCATGCGCGGCCACGTCAGCCAACCACTCGGCGTCGGCCAGATCGGACTTGTGTCCCGGCACGTTCTTGACGTGAGCGGCGTTGCACAACCACAGCTCGTCGAAGAGGCCCTCCAACACGTAGTACACCGGCTTCCAATACACCCCGGTGGCCTCCATGGCCACCGTGGTCACCGCGGCGTCGGCCAAAAACCCGGCCAGCTCCGCCACACCCTTACTGGTGGTCGAGAACGACCGTTTCGTCACCTCGACCGAGCCGTCCCGATCGCCGATCCGACAGCACGCCACCACAGTGTCGCGATGCACGTCCAAACCAGCCACCCGGTCCCTGATCTGCTTCACTCAGCTCACCTCCTCATCTAGTCGGGGCAGGCCACCGGGGTAAGGACCAGGCGAAACGGAATCTGGGGTGCGTGCTCGCAGCAACACTCACCGGTCCGCAACAGCCCTCGCACCAAACTTGGTACGCGCTCGAAACAGCAAAGAAACGTCGGCGACCACACCCGGCGGCCACCCACAGCATTTCATCGCTCACCGGTGACCACCAGGTCATCACAACTTGGTAGCACTTTCGCTTCTTGGTATCGATGGAGACCGAGAGGGGTCCTCTGGGCTCCAAAGAAACGGAAATGCTCCAAGATCACTGAATGAAAGTGATTGTAATATAATGTAACAACTTCAAACGCCTTTGCGAGTAGTCCGGCCGAACGGCCAAACTCGACAC
>PMHH01000147.1 GCA_003156595.1 Acidimicrobiaceae bacterium
CCCTTGTGCTTGGGGGCGTCGGAGTCGGTCCGTACGAGCAGTTCCATGAAATCGGACTTGTGGGCGTAGGAGTTCCACACCTTGGCCCCGGTGACTACGTAGTGGTCACCGTCTCGGACGGCTCGGCACTGCAGCCCGGCGAGGTCGGAGCCGGTGTCGGGCTCGCTGAAACCGAGGCACCAGCGGATCTCGCCGCGGGCCATGCGGGATAAGTGGATCCGCTTCTGTTCCTCGGTGCCGAATTCCTTTATCAAAGGACCAATCATTAGCGGCCCGAAGTTCTGCAGTAGGTAGCCGACCCCTACGGCTTCGAGTTCCTGCCTCACGGCACGGCCCTCGGCCGGGTCCAGGCCGGCCCCCCCGTGTTCGATTGGCCAATCGGGCAGGGCCCATCCTCTGGAGACGACTTCTTTGAACCAGACCTCCACGTCCGGGTCAGAGAACCGGGCCCGCCTGCCGCCCCACACGAGCGCACCCCGGTCCGGATGGTCCGGTCGGGCGAGGGACGGGGGCGTGTGCTCGGCCAGCCAAACGTGGAACTCGTCACGCGGCGACATCAGGCGGAGACCCCGGCCTGGAGATCGAATTCATCGCTGAGCGGCGGCGCGCTCACATGAGGGAACATTTCCTCGAAGGCGCCGCGGGTGATCCGGTACCGGACGTCTTGGCCGATGCCGTCGAAGAGCGAGTGCAGCGTGTCCTGGGTGTGCCCGAAGGTGCCTTCGAGGTGCGGGTAGTCGCTACCCCACGTAACGTTCCGGTAGCCCATCGCCCACGATGCGGCGGGAGCCGACTCGTCGTGCTGGAAGGAGGCGTAGACCTGTGAGTACAGGATCTCCTTGGGCGGGCGCGAAAGTGCGGGGCGCACGAACATCCCGTGCTGACGGCACGCCTCTTCCATCCGGTCCCCGAGAAACGGGACCCAGGTGGCGCCCCCTTCGGAGACCAGGACCTTCAGCCGCGGGTGGCGGTCGAGGGCTCCCCCCGCGACCAGCTTGGTGACCGCCCGCTGCGCTCCGTAGGTCGTCTCCACGTAGTTGAAGATCGCCCCGCCGGGACCGCGGACCTTGACGGTATCGCCGCCGTCCGTGCCGACATGGAAACCGATCACCATGCCGGCCTCCTCGGCCAGCCCCCACAACGGATCCCAGTCCTCGAACTGGTAGTCGGGGATCGCGGACGGGACCCCGGTCGGCAGGCCGACGGCGTGGAGGCCGATCGACGCCGCGTGCTCGACCTCCGCCGCTGCGTCGTCGAGGTCGAGAAGCGGGACGTGGGCGACCGGGACTAGACGGTCTGGCGCCGCCGCCTGAACCTCTGAGAGCAGCCACTCGTTCTGGCCTCGGGCCGCCGCCTTGGACAACTCGCGATCTCGTACCAGGTGTGACCACATACCGAGCGAGGGGTACATCACCTCGCCCCAGATCCCCTCGGAATTCAGGTCCACCAGCCGGGCCGTGACGTCGCGGGCCCCCGGCGGGCGGTGGCCCCGCTCCCAGATCGTCAACCCCTCGCCGTCCCGCTTGGTCATATACCTCGGCAGCTTGCGGCGAAACGACTGGCCGTCGACGTGGACGATCTCACCGTCGTCGCCGTCGGGCTCGGACCGGGGCATCCGCGCCGCTAGATCAGGAGGAAGGATGTCGTGCCACAAGTCCTCGGGTTCGAGGAAGTGGGAGTCGGCCGAGTGGGCCCAGATCTTCATGCTCGTCCCCTTTTCGGCCGGCGCACAACTAGTGTAGGACAACTATATATGCTAGAAGTCGGATGTGCCCATACGTATCGACCCTCGGCTCCCGGTCATCATCGGCGTCGGGCAGGTGCTGCAGCGCGATACCTCGTTCGAGGACGCCCGGGAACCGGCGCTCCTGATGGCCGACGCAGTCCGATCCGCCTGCACCGACGCCGGCCTGGCCTCGGTGCCCGCACCCGATTCGATCCGCACGGTGGAGTTGTACACCTGCCTCTATCCCGACCCCGGACGCGCCGTCGCGGCCCACCTCGGAGTCGAGGTGCGGGAGTCGGCCACGACGAGTCTCGGTGGCAACAGCCCGCAGTCTCTTCTCAACCTGACCGCCGCCGAGATCCAACGCGGCCGAATCGACCTGGCCTTCCTCTCCGGCGGGGAATGCTGGCGTACCCGCACGCGAGCCCGACGAGAGGGGGTCGACCTCGGCTGGGGCGACCGGTCGTCGACTCTCGGCGTCGATCGCGTGATCGGCTCCCGCNNAAGTCGCCATGACCGACAAGGCCGAGGAAGCCCGGGGGATCGGGCTCGCCACGCAGGTCTACGCCATGTTCGAAAGCGCGGTGCGTGCCCGCTCCGACCAGTCTCCGCAGGAGCATCAGAGCGTCGTCGGTAACCTGTGGGCCGAGTTCTCAGCCGTCGCCGGTGGGAATCCATTCGCCTGGAGTCGCCAGCCCAAGACCGCCGAGCAGATCACTGCCGTCACCGCGTCCAACCGGCTCATCGGGCTCCCCTACACCAAGTCCATGAATTCCAACAACGACGTGGACATGGCCGCCGCCCTGGTCGTATGTTCGACAGCCACGGCCTCGGCACTCGGGGTTCCAGAGGACCGCTGGGTGTTCCCCCACGCTGGAGTGGACTGCCGCGACGTCCCGCTGCTCAGCAGCCGATGGGAACTTGACNNGGATGCCCAGCCGTGCGCTTCGGAGCCGAAGCGCTGTTCGCGGTGGCCGGGATCGGCCGCGACGACGTGGAGTTCTACGACCTCTACTCCTGCTTCCCGTCCGCGGTGCAAGTCGGGGCGACCGAAATCGGGATCGCAGACGGGAGAGGGTTGACCCGCACTGGCGGCTTGTCGTTTGCCGGGGGCCCCTGGAACAACTACTCGATGCACGCGGTTGCGACGGTCGTCGACGACCTGCGCCGCTCACCGGGTAGCTTCGGCTTGGTGTGGGCCAACGGCGAATACCTGACCAAGCACGCCTTCGGCCTGTACTCGACGAGCCCGCCGTGCGGTTACAGGTCTGCCAGCGCGCAGGAGAGGATCGATGCCGGCCCGACGCGCCCCGCCGCGACGGAGCCGCTGTCGGGGTCGGGGACAATCGACTCCTACACGGTCATGCACGACAGGGCCGGCGCCCCCGACGAGGCGTTCGCCAGCTGTCTCGACCGCGACGGGCGCCGGATGTTCGCCCGCTCGACGTCCGGCGACGTTATCGCCGCGCTAACCGAGCGGGAGGGCGTGGGCACGAAGGTAACCGTCGACGCCGAAGGGTGCCTACGAACCGTTTGAGCGATAATGTAGCCCGGGTATAGTTTGGTGGCCCGGCTACCCGCTGGAGGGACCACTTGGGGAAGGCCAACATTTCACTGGATAAGCGAACGATCTCGACCCGGTCCCGACGCTGGCGTCAGTCGCTAGCCCGGTTGGCCGCAGCTTCCGTGCTAGTCGGGGTCGGGCTGACGGCAGTCGTGCACCCACGGCCGGCCTACGCAGATGCCCACGCCCCTCCCCCTTTCCCCGCCAACTGCCCTCTCGGCCAGGCCCCGCCGCCAGGCTATCCCAACCCCCCTCCGAGCTCCCCGTGGACCTACCCGGTCGATAACCCCATCTTGAGCACGACCGCCATCCCCGTACCGGATCAGAACTTTTCGGACTGGGGTGCCCCGGGGCCGAACGGCTTCAAACCCATCACCGTGGGGCAGAAGTACGGGCCGGGGCCGATCCCCTACCTGGCCCCCTTCAAAGGTCTCATGGTCGCCGGCACGATCCAGTTCCTGACCGACAACCCGGCTGTCCCGAAAGTGGTCATCCCGAACCTGTACGCCTCCGTCTGCGGCACGGCGGCAGTCCCCGAGCTGACCGGCACCCTGCCGAGCTCAGATGTCGAGCTGGCCACGCCCAACGTATATGTCGGGGGGCTCGAGGCGATCCCGATCAGCGCCTCGTTCGGGTCGGCCGGCCACCCCCTCGAAGCGAACATCCTGCCCCAGCCGGCCCACAACGGGGGGATCGACGCCCAACTGGCCGGCTCGGCCAACGCCGCGGTCAACACGCTGGGCCTCTCGTGTGCGATCTCCCTTAACGCCAATTTCACGACATTGGAGGGACAGCCCATCACCGGGCCCCCCACCGACGGGTACGCGGTAGTCGAAGACGACAACATCCCTGTTCCGCCCCTCACCGCTTCGCCGAGCTGCCCTCCGGCAATCGCGCAGACGTTCAACAAGCTCCTCGGCCTCACCTCGGGAGACGGAACGGCCAGCTTGGTCGCCCCGTTCTGCTTCGACTTCGAGCTCAACGGAACCTTCAGCGCCACACCCAGCCAGCGCTGCCCGTGGCCCTCATGACGACCCATGAGGGTGGGGCACGGCCTGCAGTACCGCGCTGCTGACTTGGCGAAACTTGGTGCGATCTCGGCCGCGGCAGCGATCNNCGCGGGACTGCTCTGCGGTGGCTGCGGGTCACCGGCGCATGACTTCAAAGGGCCCGATGGCGTCGCCTACCGATGGCCGCCTCCGGCGGCCGTGGCATCGGGGCCTCCGTCCACGCCGCGGTTCTGCGCCTTGCTCATCGACGACTTCGAGCACCTCAAGTCACTGCAGGCAGCCAAGCCCAACCAACCGCTGCCGAAACTGATCCAGCTGCAGGAAAGCTTCGACCCCGGGCTGCAGGCGGCTGCGCCGCCGTCGATCGCCGCCGCGGTCGAAAGCTGGCTGGGATACGGCACCAAACTCGACGCGCTGCTCGCCCAGCACGGCTACGACATCCTCGCCGTACCGCCCAACGCCCTGAAGACGATCTCCACCGGGCAATCCAATGCCGCGGCCGAGGCCGTGTCCAGCTTCTCCTCCGCCTCCTGCGACTTCCAGATCATCTCCGGCGAGGGATAGCTCATCGCGATCGTCTGGCTAGAGGTCGCCGTTCGCTACCCCGCGTTGATCGCAAACGTCGCTGCGCCGGTGACCTGAGCGTTGCCGGCGGGCAGGGGGAGACCCAGCACTGAATTGAGCACCTGGGCATACGTCGTGAGCCCAGACCCGGCACGACGGATCCACAACCACTCAGATTCGTCGGCGTGCCCGGAGCCGGCGTGGTATCGGTGAAGAATTGGGGCACCGGGAAGTCAGCTGCTACCACCTTGGTTACCCCGGCGGTGGGTGGCCCGGTGACCGGCTGACCTGTTTGGTACGGACCGCCTGCCGGCCCACTCGTTCCGTTGGTGACCGCCAGCGGGGTGAAGTAGTTGAAGAGAGTCGGGTCGGCCTTGTACTGGGCCTGCAGGTTGGAGAGGTCAGCTGGCGACAAACCCTCGACATTGGCGTTGCCGACGGTGAGGCTGCAGGCGCCTACCGGCACGGTGATTCCCAGCGGCGCTATCACAGCCGTGCCCTTGAAGGACGCCTGCAGACTGATCAGGAGGCCGCCGTTGGCGGCTGGGGTGTGCGAGATGGTTGCAGTGGCGTTGCCTTCGACCTGCGAATACCCCTCGGCCAGTTTCAAGCCGTCGTTGGCCAGGAGCTGCACCTGAACCGGATTGTTGGTGACGGAGATGTTCGCCTCGGGCACGATGCCGGTCAGCCCGGGGAGAGTGGCGTAGCCGCAGGCGGATCCGTTGATTGGTCCCACGATGAGCTTGATCGTCTTGCCCGCAGTGAGCATGAGCCCTTGGAGGTGGGCCGTGAGGGGGATCTCGTACGGTATCGGCGGGCTCNNGATGGGTGGGTTCTGCAACGCCGGACACGGCGTGGTCGCGGCCGACGCCGAGCCCTCGGAGAAGCCCGTCGGCAAGGCCCCGAGGAGCGCTGACACAAGCACGAAGACGGAGGCGAGTCTGAATGGCCTCCACCCGATTCGAGATCTGTGTCCTCCCAATATCATTCCCCACCCTTTAGACTGACGCCGACTCTATACGTGAACTACATCGCCTGCATTAAGGCGGATGCCAGGAACGCGCCGAGTCGACTGGCGACGTCGGCCGGGGCTTCAAACATCGGCCTAATTCGAGTTGGACCGCGTGGGTTGACCATCCATCGATTCAGCCAGAGCCCGCAACGTCACGATGTCGCCGGTACCTATGAGTAGATGGTCCACCCCGGATCCGGCCCAGAGCGCGGCCTTTTCGAAGTAAAAGTTCCGACCAGCCGCGCCGTGGCCCCCGATTTGCATGGCGAAGGCGTGGAGGAGCTATTCGCGAGTGGAGTCGGGATCACCTGGCAGGCAGAAGGCAAACACCACGAGCTCGAAGTCGGACCTGCTCCGACCCGAGTGAG
The DNA here is from genome assembly GCA_003156595.1 of Acidimicrobiaceae bacterium. Lineage (GTDB taxonomy): Bacteria > Actinomycetota > Acidimicrobiia > Acidimicrobiales > Palsa-688 > PALSA-693. The sequence goes on from PMHH01000147.1 coordinate 6,245, forward strand.
CCACCCCCTCCTCTATTGGCGCCCAGACGGCGCTCATCTGAGTCGGATCCGCGAGGATGACAATTGCGCCGTCAGCAATCTCGCCGGCCAGCCTGAGCGCCGCCGGCCCCATGGCACTCAGAAAGATGGGAATCCTGTGCTCGACGGCCGCTTTGAGTCGCAACGCCTTGCCGAGCCCGGTCGAGTCCTCCGCCAGGTACGGCAAGTTGTAGTACGTCCCGGCGTGCTCCAGTGGGCCTTCCCTCTCGAGCGCGGCGCGGACCACCGCGACGTACCCTCAGCCTCGTCAACGGCTTCCCGTAGACGACACCGTGCCACCCTTCGACCACCTGCGGCCCCGACGGGCCCAACCCGAGCACGAACCGGCCGTCGGAGAGGCCCGCCAAGCTCGCGGCGGTCATAGCCGTCAGTCCAGGGGTCCGGCCCGCCATCTGGATGACACAGGTGCCGAGGCGCATTCGCGTCGTCGAGGCGCCCAGCCAGGCCAACTGACTCACGGCGTCCGTACCCCAGTCCTCTGCGGTCCAAGCCGAGGTGAAGCCCAGCGCCTCTGCTGTCCGGAGCAAGTCGGGGGTGGGGCGCCTGATCAGGGCGAGATTCAATCCGAGTTCCATACGGTTCCGTTCTGTCCAAGGCTGTATAGTTAGCCTATATAACTCGCGACCGCCTCCAGGCCGGTCCGGCCCAATAGGAACGGTTCATGTCGACGCCTAGCCCTGAAGCAGCGACCGCGGAGGTGGCCCGTTGGGCTGCATCGACGTGGGATCCAGACATCGAGGTCGGCTACTGGTGGGACGCTCTCGCAGATGCTGGGCTCACCCTTGCGGGCCTGCCGGACGGGTTTGGGGGAAGGGGGTGGCCCACGGCTCTGGCCAAGACCGCCTCTATCGCCCTGGCCCGTGCCGGCGTGCTCGGGCCGCCGATAGGAGTCGGATTGGTGATGGCCGCCCCGACGATCCTCGACCACGGGGACACTGCTCTTGTCGATCGCCTGGTTCCGCCGATCGTGAGGGGGCGCACGGCGTGGTGCCAGCTGTTCCGCGAATCAGGGGCCGGGTCGGATCTAGCCGGCTTGGCCACGGAGGCCTCCCGCGAAGATGGCGGCTGGACGGTGGAGGGATCGAAGGTGGACCACTGACGGCACGTACGCCGACATGGGGATGCTCCTCGCCCGGACCGACAGCTCACGGGAGAAGCGCGCAGGGATCACCTGGTTTGCGCTGAACATGCACCAGCCAGAAGTCATGGTCCGGCCCTTGCGCGAGATGACTGGCCGGACGCTCTTCTCCCAAGTGTTCCTGGATGGCGCCACGGTCTCCGACGACGACATAGTCGGCGAGGTACACTGCGGGTGGCGGGTCACGACGACGACCCTTCGCCACGTTACGAGCGTCGGTCGGGGGTAGCCTGCAAGCAGCATCCAGCGCGGCGATTCCCGGCACCGTCGCCGGCCACTTGGACCGCCGGGCCGGGGATTTCGTGGGAGGATCACCACCTCCGGCGATGGGCCGGGTGACAGGCGGCATGTACAGGCGCCTCGTCGCTCTGGCCCGAGCCAACGGGAGAAGTGGAGAACTGCACTGCCGGCAGGAGCTCGTCCGACTCCACACCCTTCTGGAGCTCAACCGCCTCAACGTGCTCCGGTCCCGATCCGGCACAAAGCCAACCGGCGCCGAGGCGAACATAGCGAAGCTCCTCATGAGTGAGATCTCCCGCCTGGCGGGAGAGATCGCCGGCTTGGTGGGCGGGCTCGATGCCGTCCTCGTCGGGGATGACGCTCCCGAAGCCGGGCTGCTAAGCGACATCATCCAGTACTCACCGGCGCCGTCGGTTTACGGCGGCACGGATCAAATCCAGAAGAACATCATTGGCGAACGGATCCTGGGCCTTCCGCGCTGACGCCCTCGCCTGTTGCGGCCGACATTGGACGCTCGACGACCCATAGGAACTGGACGTGGCAGATACGCCCTTCACAACAGTGCGATACGAAGTACTCGAACAGGGAACAGTCGCCGGGGTAACGCTCAACAAGCCCTAGACCCACAATGCCCAGAACCAGCGCATGACCTATGAACTGAACGCGGCCGTTCGACGAAGCGGTTGGCGAAGATGAGCGTCAACCAGACACTCGACGCTCAGGGCTTCTGGACCGCCCAACAGGCTGCATTCTCCCTGCAACACCTCGGCCACGCCCAAGTCCGCGAAGCCCGATTGCGGGCCAAGAGCCGGCCGGCGCAGCCCGAAGTCAGCTAATACGAGGTCGGTTCATCACCGTCACAGTTTGGCCGGCCTTGCTGTCATCACGAATGAGATCGAGAACCGCCTGCGATATATCGTCCGGTCGCAACAGCTCCATCAGTGCGAGGATCGGCTCCAACCAGGGCGCCGGCCTGCTGCCGTCGCCGGTCTTCAGGACCATGGGAGTATCGACGATCCCTGGCAGTATCGCGTTGACCCTTATCCCATCGGTCGCGGCCAATGCGCCGCACGATTGGGTGAAGTGGATGATCGCGGCCTTCGACGCCGAGTACACCGGATCGGTTGGCATGGCGGCCAAGCCGGCGACGGAGGCGGTGTTGACCACGACGCCGCCGCCTCGGCTCCGGAGGCATTCGATGGCCAGCTTCGTCCCGGCCAAGGTCCCGAAGACATTGACCGTTACCACCCGCCACATCTTCTCAAGGGCGGTATCGGGCCACTGGGGATCTCCGCTGACCAGGCCGGCATTGTTATGCACTATGTCCAGACCGTCTCCCTGTTGGTCGGCCACCTCGAAGAGCCTCCGCAGCGACGCCGGGTCCGAGACATCGGTGGGCACGAAGATCCCTTCGGCGCCTTCTCCAGTGACCAGGTCGGCGGTCTCCTTGCCCGATGATCGGTCGATATCGGCCACCACCACAACCCTGCATCCGGCCCGCGCCAACCCGATCGCACAGGCCCGACCGATCCCTGACCCAGATCCAGTTACCAGTGCAACCTTGCCTGTGGGGTCCATGCTTATGCGACTCCGGTCAACTGGCGTAGGTAGTGCCGTCTCGAACAGCCTCGAATGCCGCGTTCATCTGCGACAGGGTCGCCTGGTTCTGCATGAGCACCATAAGGTCACCGTTGAGGAGAACCTTGCCGCCCGCGAATGCCGACATCAAGTCGAGCTCGCCACGGTTCATTGCGGCCGCGCTGGCGTAGCTCGCGGTCAACGTTGCGTCAGGGTTCTCGACGGCGCCGAGACCGACATGGATGGCACCGTGATCGATGGTGAAGTTATGGCGGATCTCACCTCCGCCGGGCACGTCGGTGACGACTTGCTGGATGGAGAGTTCCATGTTCGCCGCTGCGGCCCGTAGCTGCTCGTTCGTGTCGAGGTTGGCCTGGACAGCGTCGAACCACGGGGTAGTCAGAAAGTCCACTTGAGATGTCTCGCTTTCTCGTCGTTTAATGGGTAGACGTGGGGTAGTCGGCCTTTTCAGCCGTACCCCTGCCTTTGGGCTTGGCGCAGAAGGTCAGGTGACCAAACGTCCTGGTCTTCACCGAAGAGATGCTCGCCTTCGAGTTCCCAATCGGCCATCGACATCCAGGCGAAGTAGTTCGGGCTGCTTTGGAAGGCGAACCGGTTAACGCAAGTACCTGTCACCTCGAGCCTGCGCCCCGCGGCATCGGTCACCGACAGTTGCACCTTTGCCGGTCGGCCATGGGAATCTCTTTCGACGCGGCGCGAGCCACCGGTGACCGCGACGAGATCACCCTCGATCAGGTGGTACCCCGACATTACGAAGTAGGTATCACCACCCCATATCGACATCGCGAGCAGGGCCCGATCGGCGCCGACCAGGTAGCTGTAGCCAGCACGGACCGGGCCAACGTCTTTGCGGACAGACCAAGAACGGTCCCGCATTTCGAAACCATCGACAACCAGCTCGTCGCCGTGCAGGCGGATGGAACCCGTGACCCGGCATGCCTGGTCGAGGTGGCCGGTCGCGCCGAGCATCGGCGCGTGGGGGGCGTGGAGCGCCTCATATTCGAGGTCGAGCGACAACTCCGAGCCGTCGTCGTAGCGAACGGCATAACGCTTCAATGGCTCGAGGGTGCGATACGACAGACCGTTCGGGAGGTCGAGTTCGGTCAAGTCGTGGTCAGGCATCGGTAGGTGCCACCAGTTCCGGGCGTAACGGATCGCATGGAGGGAATCGGCGGAATCGTCCCATACGTATACGCCCGCCGAACACACTCCCTGGTTTGGGCGGAACACGGGATAGACCGCCCCCGTAAGACGACGCTCGGGAATGGAGAACGCATACCAACTCGTCTCGGTCCAGAACGGGTCCGACCCAGCCGGTTCGTGGAAAGAGTCGTCAGCGGGGGCGGCTTCATTCACGACGGCGCCCCGCCGCTCCCCAATACCGTCGGCAATGGTCTCTCCGCCATCGCGGCCATGATCGGCCACAACGCGACGTTGCGAGCCGACCGTCGATCGAAGTAGTCGAAGAGTGCCGCAGGCGTTCCCGCCACACCCTGGCTCATCCGGGAATCGAGTACCCGCAAGCCTTCGTTCGGGGTAGCAGGCCGCCCGCCGAGTACGACTTCAAGGTCGTCGAGGTCACTCTCGTCGATCGTGGACCCCAGCGTGTCGGCAGTTTGGAGGTGCATCAGCAGCAGAGTCATCCCGATAGCCCGCGACCGCGCCGCTGGTGTCTGGAGTTCCGGCATCAGGACCGAACCGAGATCGGTGGACAACATCTCGAGCACCTCAGCTCGTGGCGATGGCTCCGAGGCCGCCAGAACCGCGGTCGGAGCGAGGTCGAAGTCGGCCAGGCGCGCCAGTTGGCGAACGATCTGGCGTTCGAGGAGGGGCAAGAGAGCCAAGTACGTCGAAGCATCCATGCGCCCACCTCGTTTGCCGAGAGCCACGATGCAGGCCACGGCCATCCGGGCGAGCACGAGGAGCTGGAAATAGGCCACGCGGTCCGGGTCGACCGCGATCCCGGTGGCCGCCGAATAGCGCAGAAGGGCTCGGTCCAGATCATGGAGCGGGACTTGCGCACTGCGTATCGTCATCCACGCCAGGTCGTCCATCGGGTCACCGAGGTGGGCGAATTCCCAGTCGAGCAGGGCTGTCACCGCCCGTCCGTCGTGGAGGAAGTTGCCCGGACCGAGATCCCCGTGACACAGCACCGTCCGCTGGGCTTCGGTCGGGAGGTGTTCGGCCAGCCAGTCGAAGGCGAAGCGCACCAGCGGCGCCGGCCTGGTCGCGTGGGTGTCGAGTATCCGTCGCCACAGAGCCAGATCGGTAGCGGTGTGATCGTGGGGCGCCGTCGGGAGGGCGAGGCCAGGCAGGTCGAGTCGACCCACATCGAGGTTGTGCAGGGTGGTNNACGGCGTCGATGAACGAATCCGTGACACCCGCAAGGCCGTCGCCCCTGAGGTTTGTCAAGTCTTCGGTCCCGTCGATCCGGGTAACGAGGAGCGCGGCTCCGTCCGGCGTCACCGCGATCAGGTCAGGCACCGGCACCCCGCTGCCGGCGAGGGCGCGATAGATCACGGCTTCGCGTGCGAGATCGAGTTCGGTACCCGACAGCGGTCCGTCGCCGGTGTCGCGGCGCAAAACGAGATCCAGCGTCTTGCCGTCGTCGCATTCGACCCCGACGAGCCAGGTCGCCCGCGAGCGGCCAGCCGTGGTCCGTTCGAACCGCTCGACCCGTCCTCCGCTGAGCCCAGCAATCCAGGCCCTGTCGTCGGCCTCATCGGTCATCATCGGGCGCTCTCCTTCGTTCTGCGCGCTTTCGTACTAAACTAATCGAACGTTCACTATGGCACAATCCTTGAGAACCTCCCACGATCCGTTGTCGATGGACGAGTTCCGCTACCAAGCGCGGGCGTGGTTGGCTGAGCGAAGACGGCCACGGGCCCGGTCGCACGCTTGGTCCAAGTATCTCCTCGGCGCCCCTGGTTACCGCATCGCCGGGGGAGCGACGAGATCCAGCGCAACATAATCGGTGAGCGGGTCCTCGGCCTACCGAAAGAGCGCCGATGAGTATAGTGAGGCCGAGCATGGCAACCCGACGAATCGGCCGTCCGCCGGCTTCGGCCGACCTCGACCCGACGACGGATCGCATCTTGTTGGCGGCCCGTGAGGCATTTTCACGATACGGCTACCACACGACCACGCTGAAAGACATCGCTGCAGCTACCAACATCACCACCGGCGCCATCTACCACCACTACGAATCCAAGAAGGCTCTGTTCGTCGCGGTCTATGCAGATGCCGAGGGCAAGGTGCTCGCCGAGTTCGAGGCAGCCGCCAAGCGTCAAGCCACGTTCGCCGACCAGCTCTGCGCGGTGTTCGAGACCGCGGCGCGCCTTCACGGCAACGACCCAACCCTCGCCCGGTTCAGTGCGATCTCCGCCATCGAACTCAGGCGCCACCCTGAGCTAGACGCCGCCATCAACGATGGCTCGAAGTCCGCCCTTTTCAACTTCCTGTCAACGCTGGCGAAACGGGCTGGTGATCGGGGCGAGCTCCCTACCGGCCTCGACGTCTCCTCGGTATCGCACCTGCTCGTGGCCATGATGCTCGGTCTCTCGCAGTTCGGCGCGATCGCCGAGAGTGGGAATGCGCACCGAAAGGCAGTTCGAGCGCTAGAGCATCTGATCCGGGCCTCGTTCTGAAGCGTCGATCCCATCTCCGCCAAGGCGGCTCGCTAGGTCAGCGGCGCCGAAACGTTATCGGAAGCTGACGGAGGCCGTGTAGGACATAGCTGCGCTCGTAGAGCAGATCGGCTTCACCGTCGAGAGCCAGGTCGTCGAGTCGTTCGAGTATGACCTCCAACCCGATGCGCGCTTCGGCCCTGGCGAGCGCGGCGCCCAGGCAGTAATGGACCCCGTTGCCGAATGCGAGGTGTGACCGGGAGTTGGCCCGCTCGAGATCAGCCACGTCGGGGCAGGTGAACTCTTCGGCGTCGCGGTTGCCGGATGCGTATATCACCCACAGGCTCGATCCAGCCCTGACTGACACACCGCCGACTTCGGTGTCGACGTTGGCCACGCGAAACAAGCCCTGCACCGGTGACTCCAAGCGGAGAGTTTCCTCCACCAGTTGGGGAATCTTCGAGGAGTCAGCCCGGAGGGCCGCCAAGAGCTCGGGCTGCTCCAACAAGAGCAGCAGCAGACTTCCGAGCAACTTGGTAGTCGTTTCGTTACCTGCCACGAGAAACTGCGCAAACATGGCCAGCATCTCCGGGTCACTCAGTGGCCGCTCCCCCTCGGCCGCCGAGTATACGATTGCGCTGATGAGGTCCTCGCTGGGCGCGGCCCGCCGCTCGACGATTCGTTCGGTGAAGTACGCGAAGAACTCGACGAAGGCACTCAGCATCCGCCGGAGCTGATCGGCTGACATCTGGTGATTGCCGATCACCGCGGTCAAGTCGTCCGACCAGCGCTTGAACATCGCCATATCCTCAGGCGGCACACCAAGGGACTCGGCAATGACCCTGAGGGGCAAGCCTACCGCGAACTCGCTAATGAACTCGCAGTGTCCCCTGGCGACGAAGCCTTCAACAAGATCCTCCGCTATCTCACGGATACGGGGCTCGAGGTCGCGCACCCGCCGCGGCGTGAAGGCTCGGCTCACCAGCTTGCGCTGCTCGTCGTGGGACGGCGGGTCGGCGCTCAGCAGCACCGACACCGAAGCCATGCCCATCCCGGCGGCCAGCGCTTCAATAGATGCACCTCCGTCGGACACAAGCTGCTGCAAGACGGCGAACGTGTCGGCCGCAGCCTTCGGTCCCGTCGGCATCCGTGACGAGAACCGCTCGGTGTCGCGGACGACTTCGAGGATGTCCTGATAACGCACGACAGCGAAGCAGCCAAGCTCGTCGATCCACGTCACCGGAGAGTCGGCGCGCATCTTGGCGAAGTACGGGTAGGGGCAGCGAACCGCGGCCGGATCAAGGGCCATTAGCTCCTTCATGGCCGCATGCCTCAGTGCACCTCCGCCAGGAAATCGCCAACCTGGTAGACGATGCCGACGTCGGCGAGGCGGGTGAGCTTTCCGCCGACTGGTGTTTGCACATCCAACTCGGCCTTGTCGGCTTCGATCGTGCATATGACGTCGCCGCCCGTTACCACCGCGCCGTTCTCGACGGTCCACGCGACCAGCGTCGCCTCCACCATCGTCATGCCGAGCTTAGGTACCTTGATCCGGGTTGTCATCAGTGCTCGACCACCCGACGGGCGGCATCTACGATCTCGGCCCGGCCGGGAAGGTAGGCCCGTTCGAGCGGCATCGAGTAGGGCACGGGGACGTTCTTGGCACCGAGGCGAGCCACCGGCCCGGCAAGAGAATCGAAGAGGTGCTCGGTTATCTGGGCGGATAGCTCGGCGCCGAACCCGCATCGCGTCACCGCCTCGTGCACCACGAGGGCCCGCCGGGTCTTGGCCACCGACGTGAGTACCCGGTCGAGGTCCAGCGGGACCAGCGAGCGGAGGTCGAGAACCTCTGCCTCGATACCGTCCTGAGCTAGCGCGTCGGAGGCACGAAGACAGTCATTGACCTGGCGGCCGTAGGAGACGATCGTCAGATCGGTACCCTCGCGACGCACTGCCGCCTGACCAAGGGGAACCACATGCTCACCAACGGGCACCGGACCCGGCAGGAAGTACGACATGGTCTGCTCCACGAACACGCACGGGTCCTCGTCGAATATACAGCTCGTCAGCAGTCCCTTTGCGTCAGCCGGGTTGCTCGGTATGACCACCTTCAGGCCTGGAACGTGGCACAGCCACGCCTCGAGCATGTCGGAGTGCTGGGCGCCGAACTGCATTCCGGCCCCGGCCGAGCAGCGGATGGTGATCGGTACCGCAGTCTGGCTGCCTGACATATACCGAAGCTTGGCGGCGTGGTTGCACACCTGGTCCATGGCCACCGCGATGAAATCGAACATCATGATCTCGGCTATTGGACGGAACCCGGCGATCGCCGCTCCGATCGCCGCTCCGACGATGGCCTGCTCGCTGATCGGAGTGCTTCGGACACGGTCGGTGCCGTGGGTCGTAGACAGGCCCATGGTCGCCTTGTAGACGCCACCACCCTCGGAATCGGCCACGTCCTCGCCGAGCACGATGACCCGCGGATCTTTCGTCATGGCCTCGTCGATCGCCCGGTTGATGGCAGCCACCATCGGGAGCATCACCGTCTGTGGTTCGGTCGCCGTGCTCACGCTAGGTTTTCCGCGTACACGTCGTCCTCCAGTTCGTCGGGGGAAGGGAGTTCCGCTGCCAGCGCGTACGCGACGGCATCGTCGATCGCGGCATCGCATCGCTGTTCGATCTCGGCGAGGTCCACCTCCTCCGCCACTCCCTCGGCCAACAGCCAGACCCGGAAGGCCGGGACAGGGTCGGCGTCCATGGCCGCCTGGCGTTCTTCAGCTGGCTGGTACTTCATATCGTCACCCATGATGTGGCCGAAGAAGCGGTAGGTGATCCCCTCGAGCAGCGTCGGCCCCTCGCCCGATCTTGCCCGACGCACCGCCGTCGCGGCCGCTTCGTACATAGCGATCGGGTCGTTGCCGTCGACGGTAACTCCGGGAATGCCGTAGGCCGCCGCTCGCATCGCGATTCGTTCGACACTGGTCCCATCGGCGAGCTTCGTGTGCTCCGCATACCGGTTGTTCTGGCACATAAAGATCACGGGCAACTTCCACACTGCCGCCAGATTCAGCGCTTCGTGGAAGGCGCCGATGTTCGAGGCGCCGTCGCCGAAGTTGACGACGGTCACCTGGTCGGTACCGGCCAGCTTGGCGGCAAGACCGAAGCCGTTGGCAATCGGCAGGCCCGACCCAACGATTCCCGTTGTGACCATGAGCCCCGAGGTCGGGTCCGTGACGTGCATGGGACCACCCTTGCCCTTGCAGGTACCGGACCGCTTTCCCAGGAACTCAGCCCACAGTCCGCGCAGGTCAACCCCCTTCCCGATGTGATCGTGCAAGCCCCGATAGGTGGTGACCATATAGTCGTCGGGCCGCAACAGCACGGAGAAGGCCGACGGGATGATCTCCTGACCCCGAGGCGAGTAATAAGTGCAGACGATCTGGCCCGATGCGAGGAGGAGTCGGAAACGCTCGTCGCATTGCTTGATCTTGGTGGCAGTCTCGAACATTCCGAGCAGCGCCACGCGGTCTGGCGTCATCCCTCGCCGTCCGGGTCGAGCCACCGTCCGAGCTCTCGATGGAAATGGCGGATGCGAACCTCCTGGTAATCGCCGAGCGTCACGCCGGCCTTGCGGGTGGCTCTGAGGCCCTTCTGCAGGCGGGGCAGGTTCGCCATGTCCTGGCGGAACACGTCAGCCAGCAGCCCAAAGTTCGTCCCGTCACCCCAATCCTGATCCGGTGCCAATCTGAGCTCCGCCGCCGGTGATGGACGCGGACCCGCCGGGTCGAACGGCGACAGCATCATCACCTCCATGATGCAACTGTTCGGATCGGAGCCGTCTGGCCGGAACCGGTAGTTGATACGGGAATATCCACCCCACGGCACGAAGTTCGGGAACACGTGGTACTGGATCGCGTCGAGGGCCTCCGAGTCCGAGATAACCGAGCCCTCAGCTACGGCGCCCTGTAGCTGGGTCCGCACCAGCATGGCGAGCAGCCCCCTGGCCGTCTGTCCCTCAGCCAGCGCGACGGAAGCGCCAGGGCCGAACTGCATCCCGAGAAGGTTGTCCACCAGTTCCTGCTGGGTGGGCTCGCCGGATAGGTGCGGGCTTGGGACTGCTTGCGCCGTGATCATGCGGTTCCACCGGCGCTCGCCGGATAAGACGTCGTATTGGGTATTGGCATCGCCCATGGCCATGAGTAGCTGCGGATGAGTCACGACGACGTGGAATGACTCCAGGAACGCCTCCATGGCGACCTTCCAGTTGCACGCGATGAGGCGCGACACGTGCGCCTGCTTGGTGAAATGATCGTGATCCCACGGAAACTTCTCCGGAAAGCGACCGAGGAACTCTGAGAGCGGCATGCACCCGGAGTCCATATTGACGAACACCCAGCCACCCCAGGTGTCAACCTTGGCTTCTGGTAGGTGGAAGCGCTCGGCGTCGACGTGGGGGAAGTCCCACCGGCACGGCATCGAGACGAACCGACCATCGAGATCCCAGGTGAAGCCGTGGAATGGGCATCTGAGCCGTTCTACGTGACCGGGTTCCTCCACCAAGGTGGTGCCGCGGTGAAGGCATACGTTATGGAAGGCTCGAATCTGGTTGGGCGCTGAACGCACGATCACCAGCGAGTCCTCGGCGATGTCATAGACGGTCGTGTCGCCGACGTTCGGGATATCCTCGCTGCCACAGGCGACCTGCCATACCTTCCGCCAGAGTCGCTCGACCTCGAGATCGTGCCACGCCTGCGACGTATAGCGCTCCACCGGGATGTCCTCCGAGCCCAGGTACTCGTAGTACCCCTCACGCAACTCGGGCGGTGGGGCGACGACGTCAAGCGCTAGAACCTCTTGGACCGATGGCCCATCGGAGCGGGCCGCGCCAAGTTCCATCTGAGTGTTCGCGGCAGTCATGGGCCTCACCTCCACATATCTAACCAGACGTTCAATATTATTCTAAAACGTATCGTCTTCGGCAGTTCGAACTCAAGTCCAAGTACTCGAACCACTTGCTAGGCGAGACCGTCTTCACCTTGCCGAGGGCTACGGAAGTACTACTCGGCCGACGCGGTAGTGGAAGCGCTGCGTTTGCGCGGACGCCTGCCCGTCTGGCGGGACTTCCCCGACCGGTTGACCGTCACCTCGTCCGTGCCCAGGTAGCTGGCGATAACCTCCGGATGGGAAAGGACTTCAGATGGAGTCCCTTCCGCGATCACGGCGCCCAGTTCGAGGGCAACCAGACGGTCACAGAGCGACGACATCAGTGCCATGTCGTGCTCGATGACGACCATGGCGCACCCCGTATCGGCGGCGACTTGCTTGAGCACGGGGGTGAGCGCCTCGGTTTCGGACTGAGCTACCCCCCCGGTGGGTTCGTCGAGGAGGAGGAGGGTCGGCCGGTGGGCCTTGATGCAGGCCAGTTCCACGATGCGCCTGGTGCCCGTCGACAGGTCGCCCGTCAGTCGGTTGCGGAAGGCCCGGAGCCCGAACTGTTCGATCAGCTCCATCGCCTTCTCGAGCGCAGCTCCCTCCGAGTCAGCCGAGGCGGGCATGCGGAACGCCGCGGCGAACGGCTCGCGGCTGTAGAGGTGGCGCTCCAACGCCACCTCTATGCATTCGGTGACGGTCAGGCCAGGGAAGAGCCGGGCTTCCTGGAACGATCTCCCGAGACCCGACACCGACCGCTCGAAGGGTGGCAAGTCGGTCATGTCAAAGCCGTCGATGTGGATCCGCCCGCTGTCGGGGGTCAGGAATCCCGAGATGACGTCGAACAGGGTCGTCTTGCCGGCTCCGTTGTGCCCAATGAGCCCCACGATCTCGTGGGGCTTGACCGACAGGTCGAGGTGGTTGACCGCTGTCACCCCACCGAACCGCTTGACCACCTGATCGCATTCGAGCGCGGGCACAAGTCCGTTGGTACCGATCGGCACTTCGAGTTCGACGGTCGGATCCTCCGGCGCGGGCCGGCGTGGCTTCGTCGTCACCTTCCGAGTAGCCGCCTTCTCGGTGTGAGTCTCGTGCTGTCCGCCGATGAACACAGCCCGTAACAGGTCGGGTCGGTCCAGCAGATCGGCCGCACGGCCGGTGAAGCGGACGGTTCCCTTCTCCAGGAAGGTGGCCCGCTTAGCAAGCAGGAGAGCAACGTTGACCGATTGCTCGACGATGACCACCGTCGTGCCCTGCCGGTGGATGTCGCGGACGGCTTCGACCAGATCGGCGACGATCGCGGGTGCAAGCCCGAGGGACAACTCGTCGATGCAGAGAAGCTTCGGACGCAACAGGAACGCCATCGCCAAAGACAGCATTTGCTGCTCGCCACCAGAGAGATTCCCCGCCAACTGGTTGTGTCGCTCGTCGAGGATCGGAAACATTGCCACGACCCGGTCTCGGGCGGCGCCCGCGCCCACCCGGTCCCGGCGTAGCGGCCACGACGCCACCCGCAGGTTCTCGGCAACGCTCAGAGAGGGGAAGATACCCCGGCCACCGGGCATCATGGTGAGGCCCAAAGCCGCGATGTCCTCGGTACGGGCCGCGGTGACGTCCCTGCCAGCGAACATGATCCTGCCCCTGCTCGCCGGTAGGAGGCCGGTAACGGACTTGAGCAAGCTGGACTTTCCCGCCCCGTTGGTCCCCAAAAGAGCGACCATCTCCCCCTCGCGGATGGTCATGTCGATCCCGAACAGAACCTGGAGCTGGCCGTACGACGCGTTGACTCCCTCGCATCGCAAGAGCACGTCGGCATCGTCGGGCTCGCCTCCCCCGTGCTCGTGGTCGAGACCAACGCTGGCGGCCGGTGGTGTGTCATCGTCGGGCACGACGACAACCCCGTCGCGGCTACCGTCGGTCTCGTCACCCCATGCGCCGGTATCGATATCACGCCGGCGGGCCAGGCGGGTGACGACCGCGTCGCGGGCCCTCTCGAACAGTCCCGCCAGGCCCGCGGGAAAGACCATCAGGATGAGAAGCACGCCGATCCCACTGACCAGGACCTGGTATTCCGGTCTCTCGATACCGATCCACTGGAGGAGGCCAACACCGGCCAACGCTCCACCAACGGACGTGATCCCTCCGACGACGACCATACAGAACACGGTGATGCTGTCCGTCGGTGGGGCGGTCTGGTAACCGATGCTGCCGAGGATGACAGCGTAGAGGGCGCCGGCTACGCCGGCGATCACGCCGGCGATCACGAAGGCAGTCAGGCGGGTCCTGGTGGTGGGAACGGCGGCAGCTTCAGCGGCTCTGGCGTTGTCCCGGGTGGCGAGCAGGGCTCGCCCGGGCCGGGTACTGCGAATCCCGGTGACTAGGACCGCAGCCAGCACCAGGATGCCCAGGCACAAGAAGTAGAGGTCGCCTTCGTTGGACAGGGCGAAGCGCTTCCATAGATTCGGTCTCAGCACTGACGACGGCAGGACCGAACCGAAGTTCGTGGGATTAAGGAAGAAGTCGTTCATGGCCACCGCGAACGCCAGGGTGGTCGCCGTCAGGTAGAGGCCGGGCACCCGCAGGGCCGGAAACCCCAGGATTACAGCGGCAATTGCGCCCGCCGCTGCACCCCCAACCATCGACTGGAACAGATCGAGGTTGAAGTGCATCATCAGATCACCGGAGACCACCCCGCCGACCGCAACGATCGACATCTGTCCCAGGCTGATTGTCCCCGCCCAGCCCGAGAGCACCACCAGGGATAGGGCGGCCAAGCCGAAGACGATCCCGATGTTGACTTCGTCGAGGCGGGAGGCCGAGAGATAGGTTGGCAACGTCAACGCGAAGACCGCAAGAATCCCGAACCCGCCTATCTTCATCGCTCTGACCTCGGGTAGGGCTCGCACCACCGCCGGCATCGGCTTCAACTCGGCGACCGAAAGCGTCGCACTGCTGGCGTCCGCTCGGCTCTCCGAGCGCCGCCGTAGAAGCAACGCCACGAGGATTACGGCGAGGAACAGAGGTGTCTCCACTGACTGCTTGGAGACATCGAGGCCGACGACGGCCTCGACGACCCCAAGTCCGATAGCTGTCAGGAACGCGACTGGCAGAGACTCCATACGAGCGACTACGGCCGCGGCTAGCGGAGCGAGAAGGATGGTCGGTCCCGCGGCGGCGTCGAGCGGCACGCCCGCCGTGGGGGCTTGGATGATCACGGCCAGGGCCGCCACTAGGCCCGCCAGCGCCCATACCACGTACAGCAGTCGTCGAGCCGGGATCCCCAGCAGGCGAGCCCGATCGGGATTGTCGGCGATGGCCCGCACGGCCCGCCCTGCGTCGGTCCGGAGCAAGAACCACGCGACACCCGCTACGGCCAGCGGAACGGCCACGAGCACCACCAGGTCGTTTCCGTCGAACAGGACGGGATTGATCTGGGCGTGGATCGAGCTCAGACCCGTCTTGAAGCTCGTGATCAGCGACGGGGCGTGGAGGTACTTCGGCACCTCGAACGCCAGTCCGCCGAGCAACTGGGCCAGACCGATCGTCGCTACCGTGAGGATCAGATCAGGCGCCTTGGAGAACCGCCAGTCGATAAGCGCACCGACTCCCAGTCCCACCAGTCCTCCGAGCGTCAGGGAGAGCGCGACCACGGCTGCCCACGGCCATCCATGGGCCACGTACAGGGACACACCGATGCCGGCAGGCAGGCCACCCATCGCACCCAGGGCGAAGTTGATCGAACGGGTCACCCGGTAGGTGAGCACTAGACCCACCGCCAGCAGACCGTTGACCCCGCCGTACAACACTCCGTATAGGACCGTTCCGAGCGGCATGCGGTGCTGGAACACCTGGGTCCCGACCAGGACGGCGCCCGCAGCGACAGCCGACACCTGGTAGGAGCGCGGTAGCTCGCGGAGCCTCATGCTACGGCTGGCTCGTTCGTGAGCCTTGGTGGGCCGCCGTCACTGCGGCCCGTTCGGGAACACCGGCAGGGCTCCACTGGGCACCCTCGCAGCTGTATACCAGGTCGATCCTGACATCCACGTTCCCTTGTCGCCGTCCTCAGCCGAGATTGCGCTCGGGTCCCACCACTCGTAGCGGAACTCGTACTGGGGCGTCCAGGACGGGGTTCCATTGATATTGAAGCTCCACGGTCCGTACTGGCCCTCTCCGCCCGGGTAGCTGAAGAGGCCCTTCTCGAAGTTCACCGGCGTCAGGTCCGGCCCGGCCAGTTGGATCCCGAGGGCCAGTATGTACAGGTCCTCGTAGAAGACGTCGACATCGTTGACCGGCGGGTTGCTGGGGTCGATGGACTTCGCCGCGAAGTACCCGAGGGAGGAGCCGTAGGCGGGCGGAGCGCCGTTGTTGGTGATACCTGCGGCCGTCGCCCAGGCGGTCTGGTCCTCCAGTTGCGAGATCGTGTCCTCGTCCGAGAACGCCGCCCCCCAATTCAGCCACTCCGGCACGTAGTGGGCGTTGTCCAGATCGCCAGTCAAGAAGACCAGAGTCACTGGATCACCGGCCCAGATAACCGTGGTGATCTTGTCGTTGACAATCTGCTGCTCGATACTGCTGGCCTCCTGGGATATCTGCGTGATGTCCAAGGTGTAGGAGAGATTGAGGGCCGCAGGGTGCCCGGATGATTTGAGGCCATTGGATATCAACGAGGCACACTGCTGGTAGACCGGATTGTCGGGGGCGACGATGGCTATCTTGCGCGGCTGGCCGTCGGCCACTCCTTCCCCTCCCCACGTCACGTTCTGGCCCACAAGCTGCTTCTCTGCTACCGCAGCTGTCTCATTCGCTAGTCCCGTGCAGTTGGGGAAGAAGCTGTAGGCGTAGGGGGCGTTCTGCTCGTAGTACTGCCGGGACATGTAGGGCGAACCGATATTGACCACATGATCCGTGGACAGCGCCTGCGAGTAGGGCTGCGAGAGAGCACTGACGTCGGCAAAGGCGTGATACTGCCGGGAGACCGTCAGGGCGTCGGCGTTGGCCTGAGCCTGTCCCGAGTCCGTGAACTCTGACGTCAGCGACCCTTGCCCGTGATAAACCTGGAGCACGAGCTTGCGGCCGTAGAACTGAAAATGCTGGTTGAAGTAGCTAACGAGGTCGCCGAGCGTGCGGACCACCTGAGCGGGCGTGTCACCCAGAGTCTGCTGGTTATAGTTGGTAATCAGAGCGCGAAGAGCGCTATCGGTGTCGTAGACACCTCCGGTCGGGAGCCGGAAGGTGATAGTGATCGTGGAGCCGGTCACCCCCGGGCTCGTCGCCCCACCGTTGCTGCCGGAAAACGATAAGCAGGGAGGCGAGTACGGGTCCCCTGGGACCTGGCTGCCCGTGCACCGGGCCGCGCTTCCAGCCGGCGACTGGCCCGATCCACCCGATGTACCGCCAGTCGAACCTGCCCCGCTGCCGGATGGGCTGGACCCTTTGGTCGAACCTGCCCCGCTCCCCNNGACCCCCCAGTCGAACCTGCCCCGCTCCCCGACGGGCCGGACCCCCCGCTCGAACCGGACCCGGAAGGGGACGTGCCTCCTGCCGTGCCGCCTGCGGGGACAGTGGAACTCGTTCCCCCCAGGCCGGAAACGGGGAGCCCGTTGCTCGCGATTGCTCCCGGATTCACCGAAGACCCCGATGCGGCAGTGGAAACGTCGTGCTCAGGATCGATTGTCGGCACCAGGAGCGTTATCAGCAGGAAGGCGGCGGCTAGAACCACGGCCGGCCCATAGCCGCGCAGGAGGAACTTCTGTGCGGGGCGCAGCGGGGAGCGGCCCCGCGAGGTCATAGATACACCTTTCTCACGCGTCTCTTTCTGTTCGCTCTTTGGTTGCGCCAGAGATCGGCCGCGAGCATCCCGCCGGCCAGGACGACCACGGTGCCGCCGACTAGCGATCCGAGCCCCTTCCAGCATGCGGGTCGGCCGGATGGACTGGTCGTCGCACAAAACACCGAGGACGTCAACTCTGTCCGGCTGGCAGGAGTCGTCGTCGGGCCGGAGGATGCGGAAATCGTTGCCACCGAAGGACTAGCCGCGGGTGATCCCATCGTGGCCGGGGCAGACGAGATCGAGGATCCAGTCGGCGTAGTCGCAGCAGCCGCCGAGCCGGGTGACATGACGGGCGGCCCCGAGGGGGTGGACCCGACCCGAGTTGTCGCGGGGGTCGTTCCCGGCGTCGGCGGGACCTCGCCCGCTGTGGGGCTCCCGTTGCCGAACGGATCCGTGAAGTCGGGCGCCGGCTCCGTACTCGTACCCGCCCCGCCCAGGTATACCGACCCGGACCCTGCACCCTCGGCGATCGCCGCGACCAAGTTGGCCACTGTCTCCGATGGGTTGGCGAGGTTGCCGATCAGGTTCTGGATCTGAGCACAGTCCGTGCCGTTGCTCGAGTAACCGGCCAGGGCCCGGTCCAAGTCGGTTAGGCCTGCCGCCAGGGGCGAGACGACCTTGCTCTCTAGCGAGGATCCCCGGAAGGTGATCGTGAGCGGTCCGACGTTGGCGGATCCGCCGGAGGTGTCGTCGGTCGAGGTGGGGAGGGTCAGCGAGATTCCTACAGGCGAGAGGGCCAGGTTGATCAAATTCACTAACGTCGCCGTCGAATCGGACCCAGGGAGCTGGACCGGTATCCCCAAAACCTTGGTCGTGACTGTCCCGAACGTGAAGTTCGCTGTCGCTGCAGAGGTCGCACCGCTGATCGTCGACGCCGTCCAGCGCATGCCGGAGACCTCCACCAAGCCGCCAGCAAGCACCAAGTTGTCCGTGACCGAGGAGAACGCCTCCTGCTCGGTGTCAGCGACATAGCGCACCGCGGCTGAAGACGTCCCCGTTATAGAAAGCAACCCAGCCACCGAGGCGCTAACGGGGCTCGTGGTAGCCATGGCGATCTCAGGCAAGGGCGAAACGGATACCGACTCTGTCCCTGGTAGACCTCCGGGGAGGTTCCCTCCGGTTGTCTTGCTGGAAGCCCCGTCAGCGGAGTCGGCCGTCAGGGCTTGGGGTTGCTCGTTGGCCGGCAAAGGAACGGTACCGCACACCGACGTGTTGGCCCCGAGGGCCCCCAATCCCCCAAGGTTCACCGACGCGGACGACGCTGTGGCTTCGGACTGGTTGTACGCCGCCTGAGATTGCCCGCTGTAGGTCGTGAGCGCCAGCCCGGACAGCCCCAAACCCACCCCTAATACCGAGGTGTACGCCCCTGCCTGACCGGCTGCGACGGAGGGGGCGCCCGATGCCTGGGCCGGTCCACCACCGATCGGCAGCAGAGCTAGGCAAAGCCAGCCCGCGGTGATCGTCCCGAACACCGCCGAACGCCTCAGCGACTTGCTGTCACCCAGCCACATCCGGACCATAACACTCCCTCTCAGGTTCAGCGTCAGATGTCACGGCTGTGCGCTCTCGCTCTGCTCCCCCAGGCCCAACCGCAGCTTGCCCAGAATCCCAGCACCGTCCTCGGATCTCACATTATCTAACTGACTGTACAGTATGCAAGCCGCTCGGGCCAGACTGCCAGATGGGGTTCAATGCCATCGGGCCTCCCTTGTCCAGGCAGGTGGCGTTCAACCGCCCGGTCAACTGTATGTACTCAGACTATACTGAGGAAATCGGGAGATTCAAGGCAGGGACAAACGGAGGTAGGGCCATCAGCATCGACCGGGCAGTTGACATATTGGACCTCGTGGATGGCGAGCGCTATGCGTCGCATGGCTACCCCCATGAGACCTGGGCCTGGCTGCGGAGAAACGAGCCGGTGGCGTGGTGCGAACCGGACGGCTGGCGGCCGTTCTGGGCGATCACCAAGTACGAGGACGTCCGCACGATCTCGACGGACCCGGCCACCTTTTCGTCGGAGCCGCGAAACATGCTGACGCCGATCGTCGATGAGGAACGGCTCGCTGCGGCCTTCCCCGGCTCGCGCCCCGGTGGATTCCCACTTCGACTGCTCGTCAATATGGACCCGCCGGATCACCGGGCTTTTCGGGGGGTCGCGGCCCCGTATTTTTTCCCGAAATACCTTCGCGGCCTCGAGGAGAAGCTGGTCTCGATCACCGACGACCTCCTCGATGACCTCTCCGGAGAGCGAACCTTCGACGCCGTGGAGGACCTTGCCGCGTGGCACCCGTTGCGCATGATCTGCGAGATCATCGGCGTCGGCCTCGAGCACGAAGAGCTCATCCTCACCGTCACCCAGCAGGCGTTCGGCGCCTCCGAGCCGCCCGAGGGCGTCCGCAACCTGGCCGAGATCGTCGGGCCGATGATGGAGCTGTTCGGCGGCCTCGCCGCGGCCCGGCGCGCCGAGCCGCAAGCCGACCTGGCCTCCGTGCTCGCCAACGCCCGGATCGATGGCGAGGCGATGTCCGAGCTGGACCTCCTCGCCTACTTCTTGCTGATCGCCACCGCCGGCCACGACACGACCCGCAACGCCATCGCGGGGGGCCTGCTGGCGCTCGCGGAGCACCCAGAGCAGCTCCACCGGCTCCGCAACGACATCGGTCTCATCCCTTCCGCCGCCGACGAGATAGTCCGCTGGACCAGCCCGGTGACCCATTTCATACGTACGCCACTCCACGACGTCGAGATCCGGGGGCAGAAGGTCAGAGCCGGCGACAGCCTCGTGCTGTTCTATCCGTCGGCCAACCGCGACGAGGACGTGTTCGAGGATCCCGACGTGTTCCGGATCGACCGCAGCCCCAACCCCCACCTCGGTTTCGGGTTCGGCGAGCATTTCTGCCTAGGGGCGAAGCTGGCCCGCATGGAGATCCAGGTCTTGCTGGAACGCATACTCCCAAGGCTGGAGAGCCTCGAAGCCGCCGGCGAACCGGTGTACACGCCAAGCGCGTTCGTCACCGGCGTCAAGCATGTCCCGCTGCGCTGGAACCTGACCGCAAGCCGCCCGGCCATCCCAACGCGCTGACCACGAGGAGCCCACCACCTCATGTATCCCGGAGCTCACAGCCAGACCCGTCCTGACCACCCGGCCGCAGTCATGGCCAGTACCGGCGAAACGCTGACGTACCGGCAGCTCGACGATCGCTCCATCCAACTCGTACGAGTCCTGCACGCAGCGGGGCTCGGCACGGGCGATCACGTCGCCATCCTTATGGAGAACCAGCTCGCCTACTTCGAAGTGCTCTGGGCTGCTCTACGTTCGGGCCTGTACCTCACCCCTATCAACAGATACCTGAAACCAGCCGAGGCCGCCTACATCCTCAACGACTGCGGCGCCAAGGCACTGGTGACGTCAGCGGCCCTGGCCGACACCGCCGCGGCCGCAGCGGCTGACGCCCCAGACTGCACGACGCGGTTGGTCGCGGGCGGCAAGACCGAGACCTTCGACAACTACGAAGCCGCCCTCGCCGCTCATTCGACCACCCCACTGCCAGTGCAGCCACGGGGTGACATCATGCTCTACAGCTCCGGGACCACCGGCCAACCGAAGGGGATCAAACGACCGCTCAGCGGCGCCTCGGTCGAGGAGCCACTGGCGCTGATGGCGCTACTCAAGATGCTCTTCGGGTTCGACGGCGACTCGGTATACCTCTCGACCGCGCCGCTCTACCACACCGCGGCGCTTGGGTTCTGCATGGCAACGCAAGCGATCGGGGCGACGGTGGTGTGCCTGGAACACTTCGATCCCGAGGAGGCCCTCGCCGCGATCCCGCGCTACCACGTGACGTGCAGCCAGTGGGTACCGACCATGTTCGTGCGGATGCTCAAAGCACCAGCAGAGATCCGCGACCGGTACGACCTGTCGTCGTTGAAGTTCGCCATCCACGCCGCCGCCCCCTGCCCACGACCGGTCAAGGAGCAGATGCTCGACTGGTGGGGCCCGATCATCCACGAGTACTACGGCGGCACCGAAGGCAACGGCATGACCTACGCGTCGCCACCGGACTGGCTCCNNCACTGCGATCCCGACGGCCACCAGCAGCCGACCGGCGAGGCCGGCACCGTCTACTTCGCGCAGCCGACCGTCCCCTTCGAGTACCACAACGACGCGGAACAAACCCGCTCGGGCCAGCACCCGGACCATCCCACCTGGTCCACCCTCGGCGACATCGGCTACCTCGACAACGACGGCTTCCTGTTCCTGACCGACCGCAAGGCCTTCATGATCATCTCCGGAGGAGTCAACATCTACCCCCAGGAAATCGAGGACTGCCTGGTGGGCCACGACGCCGTCGCCGACGTTGCCGTCATCGGGGTTCCCGACCCCGACATGGGCGAAGCCGTCAAAGCCATCGTCCAACCCGCAGCCGGCATCGACGCGACCGACGACCTCGCCGCCGCGCTCATCGCCCACTGCCGGGCCCACCTCGCCGGCTACAAGATCCCCCGATCGGTCGACTTCGAAGCAGAACTACCCCGCCTACCAACCGGCAAGCTCTACAAGAAAGACCTGAGGGCCCGCTACTGGCCCGACTGAGATCGAGCCCTCCACTACCCGGAGACCGGCTTCGTCTACAACGCTCTCTCCGGGTCGAAGACCGGCTTACGCTTCTCCTTGAAAGCCGAGATCGCTTCTCGGAAATCGGCGGTCGTGGCGGCGAGGGCTTGGGCTCGGGCCTCCATCTCCCGCGCGGCGGCGAAGCTCGCCTCCTGGTTGGCCCAGACCACCTGCTTTGTGAGCCATACAGCCGTCGGGCTGTTGGCGCAGATCTGCTCAGCGAGCGCGAGCGCCGCCGCCACGCACTCATCGTCTTCCGCCACGGCCGACACCAGCCCTATCTCGAAGGCCTCTTCGGCACCGAGTGGCCTCCCGGTGACCAGGATCTCCATGGCGCGCGACACGCCGATGTACCTCGGGAGCAGCCAGCTGAGCCCGGCCTCGCCACCACTCAAGCCGACCTTCACGGTCCCGACTCGAAACGTCGCCGATCGAGCCATCACCCGGGCGTCGGCCGCGACCGCCAGCGCCATGCCCGCCCCGACGGCGACCCCGTTGACCGCCGCGATGACCGGGGCACGGCAGGTCCGCATGGCTCTCACCACCCCGAGGAACTCGTCGAGCATCCCGCCCGTCTCGCCGCGCCGCCCGCTGACGGCTGCCGGAGCACCCGGCTGGGCTCCTCTGTCCCGAGACGATTGGAACAAAGCGAAGTCGGCACCCGCACAGAAGGCGCTGCCCACCCCGGTCACGACCACCACCCGGCACGAAGGGTTGACCCCCACGGCTCGAAGCGTCTCGGCCAGTTGGCGGACGGCCGGGATCGTCAGAGCGTTCAAGGATTTCGGGCGCTCGATCGTGACCAGCGCCACCCCGTTGGCGGCCCACGAGAGCGCCACCAAGGGCTCATCGTCAGGATTCATCCACCGATTGTATAGTGTCAGTATATAAACTCACGGGAGTTGACGCATGAGCATGATCGCACCCGTCCAGCCGGCGGAGGCCCCCACCGGGGCGGTCCCGGGTTCTGGGTGGCTCTCGGGGTCGATTCAGGCTCTGCACGACCAAGGCAGATGGGGATGGCTCAGGGAGAACCGGGAGCAGCTCCCGGTGGCTGTCGACGAGCTGATCCGCTTCGTATCGCCAGTGATGCATTTCCGCCGCACGGCGACGCAGGACACCGAGCTGCAAGGGCAGCACATCCGGGCAGGCGACAAGGTGGTCATGTGGTACAGCGCGGCGAACCGGGATCCCGCCGTTTTCGCCGATCCGCACTCGCTCGACCTGACCCGCAATCCGAACCCGCGTCTCGCTTTCGGCGTGGGACCCCATATCTGTCTCGGTTCTCACCTCGCGAAGCTGGAAATGCGGGTAATGCTCGACGATATGTTGTCGAGGTTCTCGTCTGTCGAGGTGACCGGAGACGTCGAGCGGATGGGCTCGAACTTCATCAACGGGATCCACCACCTTCCCGTCCGGGTCGCTGCCTAACAGGTTCGCAGAATTGCCTGCGGGCGGTCATGGCCCGCAGCCGCGGCGACCTGGCGCGCCCACGAATAGTTAGGTTTGCCGACGGCGGTGCGCTCGATGGCGCTCACGGTGACGAAGTCCTTCGGAAGCTTGTAGCGGGCCAAGTGCCGCTCCGCCTCGGCCAGGATAGAGTCGCGGTCGAACGCCCGGTCGGGCTCGAGGATGATCAGCGCCACTACTTCCTGGCCCCAACGATCCGAAGGACGGCCCACCACGAGGGCTTCGCGGACATCGGGGTGGCTCGCCAGTGCACGCTCCACCTCGTCGGAGAACACCTTCTCGCCACCTGTGTTGATGGTGGTGGCCTCGCGCCCGAGCATCTGGATGGTGCCGTCCTCGAGCCACTTGGCCCGGTCACCGGGGACAGTGCACCGTCGGCCCGCAATGGTGGGAAAGGTCGCTTCGGTCTTGGCCTGATCACCGAGATAGCCGAGCGGTAGCCGGCCGTAACCAGCCAACCACCCAACACTGCCGTCAGAGGGGTCGAGGAAGCGATCCACCTCCGCCGAGACCACGCCGGTGGAGGGGCTTGGGTGGAACACCCCGGGGCGTGCCTCGCCTCCGCGTACAGCGCGCGCCAGCACCCCCGATTCCGACGATCCGATCGCGTCGGTGATCCGCACGTGCCCGCCGAGCGCTTCTCCAAGAGCTTGCTTGGTGCCAGCCGACATCGCGGCCGCACCGTTCATCACGATTCTGAGCGATGAGGTGTCGTAAGACTTCCTCTTCAATTCGGCGAGGAGCGGACGCCCGTAAGCGTCACCGACCACCACGGCTATCTCGACCCTGTCACGTTCGACCGCTTCCCAGAACTTCACTGGATCGAGGCCCATCGGAGGGTCGGGAAATACGGTAGTGCCTCCTGACATGCACAGCAGGAGAGCGAGCCCGATACCGGTCAGGTGCATCATCGGCGGAGCGACGAGGGCACGGAGCTCACTCTCACGGGCGCCGACGAGCAGATCGTCGATGGTCTGAAGCGGCTTTCCGGTACCAAGGTGCCGATCGCCGACGATCTGGGCCAGCAGGTCGCCTTGGCGCCACAAGACCCCTTTCGGAAGTCCGGTCGTGCCGCCGGTACAGATCATGAGCAGGTCGTCGGGCTCCGACTCAGGCAACGCCGTCCCGGCGTATCGACTTTCGACGTCCAGGATCTCACTGTAGAGGACCGCCCCCAGCAGAGCCGGTTCCGTTCCGCCGACCTGTATCAGGGCCTTCATCGGCGGCAGCGACAGCAAGGTCTGGCCAAGGGTCTCAGCGAAGCTGACGTCGTACACGATCGCGTTCACACCAGTCGAGCTGAGCAAACTCACGAGCTCTGCGGCGACGTAACGGTAGTTGACATTAACCGGCACCGCCCGGGCCGCGAGAGCGGCCAGCATCGACTCGATGTACGGCTCGCCGTTGCCGAGATACAGCGCCAGGTGGTCCTGCCCCGACTCCCAGTTCGAGAGCGACTGTCTCGGCGTGTGACATCCAAGGCCGCGGGACCTCAGAAAGTGGGCTACAGCCAAGGAACGCCGCCTGACCTCGCGAAAGTTGGACGTTCGCGACGGAGTGATGACGCAGGGCCGGGCCGGAAACTCGTCTGCGACACGATCGAACGCATCCCAGAAGGTCGGATCTTCGAGCATGCTGCTTTCAGGCTCCCCCGCCGGCGAGGCCGGCGATCGCTTGCAGGGTGTACTCGTCTGCGGTGCCGAGCATGAGGATGTCAACGCCTTGGTAACGCCGGGCCCGCTCGGCGATCCGTTCCGGCGGGCCAACCAGGCTGTAGGCATCCAGCATCTCGTCCGGGACAGCGGCGACGGCTTCGTCTCGCCGGCCGGCCAGGTAGAGCTC
>PMHH01000087.1 GCA_003156595.1 Acidimicrobiaceae bacterium
CCACGACCGCTGGTTCCTCGATCGGGTAGCCACCCATGTCCTCGCCTTCGAGGGCGACTCGCAGGTGCGTTGGTGGGAAGGCAACTTCTCCGACTACGAAGCCGACCGGCACAAGCGTCTCGGCGTCGAAGCCGACCAACCGCATCGGATTCACTACAAGCCGCTCGTGAGGGGGTAGGGCGGCGGGAAGTTGATGATGGTGCCGACGAGCGGCACAATAACCGTCGGCGGTACCTCCCCCATCGACCCAAATGCTTGTGCGATACTTTCTAAATGGTGACGAAAGCAACCGGCCGAAAGTCAACAACCCGTAAAACAACGCCGCGTAAAGCCGCGACCCGTAAATCAACACCACGTAAATCAACCGCTCTTGCATCGGCCGCACCGGGAAGCACCCGCCGTGCCCGGTCGACGATGTCCGCGGAGCACAAGCACGCTCTGGCGGTCGGACGGGAGGAGAGTCGGGCCGTGCGCCGGTACCTCGAGGCGGTCGAGGCCCACAAGCCCAAGCGCGGCCGCAAGCGGACCGCAGAGGGGATCGAGGCCCGTCTGGCCCAGATCGACGGTCGCTTGGCGGTCGCTGACGCGCTGTCGCGCGTGCACCTGGTGCAAGAGCGACTCAACCTGCAGTCCGAACTGGCATCGAAGGGGGATGTCATCGACCTGACATCGCGGGAGGATGGTTTCATCCAATCAGCCCGCGGCTATGGAGAGCGCAAAGGGCTCACTTACGCGGCATGGCGGGCCGCGGGTGTAGACGCCAGCGTTCTGCGCCGGGCAGGAATCCCCCGTACT
Organism: Acidimicrobiaceae bacterium; assembly: GCA_003156595.1. Lineage (GTDB taxonomy): Bacteria > Actinomycetota > Acidimicrobiia > Acidimicrobiales > Palsa-688 > PALSA-693. The sequence goes on from PMHH01000087.1 coordinate 796, forward strand.
CGGGGGTAATCACAAAGCGGAACGGGGCTTTCTCGCCGCAGAGACCCGGTGAGCCTCGGGCGCGTTGGACGGGCCGGGCCGAGGCCCTAGTATCTCGGTCTCGTGTCATGTCAAGGCTCTGCCATCGGCGGGTGGGGCGGCGAGCGGAACTTGGATGCCTGAGCCGCTCGACCGAGGCCACCGCTACATCCGGGGACTCGACGGCCTGCGCGCCGTGGCTGTCCTCGCGGTCCTCGCCTTTCACCTCGGCCTGACCTGGGCTCCGGGGGGGCTACTCGGGGTCGGCATCTTCTTTACCTTGAGCGGATACCTGATCACCGATCTCCTGATGGGGCGATGGGAGCACGACGGGCAGTTCCGACTCGGCCAGTTCTGGCTGGGCCGAGCTCGCCGGCTGCTGCCGGCGCTACTTCTGTTGCTGGCCGGGGTGACCATCTGGGTCTCGCTCGGGCATCGAAGCCAACTGCGGGGTCTATGGGGCAATATCGGCGCCGCGGCCGGCTACTTCTCCAACTGGTGGTTGATCTTCCACCATGTCTCATACTTCGCCCGCTTTGGCCCTCCCTCCCCGCTCGGCCACCTCTGGTCTCTCGCTATTGAGGAACAGTTCTACCTGGTATGGCCGTGGCTGTTGTTCCTGGGTGTGCGGTTCGTTCATAGCCGGCGGGCGCTGGCCGGTATCGCTCTGGTCGGTGCGGGCCTTTCTGCGCTCGAAATGGCGCTGCTGTGGCATCCGGGCGTGGACCCGACGCGCGTCTACGACGGCACGGACACCCGAGCCTTCGCCTTGCTGATCGGCGCCGCGTTGGCTTTTGTATGGCCCAGCCGGCCGCGGCGGGACCAGCTCATCCGATGGAACCCCCGTCTCCTCGACGGGCTCGGCCTGGCCGGGCTCATTGCCGTGGCGGTGATGATCGGCTCCGTAGGCGAGTACTCGGCATTCCTCTACCGAGGCGGCCTGGTCCTGCTGTCGGTGGCCACTGCCGCCATTGTCGCCGCAGTCGTGCACCCCGGAGGGATCCTCGGACGGGTGCTGGGCATGCGGCCGCTGCGGTGGCTGGGCGTTCGCTCCTACGGGATCTATCTGTGGCACTACCCGATCATCGTGTTGACAACCCCCACCCTGGCGCGAGGCGTCAGCGTCTTCCGGTCCTCCCTGCAGGTCGCAGCGGCGCTCGCCGTGGCGGGCTTGTCCTGGCGGTACGTCGAGAACCCGATCCGCTCCGGTAACTGGCAGCACTTCAAGCTGCCCGCTTGGAGACCGGGCCGGCGACAAGTCACCTTGTCCGGGGTGCTGACCCTGTCGACCGGAACCCTCGGCGTGCTCGCATTGCTCACGCTGGCCGTAATGTCGCCGACGGACTCGGAGCATGGGATTACCCGGAGGACGGACGCGACCACAATCTCGACCGGGACCACGACGACGACGACGGCCCGGGCCACAGCCACAGCCAGGGCCACGATGGCTAACCGCACCCGCGCCACGCACTTGGCGTTCCCACCGACGTCCGCGGACCCCGCCCCCGCCACCACCACGTCGTGCCATGCCGTGGTCCACATCGGTGACTCCACTTCGGAGAGCCTGGTGTCCGCGGACTACCTACCCGACCCCAGCCAACGGCTCGATGCCCAGTACCGCAGGGTGGGGGTGACAACAACGGACATGCAGATCTCTGGCGCCCGCTCGATCGTCGAGACTTACGACGGCCAGCCCAACGGGTATGAGGTCGCGCAGCAGACGGTCGCCTCCGGCTTCCACGGCTGCTGGGTGATTGCCCTCGGCACCAACGACGCGGCCAACATCGCGGTAGGTTCCAACGTCGGCGAAGATGCCCGCATACAGCGGATGATGTCCGTCATCGGCGATCAACCGGTGCTGTGGGTCAACGCGGTCAGCCTCCTCGGTTCTGGTCCCTACTCCGCCACCAACATGCAGCACTGGGACCGGACGCTGGTCCAGGACTGCGGCAAGTACCCCAACTTCCGGGTGTACGACTGGGCGTCCGCCGCTCAGCCGAGCTGGTTTATCTCCGACGGCATCCACTACTCGAGCGCGGGCTCCGCGCAGCGGGCCGCCCTCATCGCTGATGCCCTCGCCGAGGCGTTTCCGAAATCGGAGTTGCCGTCGGGTTGCGTCGTCCGCTGACGCCCGAGCGCTTCCCTGAGCCAAGATTGTGACATGTTCGATCCGGTCCGCCTGGGCCGCTCGGTGGTGGTCGGGCCCGGCGAAGAGACGCCGGGCGAATGGGCGTCGTGTGAGCGTATTCGGGTCTCGGCCCTAGATCCGACCATCGCGGATGAGCTCGGGGCCGCCTGGCGCGAGCGGCGCTCGATCACGGTCGAGTTGCTGCCAGGCATTGGGCTCGATGATCCGGCTACGCCACCCGCCGAGGCGGTCACCGGCCGTCAGCCGTGGGAGTGGTCCGTGAGTCTGGACCTGGTGGGCGAGCGGTTGCATCACGCGGTGTGGGCCAACTCCGTGGACGCCCGGGCGGGCAAATCGCGACAACGGTGGCAGTGGGCTGAAACCGCCCTGAAGTTGGGAGCCAGTGCCGGCGACGCCGACTGCGACGTCGCGCTGCCCGACGGCACTCGCGCCGTCTGCGACGGCGGTCCCCTCGACGCGGCTTTATCAGCGAAGGTGGGCGTGGCCGTGATCCATCGCATCTCGCTGGAGCACGGATCGCTCCGACCACTCGGGCCCAACGAGCCGGTCGGCGTGGCGCTGACGGCCGCCCAGCTCGACGCCGTGGCCGAGCCCGGCGCGGGAGCACGTGTGATCGCCCCCGCCGGTTCCGGCAAGACGAGAGTGCTCACCGAGAGAGCCCGCCTGCTGCTCGGTCAGTGGGGCCTCCCGCCGGAATCGGTGGCGCTGGTTGCCTACAACGTCCGGGCAGCCGGGGAGATGAAGGAGCGCCTAGCCGACGTTGCCGGGGTGCGGATACGGACCCTCAATGCGCTCGGGCTGCGCTTGTGCGGGCGAAGGTCGACGATCGAGGAGATCGCCGTACGCCAGCTCCTCAGCGGACTGCTCTCCTTCCCAAAGCGCGCTGAGACCGACCCCGCCGCCCCGTGGATCGAGGCCCTGGGACGAGTCCGTCTCGGACTCGCCGCACCCGAGACAGTCGAAGCTGAGCTGCCCGACGTGTCCGACCTCGATCGCGTCGCCCGCTCCTACCGGGCGCGGCTGGCGGACCAAGACGTCGTGGACTTCGACGAGCAGGTGACCGGCGCCGTCGAGCGCCTGCTCGGCGACCCGATCTTCCGGTTGCGCAGCCAAGGATTTGCCCGTGTGTTGCTGGTGGACGAGTTCCAGGATCTCACGCCGGCGCACCTGCTCCTACTCCGGCTCCTCACCGGGCCGGCCGGATCGGTCTTCGCGGTTGGAGACGACGATCAGACCATCTACGGCTACGCCGGCGCCACGCCGCGCTGGCTTGTCGATTTCGGTCAATGGTTCCCGGGTGGCGCGAACCACTCTCTGGAGGTCAACTACCGTTGCCCCGCCCCGGTTGTCACCGCCGCGGCCAACCTCCTGACGCGCAACGCCGTTCGGGTCCCGAAGCGGATCCGTTCGCCCGAGCACGCGGTCGGCCGGCTGCCAGACCACGAGGCCCTGTCCGTCCTCAGCGGCCACGACGGGCCGGCAACCCGGACCGCCCGACGGGTCCGTGAGCTCCTCGAGATGGGTGCGGCACCCAGCGAGGTGGCAGTCCTGGCCCGCGTCAACGCATCGCTCGCGCCTGTGCAGATCCTCTTGTGTCACGACGGGACACCGGTCAACGGTGCGGTCGACAGCCGCTTTCTGGGGCGCGGCGGCGTGCGCGCCGCCTTGGCATGGCTGGCCGTCGCCACCGCACCAGTGGGCACTCGGTCCGGACCGGTGCTCCGGGAGGCGGCCCGCCGACCCAAGCGGGGCATGAGCGCCTCGCTCCTCGATCTGCTGGCCAAGCAGCATTCCGTCGAGGCGATGGGCAGCCTGGCCGGCTGGCTCGAGGGCAAAGGCAGTACCCGGGAGGCCGACAAGGTACGAGAGCTGGCCGAGGACGTCGGTCTGGTGCGCCACACGGCTGAAGGCGCCACGACTGCTGACATCCTGGCCGTGGTGCGATCCCAGATCGGTGCCGGCGGACTCGACGCGAGCGCGACCGCACTCGACAGGTGGAGCCACGGCGCCATAGCAGCGCATGCCGACGACCTCGACGCCCTGGTCGAACTAGCCGACCTCGAACCCGATCCAAGCCGGTTTCCCCTCTGGTTGTCGGAGCAGCTCGGAATGCTCCCTGACAGAAGTGGAGTCACCCTGGCGTCGATCCATGCTGTCAAAGGCCGCGAGTGGCCGCATGTGGTGGTCCACCACGCCACGGCCGGCCTGATCCCCCACCGGCTGGCCGAGGACGTCGAGGAGGAACGGCGGCTGTTTCACGTCGGACTCACCCGTTGTCGGGCCAGCGTCACGGTTGTCCCCGGTGCGCCGCCCTCACCGTTCCTTCTCGAGCTGGCCGCACCGGGCAAACCGCCGACGCGCCCGAAAGTTCCGGCCCGTCAAGCGGCGCCGCCCGCGCCACCATCGAGTGGAAAAGCCTCGGACGCCGGCGAACAGCTGCCGGGTTTGGTCGGAACCCACTTCGCCTACCGCGGCCGCGACTACGAGATCGTCGACGTCACCGACAACGGCGTACGGTGCCGAATCAGCGGGGGATCGAAGATCACGGCCGTCACGTTCGGTGCGACAGTAACTGCTGCGGGCCGGCCCGCGGTACTGGCCCATCCGCGCGGCGCAGACGCCTGGCAACGGTTACGGGCGTGGCGCACCGAGCGGGCGACAAAGCTGGGCAAACCGGCGTTCGTGGTGTTCGATGACAAGACTCTGCGGCTGGTAGCTGCCGTGCTGCCGACCACCGAAGCCGGGCTACTCGCAATCGGTGGGATCGGCCCGGTCAAGCTCGAAAGCTACGGCACCGAGCTCATCTCGATCGCCGAGCAACTCCGCTCCAGCCCGGGGTGACGGACTACGGGGGAGGTGGGGCGAGCTCGGCCCAGATGAGATCGGAGAGATGATCGACCGTCTGGATGCCGACGTACTCGGTGCTTTCCCCTTCTGTGAGGATGACCAGGACGTAGTCCCGTCCGTCTCCGTCGACCCAGCCCTCGGTGTTGACTTGCCAGATCGTGCCGTCGTCCAAGGGGTCCCATCCGTCTTTGATGGCGATGGTCACGCCGGCCGGCAGCCCGAAGGCGACGCCCCAGCGTTGGTCGGCCTCGACGTTCTCCATCAGTCCGAGCTCGTATTGACGCGACGCTGCGGTCAGCAGCGATTGGCTCTGGACCACTTGGCGGAGCACTTTGATCTGGTCGAGGACAGTGGTGGTGGACAGACCCCAGAGGCCTTGCGTGTTGAGGGTGGTATGCGTCAGCCCGGCAACCTGGTCGAAGGCGCCGACCCCCACGTTGGCGCCCACCTGATCCCAGAGCTCCTGGGCCGCGTTGTCGTCGCTGTTCTCGATCATGAGAGTGGCCAGTTGCTGATCGGCGCCGGTGAGGGACTGGCCGCTTCGCTGCGACTGGTACAGCATGGTGGCCAGAATGTCCACCTTGATGACGCTGGCTGTGGTCTCGGCGTCGGTCGGGTGGTACACGTACGTCTCGCCGTTGTCGATGTCGTACAGGCCGGCGGCGATCGTTCCGGGCTGTCCGGCCAGATACCTGGTGATCTCAGGGGTCGCCAGCGGGTTCGGCGCGGCAGACGTGGCGGCCGCCTTCGTCACCTGAGCGTTCTTGCGGCGGTGGGTGACACGCTCGCCCCGAGCCTGAGCTGGAACGACGAACGTAGCGGTCACCGTCAACGCGGCCGTCAGCCCGACTAGGCCGATCACGGGAAACAGCTTTTGGCCGGTCGACCGGGATCTTCGGGCTCGGTGTGCGCCGCGCCGGGAACGGGCCGGGGTCGGTTCGACCGGGGCGCCACGGGCCACCGCCGTCCGAAGATCAGCTCGCTCAGCTCGGAACCTGGCCGCCAGCGCACCACGGCGGCTACGCGCCGACACGTAGCGGATCGAGCCTTGACCATCCGCCGAACCGACAAGGAACACGGCATACCAGTGGCCACCGGACCCCCGGTACACCGATCCAGGCGTACGACCAGCCAGCGTCGAGGGACGTGCCGTCATGATGACGAAACGGTACCGCGCCCTCTGGCCCGATAGGTGGAGAGTCGGCCGAGCGGCAGGCAGGGCGCCGGAACGTCTACGGTAACTCGGCCAGCTGCTCCCGATCGTGGGTAGCAACCAGCTCCGCGAACCTCGACAGTACGGCGGCGCCATGGGGCGCCAGCGCCCTGAGCATGGCCGGGTTGGCCTTGCCGATCGACTCGGGGTTGGTGCCGGCCTCCACCGCTTCGGCGCGGAATTCGTCGAGGAATGCGGCGACCGCCTGCTCGTCGATTTCCAGATGGAACTGGAGGCCCCACGCCCGGGGCCCACTCCTGAACGCCTGGTTGCGGTAGCGCGAGCTGGTCGCGAGATAAACAGCATCTGGGGGCAGGTCGAAGGTGTCCCAATGCCAGTGGAAGACGGTGAGTTGCCGGGGCAACTCGGCCAGGAGTGGGTCCTCGGCGGCCAGCTCGGTCAGCTCGACCGGGCCCCAGCCGACTTGAGGACCGGCCACTCCTGGATACACCATCCCGCCGGCGGCGAGGGCCAGTAGCTGGGCTCCGAGGCACACCCCGAGTGTCGGCACACCACGGGTCAGGGCATCAGTGAGCAGACCGATCTCGGCCCGCCGAGTGGGAAACCCGTCGTCACTCTGAGCGGACATGGGACCGCCCATGATCACCAGGCCAGCAAAGTCGGCGAGGTCGGGTGGCAACGGCGCGCCGGCGAAGACCCGTCGGACATCGACCGCCACACCGGCGAAGGTCAGGGCGTCACCGATGGCATACGGAGCCTCCGGCTCCAAGTGCTGTACAACTAGACACGACCGCAAGGGCTCGTCCTCGATCGCGCCGTTCATTGACACGACGTTATCCTCCTGGGCCGATGTCCGAAGCGCCTTCTCTGTTACGAATCCTGCGTCGCGGCCCTGTCAGTGACGGACCGGCTGCCGGCCAACTCGCCGTGCTGGTGCACGGCTCGATGGACCGAGCCACCAGCTTCACTCGGCTCATGGCCCGCCTACCGGACTGGACCATCGTCGCCTACGACCGGCGGGGTTATGCCGGTTCTTCGGGAACCGGTCCTTCTCCTAGTTTCGACCAGCAGGTAGCGGATCTGATCGAGGTCCTGGACAACACCCAGGCGGTGGCGTTCGGCCACAGCTTCGGCGGCGACGTGGTCTTGGCCGGGGCGGCGAGCCACCCGGGGCTCATCCCGACCGCATTGGTGTGGGAACCACCTCAACCGTGGCTGCCGTGGTGGCCCGAAGCGACCGCCAGCCGCGGGGCCGGGGCCGACCTCGACCCCGAGGATCGCGCCGAGTGGTTCGTGCGCAGGATGGTGGGCGATCGGGTGTGGGAACGGCTGCCGTCTGCGACCCGAGCCCAACGCCGCGCCGAAGGCCATACCTTGCAGGCGGAACTACGCAGCCTCAGCCACGGGGCCGCTTTCGACGCCGCCGCGGTACGTATCCCGGTGATCGTCGGGCGAGGTGGCAACTCGTCGGTCCATCAACGGAGGGCGGTGCGCGAACTGGCGGCCGCGCTGCCGGCCGGGACCATGGCCGAAATTGCCGGAGCCGGCCACGGGGCCCACCTGAGCCATCCGGCCGAGGTAGCCGCCCTGCTGGGACAGGCCGCGGCCCGGGCCTGACCCCCGCCTACCATGGACGGATGAGCGATATGGCGCGCCCGGCTTTAACCGCTGACGTTGCCGTCGTGGGAGCGGGACCGGCGGGGACGGCGGCCGCCATCACCCTCGCTCGCCTGGGCCGGACCGTGCTGCTCATCGACAAGGCCACCTTTCCCCGAGACAAGTGCTGTGGTGATGGCCTGACGACTGCGGCCCTGCGCCTCCTCGAGGATCTCGGCTTGGACCCGGCTTCGGTGCCGTCGTGGGAGCCGGTCTCTGAGGCGGTGGTGGCCGTCCCCAGTGGTCGGAAGGTGCTCCTGCCGCTTCCGACCGGGTCCAGCCAGTTCGCGGCGTCCGCCCGCCGGGCTGACCTCGACGACGCCTTGGTCGCCCTGGCGGCGGCGGCCGGGGCCGAAATGGTCGAGGGACGTGCCGTCGTCGGCGCCTCTGGTACAGACGACGGCGCCGCGGTTGGGCTCGACCTCGACGACGGCCGCCGGGTGCGAACCCACTATGTCATCGCCGCCGACGGTATGTGGTCGCCGGTCCGCAAGGCGCTCGGCCTCGGTCAGGCTGGCTATCTCGGCGACTGGCAGGCAGGCAGGCAGTACTTCGCCGCGGTTGGACCTCGAGCGCGGCAACTGTGGGTTTGGTTCGAGCCGGACATGTTGCCGGGCTACGCCTGGTCCTTTCCACTGCCGGGCGGGATGGCGAACGTGGGCTACGGCGTCGTCCGTCGACCGGGACAATCGCTAGGCGAGCTGAAGGGACAACGGATCGACCTCATGGCTCGGCCGCACATCGCCCAAGTCCTGGGCCCGGATGCCGTCCCGGTCGGAACCTGGAAGGCGTGGCCGATCCCGGCCGGGATCGGCGCCACTGTCTTGAGCGGGCTGGGTGGTCGCGTCCTCTTCGCCGGCGACGCGGCCCGAGCCTGCGATCCGATGACAGGCGAGGGAATCGCCCAGGCCATGGAGACCGCCGAACTCGCCGCTCGGGCGATCGCGGCGGCCGGCCCCTACCAACCCGAGGCCGCGGCTAGGCGCTACCAACGGCAGGTGCGCTGGGGTTTGGCCCTCGACGACCGCCTGGCTCGGGATCTCTCCAAAGTCCTGGCCCATCGGAGGGGCGCCACGGGAGCCCTGCGGATCGTCGACAACGGCCCGTGGTTTCGCCGGCACTTCGCCCGCTGGATGTTCGAGGACTACCCGCGGGCCGTGCTGGTTACCCCGCACCGTTGGCGGCGGGACGTCTTCAAGCGGCCCGGCGCCTTCCTCGCCTCACCGGCGCCGCTGGTTGGCCCGAGGACCAAGTCCGAAACTACCCTGATCCCTCATGTCTGATCTCGGATACGACGGCAAGGTCGCGATCGTCACGGGCGCGGGCGGAGGGATCGGCAAGCAGCACGCCCTCCTCCTCGCCTCCCGGGGCGCCCGCGTGGTGGTCAACGATCTCGGCGGTTCGGTCTCGGGCGAGGGCGCCGACAAGGGGCCGGCCGAAGCCATAGCGCAGGAGATCCGCGACCTCGGCGGCGAGGCCGTCTCGGACGCCAACAGCGTCTCGACCCCGGAAGGCGGCGAGGCGGTGGTACAAACCGCCCTCGACGCCTACGAGCGGGTCGACATCGTGATCAACAACGCCGGCATTCTCCGCGACAAGACCTTCCACAACATGACTCCCGAGCTGCTCGAACCGGTCATCGACGTCCACCTCAAGGGTGCCTTCTACGTGACCCGCCCGGCCTGGATCAAGATGCGGGAGCAGGGGTATGGGCGGGTCGTCAACACCTCGTCCAACTCCGGGATCCTGGGGAACTTCGGCCAGAGCAACTACGGAGCGGCCAAGATGGGTCTCGTCGGCCTCACCCGCGTGCTGGCCGCCGAGGGCGCCAAGTACAACATCAAGGTCAACGCCATCGCGCCGCTGGCGCGCACCCGGATGACCGAGGACTTGATGGGCGCCGCCGTGGCCCAGCTCGGCCCGGAGCTGGTGTCCCCAGTCGTGGCCTGGCTGGCGCACGAGGACGTGCCGGTAACAGGTGAGGTCTTCACCGTCGGCGGGGGCCGGGTCGCCCGCTTCTTCGTCGGGATGACACCCGGCTACTACAACCCCAAGCTGACGCTCGAAGACGTCCGGGACCACTTCGACGAGATCCGCGACGAGTCCGGCTACACCGTGCCCTCCGGTCCGAGCGACGAGCTCGGCCTGCTCCTCGAGACCATCCAGGCGGGCTAAGCGGGCACTTAGTGGTGGACCAGTATGGCGATGCTAAACACCACGACCACGACGGCCGCAGCCACGGCCAGCGGTGACAGCGGCTCTTTGCGACGAACAGCGCGCACCGACATGAGGACTGGGACGATCCCGAGCAACACGAATCCGGTGGCCAGCCCGATGGCCAGATACACGGCCGAAACGCCCAGGGCAATAAAGCTGAAATGGTTGCGGCCGATGGGCCTGCCGCGCCCGTACCTGCCCCCGTACATACCGCCCCCATACAACCCACCCCGGCGGCCCGGCTGGCCGTAGGGTGGCTGGCCGTAGGGTGGCTGGCCGTAGGGAGGTTGGCCGTAGGCAGGTTGGGCCGGAAAGCCGTTTCCCGGGCTGGTCGCGGCGGGCTCGGCCGGCGGTCCCCACTGCTGGCCGTCCCACCACCGCTGGGTACCCGGCGCGGTTGGGTCGGGGTACCACCCAGCCGGCGCTTGGGGGACATCACTCACAGCGGCCCATCCTCGCACATGTCCACCATTATCCGGTTTCAGCCGGACAGCTTGACCCGGTGGCGGAGCGACCAGCGGAAACCGTCGCCGGTCATCACCCACACCTCCTCGGCGCGACACGCCACCGGCAGGCGTTCGGACACGTCGGCCGCCACGGGGACCAGCTCCACGCCGTCGCTGGCATGAGCGACCGTCAAGTGGGGCACCACCTCGTCGAACTCGTCGTCCCACGGCGGGGTCCCGAAACGGTCGGCGAGGAGGGTCGTGAGGCGAAGAAACGGGGTCGCCGGCTCCGGCGCCACCCACAGCACCCGCCGCCCGAACCAGTCGACATGGTGGAGCTGGAAGTCGAACGCGTCCATGTTCGCGACGATCTCGTCGAGCTCGGCCAGATCAGCGTCGGTGATCTCTCCGGGTGGCAGCCAGGGAACGACCAGGGTGATGTGCGCCGGCACCCCCGCGGCGGCAACCGGATCGTGCTGCTGGCGCCATCTGCCCACCACGGCGTCGGCTTGCGGGACAGGAATCAGCACCGCGCTCTGGGTCCGTCCGCTGCTCGTGCCGACGCTCATGGGGTCACTTTGCCCGCGGGCTCCAGCCGCGAGGGAGCATCACCCACGGGCGCCGAACACCTCGGAGAGCAACGACGGGACCGCGACGTCCATCTGCTCATAGGTGCAACTGACCGGCTCTCGGTCCGGACGCCACCGCCGGAAACGGGCCGTGTGGCGGAGCCGCCGGCCCTGCAGGTGCTCGTAGGCGGCCTCAACGACCAAGTCGGGGCGGAGCAGCACGAAGCTCAGATCTTTGCCGGCGTTCCATCGGCTGGCTGCGCCTGGAAGCCGGCGCCCATCGTTGGCGGCCTCCGCCGCGCCGGCCCAGTCAGCCCACGGATGGTCGATGGGATCGAGGTAGGGCTCGAGCTCGTCCACCAGCTCGCGACGCTGTTCGGCTGGGAAGGCGCCGATCACGCCGACGTGCTCGAGGTGCGGCCCGTCGTACAAGCCGAGCATCAGCGATCCCACCACGGTCCGGTTCGCCTGGTACCAGCGAAAGCCACCGACGACGAAGTCACCGGTGCGCTCGTGTTTGACCTTCCACATGGCCCGCTGTCCCGGCAGGTAGGCCACATCCGCCGACTTGGCGACGACTCCGTCCAGGCCCGCTCCCTCGAACCGCTCGAACCAGTCCCGGGCCACGGCGGGATCGGCGGTCAGAGGTGTCAGGTAGATGGGCGGCTTCGCGCCCTCGAGAACGTCCTCCAACTCCAATCTCCGTTGAAAGAACGGGGCCTGACGCAGGTCGGTGTCTCCGGACGCCAGGAGATCGAATGCCACGAACGACGCCGGCTTCTCGCGTGCCAGCATGGCAACCCGCGACGCAGCCGGGTGGATGCGCTGGGACAACACGTCGAAGTCCAACCCGTCCGCGCCGGCGATCACCAGCTCGCCGTCGACGACGCACCGTTCGGGTAGTTGGGCCCGCACCGCGTCGATCACTTCGGGGAAGTAGCGGGTCAGTGGTCGCTCGTTGCGGCTGCCCAGCTCGACCTCGTCAGCGTCCCGGAAAACGATGCAGCGGAACCCATCCCACTTGGGTTCGTAGCGGACGTCGCCTTCGGGCAGCTCTCGGGACAGCTTGGCCAGCATCGGCGACACTGGCGGCATGACGGGGAGGTCCATTGCCCACACGCTAGGCCGCGGGCTCAGCCGGTCCACCGGCGTAGGCCAGGACCGTGAGAATTTCAGGAACCCTTTTGAGCTCCTCTGCGTGTAGGAGTGTGCCGTCACGACCGCGCCCCCATGCCGTCGCGCTCGCGCTGGTGATCGGCGCCGGCGTGCTGGTGATAGATCCAGCCGGCTGGTCACCTTATGGTCCGGCCAAATGGCTGGCGGTTGTGGCCGTGGCCCTGTGCGGCATGGCCCTGGCCCTTGCCCAGCGCCACGTCGCTCTCACCCGCTGGGCCCTCGTCGCCTGGATCGTCTTCCTGGTGTGGGTCGGGATCTCTGCCGTTGCCGGACTCGATCCGCGACTGGCCTGGCTCGGCACCCCGCAACGCCACTTCGGAGTCCTCACGTGGTTGCTGTGCGGCGGCATGTGGGCGGCTGGCCATACCCTCGACGATGACGGCGACGGTCGGTTGGTCGCCGGTATCGCGACCGCGGTGGGCGGCCTGGCCGGCGTCTGGTCGGTGGCCGAGTTGGCGGGGTGGCAGCCGGTCCGTCTGGCCGCCAGCGACCGGTTGGTCGGGCCGCTCGGTTCCGCCGCTTACCTCGGTGCAGCCGAGGCCCTGCTGGTGCCCATCGCGGTGGGTGTCGCCGCAGACCGCGGCTGGCGCCCGGCCTGGCGCGGGTCGGCTGCGGTGTGCGCCGGGTTCGGCACGGTCGCCCTGATCGGTAGCGGGGCCCGGGCCGCGTGGTGCGGCGCTCTGGCCGCGATGGCGGTCCTCGGTTGGATCCATCGGAAAAAACTGCGCCACCGGGTGCTTCCGGTCCTGTTTGTGGCGGTGGTCGGGTCAGCCGGGCTCGTAGGGCTGGCGTTCGCAACGGGGACGGCGGCGCGCGTGCCGCAGGCATTTGGGGGAGGCCCGGGAGGGTCGAGCCGGCTGGCGGAATGGCGGGTCGCCAGCCGGGTGCTTCTCTCCCACCCACTCACCGGCGTCGGTCCAGAGGGCTACCGTATCGCCTTCGGGGCCGCCGTCGACGCGTCCTACCAGCGACAGTATGGAAGGGATCCCCTACCGGACCGGGCCCACGACAGCCTGCTGGACGTGGCAGTCACTACTGGCTTTCCCGGCCTGGCTGCCTACTTGGCCCTGCTCGGCCTGATGGGCGTGCTCGTCTGGCGGGCCATGCGGCGCGGCCCACCGTGGCTAGCCGGCGTGCCGGCCGGGCTGGTGGCCTATACGGCCGGGGCCTTGCTGCTGTTCCCGATCGCCGAGCTCGAGCCGTCGGTATGGCTGCTCGCCGGGCTGGTGTCGATCCAGACCGCGAGCGAGACGGAACTGGTGACCGTGGCGCTGCCCCGTTGGACGCGGGCAACCGCTGCCGGCGTAGTGACGGCCGTCGCCGCCATGGCCCTGGTGCTGGGGGTCGAGGCGGTCCGGGGGGATCAGCTGATGCGGACGGCGTTGGATCGGCAGTCGCCCGCAGCGGCGAGGCGGGCCGTAGCGCTGGCGCCTGACAACATCGTCAACCGTGTCGCCGCAGCGGAGATCGACGCCGCGGCCGGCTCACCTGCGGCCGGACTGACCGAAGTGGACGCCGGTCTACGGGTATCAGCGAAAGACCCCGTTCTGGCCGACGAAAAGGCGTCGCTGCTCCTCCAATCGAGCCGTTGGCCGGCGGCCGCAGCCGACCTGACCACTCTCATAGCGGGGGATCCGCGCAACCCCACCTTGCGGCTCGAGCTGGGCGTGGCCGACGCCAACCTCGACCGACGAGCCGCGGCTGCGGTCGAGCTCACTATGGCGACCGACCTGGACCCGGCCAGCGGGGTGGCCCAGACGGACCTGGCCCTCCTCTACGAGCAGGAAGGCCACCCCGCGGAGGCCAGACAGGCAGCCCTGGCGGCCCTGAAGCGGGATCCGACCGACGCCCTGGCGGCCAGTCTTTTATCCGAGCTTCCGGGCAACCATGGAACCTGATCGGCAAGCTCTGCGTGTACCGGCCGTGAACGTGCCCGCCACCGCTGCCCCACCGGAACCTTTGGTCGGTGCCTCGCCGCTCAGCCACGACTTCGAGACCTTCTACGCCAACGCCCGCGACGCCGTGGTCCGAGCGGTGACGATGACCATCGGCGAGCGGGACCTGTCGGTCGAAGCCGTTGATGAAGCCATGGTGCGCGCCTACCAGCGTTGGTCCCACGTGTCCCGCCTCGAGAACCCGGGCGGGTGGGTCTACCGGGTGGCCCTCAACTGGGCAACGTCGGTCCTGCGCCGGCGTCACCGGCCCTGGCCGTTCGGGGGGTCAGCGGAGCGATCCGAAGAGCAGCCGTCTATGGCCGAGCCGGATGTGCTGCGGGCCCTGGCGGAGCTCGACGTTCGCCATCGGGCCGTCGTGGTGTGCCGCTACGTGCTCGGCTGGTCCGAGGCGGAGACGGCGGCCGCCCTGGCCACCCCGGTCGGGACGGTCAAGAGCCGCCTCCACCGGGCCAACCGTCAGCTGTCCAGCCGCCTTGCCCACCTGCAGGATGAGAAGGAGTCGTGATGCCCGACCTCGATCGTTACCTCTATACCCAACTGCGATCCAAGGCGGCGGGTGTCGACGTGCCCTCCGGCGACATCGACGCGGTCATGGCGCGCGGCCGCCGCCGCCGGCACCGCCGCGCTGGCGCCAGCGTGCTGGCCGTGATGGCCGCGGCAGGTTCCGTGACGGGCGTCGTTGTTTCGCACTCGAGCAGCGGCCGGACCGCCCAGATCTCCGTCGGATCGCCGACCAACGTGCCGGCGGCGCCCGGCGACCAGTTGACGTGGCGGGTGGTCCCGGCCACGGCGGGGCTATCCGACCTGACCAACCTGTCTAGCTCCGGATCGATCGCCTACGCGGTGTCCACCGCGCCAGGCGTGGTGGCGGCGGGGAATGAGCCGGCGCAACAGTTGTACCGAACCGCCGACGGTCTGTCCTGGACGACCGCTACCGGGCCGACGGGCGTATCCGCCGACGGGGTGGCGGTGGACGGCAACCGCGTGTACACGGTGGGTACAGGGCCCGCTACCGCGGCAACGGGCGATTCGGGAGCGTGGACCACGGCCGTGTCGTGGACCGACAACGGCGGTGGCTCGTGGCAGAACAGCGTGCTGCCTGTCGATTTGAACGCCCCCGCCGGCACCGTCACTGTCAATGACGAGGCCGTCAATGTGGCAGCCGGGCCGAAGGGCGTGGTCGCCGCCGTCAGCATCAGCGCCACGGCAGAGCTGTCCAAGTTGGTGCCGGGCGTCTCGGCCAAGACATTGTGGACGGCGAACACCAACGGGGTGGAGGTTCTGGGGTCGCAGGTCTCCTCGCAATGCGGGGTCAGCGTGGCGTACACGCCGACCGGGACTCTCCAGCAGAGCTCGGCTGCCAAGAAGAGCGGAACTTTCCAACCCAGCGTGGCCATCAAACTGAAGCTCAGCGCCGAGCAACGAGCGATGGCGGCCACGCTCGGAAATACGCCTGCAGCCCCCGGAGGGCAGCTCACCACGGTTCCGTGCGCCGGTGCGGACGGCCAGACGTCCAGCTCTGTCCGCGCCGATCAGGCCTATCGGGTGGTCAAGGCCTACACCTGGTCGCAGCTCAACATCAGTGGCCAGTTGGCGCAAGTGCTGCAAAGCCAGCCGCTGGTGTTCTCCTCGAGCGACGGCACCAACTTCCGACAGGTGTCGCTGCCCGCCGGGACGGCGGGACAGGCATACGTCACGGGCACTCCGGGCGGCTTCGCCATCGTGGAGTTGCCGGGAGTGGGTGGGCCGCCTGTTGTCCTACAGTCGGCGGGCGGCCAACACTGGACGCTGGCGCCCTTTGGCTTGCCCGCAGGGGTGACCGGCGTGTCCGGCATCGGGTACGTCGGCGGTCACCTGGTGGTGGTGGGCCAAACCCAGACCGGCTCGGCGGCCTACACCTTGCTCAGCGACGAGTGGCAGACAACCGCCCTCCAGGGGAACGTCATGGCCGTGTCGTTCGGCCCCCTGGGCGTCGGCGTGGCCGAGGTGTCAGGCAGCGGGGCACCCGGTACGTGGCAGGTGCAGTTCAGCCGGGACGGCCTGCAGTGGTCCTCGACGGCATCACTCAGCAGCCTGACGGGCGGGGCTGTTGACGACGCCAACGTCGTGGTCGGCGCCACCTCGGTCGTAGTAACAATCACCCGGCCACCGACCGCGCAACCTCCGACCGGGCCCTCGGACCAGGTGCAGGTGGTGGGTACGCCGGCCCGTTAGCCGACAGGTGCAGAAACTTGTGCGTCGACGTTGTCTGCCCCGCCGGCGTCGTGGCGTTGCCGTTGTTCGGCGCGTTTCCCGTAGCCGCGGGTCCAGGCGAGAGTCGCCACGAGAACGGCGACGGGCAGGAGGTTGGAGGTCTGTTTCGCGGTATTGATCGATTGGGTCTCGATGATGAGGGCTTGCAGTCCCGACTCGGCCAGGAAGACCATGCCCCACACGAAGGTGATCACCTGAAAGGACCTGCGGAAGCCAGGGTGTTCCCACATGGCGGCGAAGGCCTGTCGCTTCGGCGTGCCGTCACCCATCGTGTCCAAAGCGAAGCGGAACATGAGCGGCCGCGACGACAGTAGCGAGGCCAGGCACGCCCCGCCAAGCGCAACGGGCGCCACGAGCCCATCGAGAAGGTACAGCCGGGCGCTGCCGCTGAGCAGGCCCATCACCGTGCCCAGCGCGATTCCCGACAGGACCAGCGCCCCGATGACTTCGAGACGCCGATGTCGTATGACCGTGCCAGCGACGCCCAGCGCCGGCAACACCCCGCTGATCACGAGAGCCATGACCGTCGACAGACCCGCGGCGCGGGCCCCGTAATACACCGCCAGGGGACCAGCTACGTCGAACACGGCGATCGGCACCAGCGTCCGCAGCCTGTCCTGTCGGCCCGCCATCTCGGAGGTATGCGGATCGTCGAGGTTGCCGATCGCGGTTCGCTCCACCCTGCTCCTCCTCGCGTCCCATGCCGGTCATCTGTCGATCGGCGTTGCGGCTACCGACCGATACGTAGCCTCCCCACCCCCACTATAGGTCGATTCGACCTATGAGGCAAGGTAAGCTCTGAGGGCGTGACCGACCGGCTCACCGACTTCGAGCATCTGCTACTCGGCCTGATCTGCGCCGAGCCGTCATCTGGCTACGACCTAAAACGGGCCTTCGTCACCACGCCGATCGGGGTGTACCAGCCCAGCTCAGGCGCGCTCTACCCGGCCCTGCAACGACTGCAAACCAAAGGCCTCATCCAGTCTGGACCCCCCACCACCGCAGGCGTGTCGCCGGGCCGGCGCCGCAGTGTCAACCAGGCCACCTCCGCAGGCCGGGCAGCTCATGAAAACTGGGTTCGCACGCCCGTCGAGGCGGCCAGCGTCTCGCGCGATCTCGGCTTACACCTCATGCGCTTCGTCATGATGGAACCACTCCTCACCCAACCCGAGGTCCTCGCCTTCCTGTGCGGCCTGCGCGACGCGCTCGCGGCGTTCGTCGCCGAGTTGGACCGCTACACACGGGCGGCAACCTTCGAAGGCCGCCACCCTGCCCTCGCCCTCGACCACGGAATAGCGATCCATCGCGCCAGCCTCGACTGGGCAGAACACGCCATCACCAGTCTGACCACCTGAACCGACCCCTCGCCCGACGCGGGACCTGTGACAGACGGCGAGTATCGTGTGCTCGCCGGTGCCGCATCTGGCATCGAGGAGAGCACCGATCAGAACGACGTTCCTGGCGAGGCGGATCAGCTAACGCGTCGGGTCATCAGGTCCTCGCCCGCGAGGCGTCGCCAGTAGCGAGAACGATCTTCCCTCGGGTGTGCCGCTGCTCGAGTAACTCGTAAGCCTGGCGCACTTCTTGTAAGGCAAAGGTGGCTGCGATCGGAACCGAGAGCTCCCCCTGCTCAATCAATGAGGCGAGCTCCGAGATGACGCTACCGACATCGTCGACGGTTGACATTCCGTCCACATGGGTTCCGTGACGCGCACCCGCTTCCCAGTCGATGATCGTGTCAACGCGATCCGGCTTGACACCGAGTTCGCCGACGGCGAGGTCGACATAGCCGGCGCCGAAGCAGTCGATGAAGGCGTCGATCGCCCCGTCCGCAGCAGCGCGAAGACGCTCCCCAAGGCCGTCGCCATATACGACCACCGTCGTGCCCATCGACTCCAGCCATTCGGAGTTCCCCGCTCCGGCGATGCCCAATACGGTGGCCCCCAACCGGCGAGCCAACTGGATGGCGAGCGATCCCACGCCACCAGCAGCGCCGGAGATGGCGACTACCTCGCCGGGCTGCAGCCCGACGGAATTCACGGTAGCCCATGCCGTCGTGCCAGCCACATACAGAGAGCCGGCCGCCTCCCACGGCACCCTTGACGGCTTTGGCACGACCTGATCAGCGGGCAGACTCACCGCCTCTGCGTGGCTCGACCGCTCATCGCTCCAGCCGATTACCTCGTCACCGACAGCGACACCGTCTACCCGCACACCGATTTCTGCTACCACGCCAGCGAGGTCGCTGCCTTCCCCCGAGGGAAACCTGGTGGGCCAGCGGTCATGCAGCAGTCCCCTCCTGATCGACGCCTCACCCGGATTGATGGCCGCCGCTACCACATCCACCACGACCCGATCCGGTCCGGGATGGGGACGAGGAACCTCCACCACGTTAAGCACGTCAACCTCCCCGTAACAGTCGAAGCGGACGGCTTGCATCGTCGAACCAGTCATGGGGGGTCCAACTCGCTCCCTAAATCCGATATTCCAGTCCGCGTCATCGGCAGAGAGACATGCTGGTTGCCAGCTGGGTTCCCGGTGACGAGTCAGACTGGACCACGTAGATCCACAGGAGCGAGAAATGGCACTCGTTCACGACCAAGGGGGTACGAGACATGACCGTGACGCTTGTTACCGGTGCTAACAAGGGGCTTGGTTACGAAGCCGCTCGCCAACTGATCGAGCTCGGCCATACCGTGTACCTCGGGGCGCGCCGTGTCGATCGCGGTCAGTCGGCTGCAAGCGAACTGGGCGCCCACTTTGTTCAGCTCGAAGTCACTGATGACAAATCGGTCGCGACCGCCTTGGATGTCATCGCCGGCCGCGAGGGCCACCTCGACGTTCTCGTCAACAACGCCGGCATCAGTACCACCGCGGCCGTCACCGGTCAGGCCGCTCTGGAGGTATTCGATACCAATGTGATCGGTATCATCCGTGTCACCCAGGCTGCACTTCCCCTGTTGGAGAAGTCCGAGAACCCGGTCGTGGTCAACGTCTCGAGCGCACTTGGCTCGTTTTGGGCCGTGACCAATCCGGACCGACGGCAGTTTCACTTCCCCTCCATCATGTATGGCTCGAGCAAAGCCGCCGTCTCAATGCTCACAGTTCAGTACGCCAAAGCAGTGCCCAACATCAAGTTCAACGCGGTCGAGCCGGGCTTTACCGCGACCGATCTGACCCCTTTCAGCGGGGCAGGGCAACCGGTCGCCAAGGGCGCCGAGGTCATCGTTCGCATGGCCACCATTGGCAAGGACGGCCCCACCGGCACCTTCCAAGAAGGCGAGGACGAACTCGGCTGGTGAGGCCGAACTGCAGGCGACCTAGGGAAGGTTCCTGATATAGTCATAATAGTTATGACAGCACAAGTACCTCTGAGGAGCAGGGCGGCCGGCGGCGCACCCGCCATGCACGAGCTGAGCCGTAACCGCCGGATCGGCATCCTGCTGATCTGCTGCATGAGTCTGCTTATCGTTGGGCTCGACGTGACCATCGTGAACGTCGCCCTGCCGTCGATCGGACACGACCTGCACGCCAGTGTCTCGGGGCTGCAGTGGACCATCGACGCCTACACGCTGGTGCTCGCCAGCGTCCTCATGCTCTCGGGTTCGACGGCCGACCGGTTCGGTCGCCGACGCACGTTCGTCGTCGGCCTAGCCCTCTTCTCGGCCGGGTCGTTGTTGTGCAGCCTGGCGCCCAGCCTGGGGCTGCTCGTAGTCTTCCGCATGCTGCAGGCGGTCGGTGGCTCCATGCTCAACCCCGTCGCCATGTCGATCATCACCAACACNNTGGCGGTCCATCTTCTGGATCAACATCCCCGTCGGGGTCACCGCCATCATCCTGGCCCTGCGCTACGTACCCGAGTCCCGGGCACCACGGGCCCGCCGCTTCGACCCGCTGGGACAGGTGCTGATGGTCGTCCTCCTGGCCACGCTCACCTACGGCATCATCGAACTCCCGAGCAAGGGATGGTCATCGTTAACGATCCTGGCCGCCTTCTCCGCCGCCGTGGCCGCACTCGTCGGCTTCCTGCTCTACGAGCCCCGTCGCGTGGATCCAATCATCGACGTCCGGTTCTTCCGCTCCGTCCCGTTCACGTCGGCCACGCTGACCGCGATAGCGGCATTCGCCACCTTCGGCGGATTCCTGTTCATGAACACCCTCTACCTCCAAGAAGCGCGGGGACTCTCCCCGCTACGCGCCGGCCTCGACACCCTGCCGATGGCCGCGGTGACCGTGCTGGCCTCGCCGCTGTCGGGCCGCATCGTGGGTCAGCGCGGTCCACGGATACCCCTGTTGACATCAGGCATCTGCCTCATGGTCGGCTGCGCCATGCTCGCGGGCATCACGTCGTCAACGCCCTTCTCCTGGCTCTTCGCGGCCTACGTCATCTTCGGCCTCGGCTTCGGCCTCATCAACCCGCCGATCACCAACACCGCGGTCTCGGGGATGCCCATCGCTTCAGCCCGCCACACGGCGGAGGTGCTCAACCCCGAAGTGCTGGCAGACGGATCGCCAGCGTGACCAGTCCAGCCGGAGGAAAACCAAGCGAGACCACAGGCACGGCCAGCGACCGGGAGGTATGGGCGCTCATGTGCGACCTGGTGCTCGACAACGAGCGGCGACGTGAAGTGTCAGATGCCGTCGGCCTGAGCTTCGGCCGGCTCAAGGCCGTTCGCCGGGTGGCCGCACGGTCAATGTCGATGGGCGAGCTGGCGGACGAACTTGGTATCGATCCGCCCAATGCCACCGTGGTGGTCGACGATCTCGAATCCCTCGGCTTGGCTAGACGCCGACCGCACCCCACCGATCGGCGAGCCAAGATGGTCGAGGCCACCCGCAAGGGAAAGGACATCGCGAAGCGGGCCAACCAGATCCTCACCACGCCTCCCCCTGCCGTACGCGCCCTGGGCGCAGAGGACCTGCAGACACTCCGACGCATCCTCCGTAGCGTCGTCACGCAGCAGTAGCCGAACAGGGCGAACGGGTCGGCGCCCCAACTCCGTCAGCAGTCCTTTAGCTGCCGCCACGCCCGCCGGGCCTGGCGGATTGCGGTGACCACCTGCTTGCGGGCCTCGTTGGCCGACTCCGCGGCCAGGCGCAGCTGCTCGTGTCCGGCCGACCCCTGGACCGCCACTCCGAACGACCACAGGCCAGTGTCGATCAGGCGGGCCGCCCGGCGCACCTCTGAGGTCACCGCCTGGCGGATCTCGCTCGGGGTACGGGTTCCGTCCGCGTGGCGGAGCATGGCCACGTACATCACCCGCCACAGCCCGATGATGGCGTTGGCGGCGATCTGCGGTTCGGGGTCATCGGGGTTGACCCCGGCCCTGGCCGCCATGGCCTCGGAGGCCACGCCCACCATTCGTTCCATCATCTCCCGTAGTGCAGCCCGCAGGGCTGGTGTGTGATCCACCAGTTCGCTGAAGCGGCGGATCATCGTCGGGTCGAATGGCTGGTCGGCGTCATCCCAGCCGTCGAAAGTCCGGCGCAGGTCAGCGGCGATCATGGCCACCGCGGCTTCGACCGGCGATATCGGCGCCGCGCCGGGGCCAAGGGCGACGCGCACCTGCGCCTCCATGTCCTCGAAGCGGTCGAACAGCAGGGACTCTTTGGTCGGGAAGTAGTTGTACACGGTCTTCTCCGACACGTTGCAGGCGCTGGCCACGTCGGCGACGCGCACCTCTTCGAAGCCCTTCTCCAGGAACATCGCGGTCGCGGTGTCGGAGATGAGTTGGCGGGTGATGCGCTTTTTGCGCTCCCGCAGCCCCTCGGCGATGCCGCCGCCCGCGGCATTGAGGTGGCGGAGGACGGCCTGCTCCCGGAATGCCGCAAGCAGGCCCGCGGGTCCCGAGGGCACGGCGGGTTCGGAGGGCACAGCCAAGATTATATCGACTGCCTGCTCCGAATTACAGTTGCAGAATTACTATAGCCACTGTAAGTTTCTTACCATTAGCGATCCTGGAAGGAACCCGGTGACCAACTCAGCCCCCGCTGTCGTCGCAAAGGGACTCACCAAGCGATTTGGTGAGTTCACCGCAGTCGACGCCTTTGACCTCTCCATCGATGCTGGCACCGTGGTCTCCCTCTTAGGGCCCAACGGTGCCGGCAAAACCACGATCGTCCGCATGCTCGCCACTCTGCTCACCCCGACCAGCGGGAGCGCCACCGTTTGTGGCCACGACATCGTGTCCGAGGCGGACGCGGTCCGGGGGAAGATCTCCCTCACCGGCCAGTTCGCCGCCCTCGAGGACAACCTGACGGCTCGGGAGAACCTGCTGCTGATGGCGCGCCTCCGGGGCTACGGCAAAGGTACGGCCGGTCGGGTGGTCGACCGCCTGATCGACCGCTTCGACGTCGGCGAGTTCAGGGACAAGCTGGTCAAGTCCCTCTCCGGGGGCCAGCGCCGGCGGGTCGACCTGGCCGCCAGCCTGGTCACCCAGCCCGAGCTTCTCGTCCTCGACGAGCCGACGACCGGCCTTGACCCGCGCAGCCGCCAGGTCGTGTGGGCGACGATCCGAGAGCTGGTGCAGGAGGGGGTGACCCTGCTGCTGACCACCCAATACCTCGAGGAGGCCGACGCCCTTGCTGACAGCATCCACCTCATCGACCATGGTCGATCGGTGGCCGCAGGAACCCCGAGCGAGCTCAAGGCCCGAATCGGCGACCAGCGTGTTGACGTCGTCGCAGTCGACAGCGCCGGGGTCGACACCCTGGCCGCACTCCTGGGCGCCCGCTTCGACATCACGGTCACCCCGGCCCGGCGGATGGTGTCCATTCCCGCCCCCGACGAGATCGTCGACCTGACGGCGGTGGCCGACTTGGTCCGCACCAGCGGCGTGGCGGTCGACGAGGTGGCTCTGCGACGCCCGACGCTCGACGACGCGTTTATGGCCCTGACCGGCCAGCCAGCAGAGACCCAAGCCGCCGACGACTCGATGGCGGGGGTGGCGCCATGACGGCCACCGCCACTCTTCCCGTCGCTCACGTCGCCGACCATGACATCCTCCCGTCACGCCCGAACCGCGGCATCCGCTACGTGCGGGAGACAGCCCTGCTCATCGGGCGGGGCCTGCGAATGATCCCCCGGGTCCCCGAGCGCCTGAGCGACGTCACCATCCAGCCGATCATGTTCACTCTGCTGTTCCTATACGTGTTCGGCTCAGCCATCCACATCCCTGGGGTTCGCTACCAGGACTACCTTCTCCCCGGCTTGATCGGCCAGAGCATGGCCTTCGGGGTAATCGGGGCCGGCGTTGCCACCGCCACCGACTTCTCGAGCGGCGTCATCGACCGATTCCGGTCACTGCCGGTCACTCGAATGTCGGTGATCTCGGCTCAAGTCGTCGGGCAGGTGATCGAGCAGATCCTCGGCATCCTGATCGTCGCCGGCGTCGGCCTGGCCCTCGGCTGGCGACCACACATGGGCGTCGGCGGAACCGTGGAGCTGATGCTCCTGGTGCTGCTCGGCTTGTTCGCCTTCACCTGGCTAGGGGTCCTGGCCGGCATGCTCATACGCAACTCTGACGCCATGCAAGGAATCGGATTCGCCGTCGTGCTCCCCCTGTCGTTCCTGGCCGGCACGTTCGTCCCCATCTCCGGCATGCACGCCATCCCTCGCGCCATTGGCGAGTGGGACCCCCTGTCGGCCCTGGTCGCCGGGGTCCGCCAGGTGGCGCAGGGCATCCACTCGCACGGGTCGTGGCAACTGGATCATCCGGTTGTAGCCATGATCGGCTGGTGCCTCCTGATCACCGCCGTCTGCGTCCCGCTGGCCCTGCGGCGTTTCCGAACCGCCACCTCCAACTAGAGCCGGCCCAAGGAGCTTCCTCATCGGCGCAGTCGACACGGACCGGTGGTCCTACGGGCTGCCGGCCGGCGGATCGGGGGCCAGCGCCGGTGTCGTGGGCCTTCCTCCCAGTTGAGCAGCAATGGCGCGGGGTAGTTCCATGCGCTCGACCTCCTCCAACGACAGGGGTAGGGCCAGCCGCCAGTTCGGCCACTCGTCGACGGTTCCGGGCACGTTGGGACGCTCCTCTAGCGCGAGGGCATCGTCGAGGGTCGCCGTCAGGAGGACACACGGGGCCGTGGCCAGGTCGGCGTAGACCCGCGTGATGACCTCGGTGACGGGGGTCGTGTCGTCAGCGCCCGTGCGAGTCACCAGCTTCTTGCGAAGACGGATCGAGGCGGCCTCGTTTGGTTCCAAACCCAACTGGCGCTGGGCGGCCAAATCCGATCCCGAGAGCACCCCAGCGATCGTCGGCAGGTCGTGGGTGGATACCGCGCCGAGGGCCTTCGCCGGCCAGGCCGGAGGTCGGTCCTCCTGGAACCACCAGAGCTTGTAGGACAGGAGGTTCCGCCCGGCGAGCGTCCGGCGGACCCCGGACTCGACCGTGCCCAGGTCCTCCCCCACCACGAAGGCGCCGGCCCGGTGGGCCTCGAGCGCCACGATGTTGAGCAGGTCCTCCTGGGGGTACCGGACGTACACTCCCTCGAAGGGGGTCCCCGCCACCGGAATCCAGAAAAGGCGGAACAGGCCCATCACGTGATCGATGCGTAGCCCGCTCCCACGGCGTAGGGCGCCGCGTAGCGACTCGATCCACGGCTGGTAGCCGGCCGCCCGCAGCCGCCAAGGGTCGAAGGGCGGCAGGGCCCAGTTCTGGCCCCGGGTGTTGAAGCGATCAGGCGGAGCCCCGACTCTCATCCCGCCGGCGACGGCCTCCTGCCACACCCAGGCATCCGGACCGCCGGGGTCGACTCCGACCGCCAGATCGGACACGATCGGGAGACATCCGGCCGCCTCCTCCAGCTGGTCGTCCAAGAGCCACTGCAACCAGGCGTGATAGCGAAGCCGGGCCGAACCCACCGCTGAGACGACGAACTCGCGCACGGCACCGGACGCCGGATCATGCAGCTCGGAGGGCCACGCCTGCCATAGTCCTCCGTGCAGCTCAGCCAGCGCACAGAAGGTGGCAAAGCCCTTTAATGCTGGGCCCCGCGCCGCCACGTAGGCATCGAAGTCGGGGTCGCCGGTGAAGTCGACGAACATCGCCTCCAAGGCTGCGGACTTGAGCTTCCATACCCGATCCCGGTCGATCAGGCGGACGTCATTGAGCGCCCATCCCGCCGCGGCCAGCTCCACCAGATCCGGCCTACCCGCCGCGGCGGGGATCCGCTCGACCGCGAGGTACAGGGGGTTCAAGAAGCAACGGCTACCGGCAAAGTAGGGACTGGGTTGCTGCGGGAACGTCGGCCCCGACGCATGGAGTGGGTTTACGACCACGAACCCGGCGCCCAATGTCGCAGACCATTGGCCCAAGCGCTTCAGGTCGCTGAGGTCGCCGAACCCCCAACTCTGATTCGACCGGGTGGCGTACAGCTGGGCTGCGAATCCCCAAGCCGCCTCAGACGGGAGAGGGCAGCGCCCGGGGCTGACGATCAACTTCACCGGAGGGCCGTCGTCGGGCTCGAGGTGGTGGTAGCCGGGCGGGACCCGGGGCGGGAGGGTACCTGTGAGGCGAATGGTGGCGCCGTCTTCCAGGGTCAGCGTTCCGGGCGGAAGCCTCGGGACTGCCCGGTCGACGCGGACCGTGAGGACCGGTCCAGGAGAGGGACCGCCGGGTGTGGCGCCCATGGCCTCGAAGACGGCTTCGATGGCGGCCGGCGGCGCCTCGTGCCAGCTGTGCTCGACATCCTCGAACCCACGGGCGACCCCCCATCGGTCCGGGTCAATCCCGCTCGGCGATTGAGTCTCGGATCGTCCGTCGATGTCGATCGCCGCGACCCTAGTCTCCCCGATTCGAAGCGCGTACGCTCGACGAAAGTGCCTGAAGACCCGCTCGGGGCGATACCTGGCCTCGGTGATGACCGATCCGCCCTGACCCTCGTCGAAGCCGACGGCGGTCGCGTCCTGTTCGGCACCACGTCATGGGCCGACCGCAGCCTGGTGAGCAGCGGCGCCTTCTACCCCCGCCGCTCCATGACCGCCCGGGCCCGACTCGCCTACTACGCATCCCGCTTTCCCCTGGCCGAGATCGCTACCACCTACCGGTTCCCACCCACCGCCGAAATGGCAACGCAGTGGGTCGAACGCACCCCACCCGGGTTCACCTTCGACGTGCGCGGCTGGTCGTTGCTCACCGGCGCGCCCACCCTCCCTGACTCGCTGTGGCCGGACCTGCAGGACGAGGTGCGAGACCGGTCACGCGATGTCCGCCGCCTGTACGCCTCCCACCTGTCACCGGATGCCGTCGACGAGTGCTGGGTCCGCTTCGATCACGCCCTGCGCCCTCTGCATACTGCGGGGAAGCTCGGCACGGTCATCTTGCCGTACCCCAGGTGGTTCACACCGCGACCCGAGGCCTGGGCCGAGTTGGCCATCGTCGGCGACCGCCTGCCCGACTACCATCTCGCCGTCGAGCTGCGCAGCCCGAAGTGGTTCGAGGACGAAGCCTGCGAGGGAACGCTGGAGTGGCTGGAGGAGCGGAACCTGTCATTGGTCTGCGTCGACGGACCAACCAGCGGTCTCCGCGCCACCCCGCTGGTCGCGGCGGCAACCGCCGACCTGGCCATCGTCCGCTTCCTCGGGCGCCGGGAGGTTGAAAGCGAGACGTGGGCTGCTCCCTATCGCTACTCCTCCGACGAGCTGGCCGAGTGGGTGGCGCGACTCGCCGAGCTCGCCTCGTCGGCGCCGGAGGTCCACGTGCTGATGGACAACTGTTGGGGCTCGGACGCAGTCGATAATGCTGTCCAACTCGCGGCTCTCCTGCGTGGTCGGACTTAGGGCGGCGACTAGAACCGAGGGAGACCAAAGGCGACTAAAATCGAAGGATGAGAGTTCAGGTCGGGTGCGAGTTCCTGTACCAAGCGGAGGTGGCGACTCACGCCGTGGTCCAGGTCGAGCCCCGACTCGATGGCCAGGTGCGGGCGCTCGACGAGCGCTGGACCAACGAGCCCCAGATCGGCATGTCGCGATACCTGGACGGTTTCGGCAACGTGTGCCGCCGTACGACCATCTCCCCTGGGGCCTCGTCGCTGCGCTACAACGCCCTCCTGGAGCTGCCGGAGACTCCGGACCCCGAATGCCTCGATGCGGCCGAACTGGCACCTCCTGACCTTCCCGACGACGCCCTCGTCTTCACCCTGCCGAGTCGGTATTGCCCGTCCCAGGAGCTCGCCAACGACGCTTGGGACCTGTTTGGATCGACCCCGCCGGGGTGGGGCCGGGTGCAGACGATCTGCGACTGGGTGCACAGCGAGGTGAGGTTTGGGTATCTCGACACCTCACCGCTCGCCACCGCGCTGGACGTGTTCAAGAGTCGGGCCGGGGTCTGTCGTGATTTCGCCCACCTGGCCGTGACCTTCTGCCGGGCTCTCAACATCCCGGCCCGTTACGTCTTCGGCTACCTCCCCGACATCAACGTTCCCCCCGCCACCGAACCGATGGACTTCTGCGCCTGGATAGAGGTGTTCCTCGACGGGGCGTGGTGGACGTTCGATCCCCGCAACAACCAACGACGGGTCGGTCGGGCCCTGATCGCGCGGGGTCGCGACGCACTCGATGTCGCCATGATCTCGACCTACGGTGGGCCCGCGCTCACGTCCATGACGGTGTGGGCCGACGAGGTGACCTGAGTACCGCCAGATCAGCGGAAAATCACGAAATCGTCACGATCTAGATCCACCACTATCGGACGATGTCGACATACTGTCGAGCATGCCTCAGGGGCTTGGCAAGGCGTCGTGACGGACCGCCGATCGAGTGTCGCGGCCGTTGACGGTCGGGAGTCGCTCACCTTTGTGCTCGAGCAGCGGATCCGCTACCGCTACAGCGTGCCCGTCACCAACCTGCGCCAGCGGCTGAGGGTCGTCCCGCCATGGGCTCATGGACCGCAGCGACGACAGCGCTGGCGCCTGAGCGTGGACGGAGTGCAGTCGTCGAGGACCAGGACCTACCTCGACCCGTTCGGAAACCTGACCGTCGACGTCGCCGTGCCTCGGGTCGATGACGCCGTCGAGTTCGTGCTCGACGTGGAGACCAGCACCGACAGGTCCGGATGTCACGAAACGGCGGTCGATCGGCGCTATCTCCAACCCACCCGCCTGACTGCGCCCGACCGCGCCCTCGTCGAGCTGACGTCAGGGGCCGACCCCTCGGACGTGGCGTCCATATGCGCCCGGGTCCACCGATCGCTCGACTACGAGTGGGGGGTCACGGGCGTCCGCACGACCGCATCCGACGCGCTGGCCGGCGGTCGCGGGGTGTGCCAGGACTACGCCCACATCATGCTGGCGGCCTGTCGCAGCGCCGGCCTGGCCGCCCGCTACGTATCCGGGCATCTGACCGGGGAGGGGGGAAGCCACGCCTGGGTCGAAGTCCTCCACCCGCATCGGCGAGACAGCTGGATAGCGGAGGGTTGGGATCCCACCCACAACCGGCGAACCGACGCCGACTACCTGGTGATTGCGGTCGGGCGAGACTACGCGGACGCAGCCCCGCTCTCGGGCACCTACGACGGCGCGGCAGCCACCAACACGCTCGCCGTGGACAAACACCTCGACCTGGTCTGACCTTGAGGCGTAGCTCTACTCGGCTTCCTCGGCCACCTCCGCTACCACTTCGAGGACTTTGAAGCGGCTCCGGCCCATGGCGTGTAAGGCCAGCGTGAGCACGGCAACTGGCCACTCGATGAGCTCGAGGGCGACGAGGACGACGTTACCAGCGACGAACAAGATGTCGGCTTCGTCGCGCTTGAAGATCGGGTCGAGGGTGGCCAGCGGGTTCGGCACGCTCCACCCGAAGAGCCGCAATGGCGAGGACGGCTGATCCGTCGGCGGCGCGGGACTTGCCGCCGAGTCCTGCGATGACGCTGACATGGGTCCTCTCTCGGTCGCGGTTTCGTTCGGCCGCGAGACCTTCCATACTGGCATGCGGTCCCCTTCACCAGAATTCAGCCAATCTGGTGTGGTGCTATCGGGTGGGTCAAGAGGCCGGCGTCGGGCCTGGCTGGCCGGGCTCTGGTTACTCGGCGTGGCGGGGTTCCCTTCGCAGGCGGTCGCCGCCACCCCTACAGCGATTGTCACCCAGGACAACGCCCCGAGCGTGGAGGCCCCACCAGCTGACCTCGACGCCATCCGAGCGGAGCAGGCCGCAGTGGTCAGCCAAGCGCACCAATCGCCGGTCGACACCGCGGTCGCGGCGGTCGCTGGGGCCCAGGATGCCATCGATGCCGACCAAGCGGCTCTGACCGGCGACAAGAGGAAGGAAGCCCTGGCGACGGCAGCCACGGCGGCGATGACGCGCCAATCCGCGGCCGATCGAATGGCCCTGGTCGCCGCCACCAAGGCGGACGAGGAGGCGCACGCCCGCCTGGCAGTTGATCGGGCCCGGTTACGAGGCATCGCGGTCGCCTTGTATATGGGCCAGACGACCGGCCTGGTTCCCAACGGATCCCAACCGCTTCCGCTCTCGCAGGCGCAGCTGTTCGGGCAGACGGAGGCCGGTGTCGTCACCCAAATGGTCGTGGGAAACCTCCACGTCGACGTCCTGGCCGCCGCAGCCGCCAGTCGCACCTATGACAGGCTGGTCGCGGCGGTGGCCGAGGATGGCTACGACTTGGTAGCCGATCGCCAAGCCGTGGTCGAGGCGGCCGGCCAAGCCCAGGCCGCCGCCGCCAGCTTGGCCGCTGACCAACGAAGCCTGACGGGCGACCAGGGCCAACTAACCGCGTACCTCTCTGCGCAGCGGGCGGCGGTGGCCGCCCTGGCTGGGCCGGCGTCCGCATCTGGTGGACTCAGCCTGCTCGCACCGTCAGCGCTGAGCGCGGCCCAGTTGGTCGCCTGGTACTCGGCCAGCGGCTATGTCGATTTCACGGCGGCGACGATCAACCAACTCGCGGGCTGGTACGTCGGAGAGGGGGAGACGGAGGGTGTACGCGGCGATGTGGCGTTCGCCCAGGCCGTGCTCGAGACGGGCGGTTTCAGCTCACCCGACGCCGTCAATCTCAACAACTACGCGGGCATCGGCCATTGCGACAGCTGCGCGTCGGGCTGGGCATTTCCGTCACCCCGGACCGGGGTTCTCGGTCAGCTGCAGCTGTTGCGGATCTACGCGGACCCCGGCACTCCGCCCGTCGACGCGGCTGCCCCGGTCCTGCCCTCCCTGACCTCGACAAACCAGGACAGAAGCGGGTGCTGCGATACGTGGGAATCGCTGACGGGGGTGTGGGCCACCGACCCAGCCTACGGTTCGGAGATCCTCTCTCTGTACCAGCAGATGTTGCTCTTCGCCCTCAGTGATCAGAGCGGCGAGGCTACCGACTAGCCCTGGTTGCGGCCGGCCTGGACGACCGAACCGTGGTGACAGACCATCTGCCACCCGTCCGGGCCAGAGCCGCGCACGAAGATGTTGATGGTGGCCACGGTCACCCCACCTTGGTCGCCGAGCAGGTTCTCATCAAGCGACACCCAGGCGGTGTCGCCGACCTGTATGGCGCGCTCTCGGGTGAGCACGAACTGGATCTGCTGACCGCCCTGAAACAAGGCGAAGAAAGAGGCCGCCACCGGGCCCCATCCCTCCAAGGTGGCCCACCCCGGATGGGTACAGATCGCCCGGTCCGAACGTTCCCACAGATCCGACATGGCATCGAGATCCTTCGTTTCGAATGCCTCGTAATACCGCCGGTTGGCAGCGAGGACGCCATCGGTCGTTCGCACCGCGCGACGGTAGCGCTCCGGTGGCGGTTCTCCACGCGCCGGGCCCCCTTTTTCCCAAATCGTCTACGGTCGCTGTCATGATGCCCCCCGAGACGGGTCCACGCGTCCGAGGTGCCGGTGGAGTCGAGATCGCCACCTATCGCCTCGGGGGCGACGGCCCACCAGTGATGCTCTTGCACGCCACCGGCTTCCACGGCCGCGGCTGGCTACCACTGGCTCCGGCGCTCACTGATCACTTCAGCGTGTGGTCCATCGATCAGCGGGGTCACGGCGCGTCCGGCAAGGCTCCGAACGGCCGTTACGACGACTGGAGCGTCTTCGTCGACGACCTGTTCGCGGTGTTCGACGCCCTCGGCCTCGACGGATGGCGAGGCTTCGGTCACTCGATGGGCGGTGCCATATCCCTGCTCGCCGAGCAGCGCCAGCCCGGCACGTTCACGCACCTGTGCTGCTACGAGCCGGTCGTGTTCCCGCCGATACTGGCT
Organism: Acidimicrobiaceae bacterium; assembly: GCA_003156595.1. GTDB lineage: Bacteria > Actinomycetota > Acidimicrobiia > Acidimicrobiales > Palsa-688 > PALSA-693. The sequence goes on from PMHH01000087.1 coordinate 32,453, forward strand.
ACCGACGGCTTCGGCGAAGGCAACTCCATGAGCCAGCTGGCCCGCAAGCGGCGGCCGGCGTTTTCCTCCCGTGAGGAGGCCAGGGACAATTACGCGGCCAAGCCGCCCATGAACGGCTTTGATCCGGTGGCCCTCGACGTCTACGTGACCTACGGGTTCGTGGACGATCCGCTCGGAGGCGTCACGCTGGCGTGCGCCCGCGACGACGAGGCTTCCGTCTATGAAGGGGCGCCCAGGAGTGGCGCCTGGGACCGCCTCGGTGACGTTCGCCCTCCCGTGGCCGTCCTCGGCGGCGGCAACCCGCACGACCCGGTCAGCCTGATGATCGACGACGTGGCCCGCCGACTCCCCCGCGGGGGATCCAAACGACTCGACGGCCTCACCCACTTCGGTCCGTTCGAAGACCCCCTCCGAGTGGGGCGAGTCGCGGCGGAGGCGCTCGGCGCAGGCGGCGGTGGACGATCCACCATGGCCGTCGCACCCGCCGTTTAGCCTTACCAGCGATGGCTCTGCCCCTGCCGACCTCCCTGTCGCCGTCGAAGGTGTCGTCCTTCAAGGACTGCGCCTTGGCTTTTCGGCTGTCGGCGATCGACCGGTTACCGGAGCCACCGTCACCACACGCCGCCAAGGGCACCCTGGTGCATCGGGCCCTCGAGCTGCTGATGTGGGAGGAGGACGGTGCCGGACGCACGATCGATGCCGCCCTCGACAAGCTGGCGCGGGCCGTCCCCGAGATACTCGATGGTCCCGAGTACGCCGGTCTCCCCCTCGACGCGGCCGAGCGGGCGGAATTCGTGGCCGACGCCGAGGTGCTGATCCGCAACTACTTCGCGTTGGAGGATCCGCGGACCGTCCGGGTTCTCGGCACCGAGTTGCGCCTTTCGGTCGAAATCGGGACGCTGAGGCTGTCGGGCATCATTGACCGGCTGGAGTTGGATGCGGCTGGCGACCTGGTAATCACCGATTACAAGACGGGCCGGGCCCCCTCGGTCCACTTCGAACAGTCCCGGTTGGGCGGCGTGCACTTCTACGCGTTCCTGTGCGAGCAGGTCCTCGGTCGGCGGCCGGCGCGGATCCAGCTGCTCCACCTGCGCGAGCCGCTGGCGATCTCCAGTGTTCCGTCCGACCAGTCGATCCGGGGCCTCCGCCAGCAGACTCTCGCGGTGTGGGCCGCGGTCGAGCAGGCGTGTGCCCGGGAGGACTTCCGCCCCAAACCCGGCTGGGCGTGCGGTTACTGCGCCTTCCACGAGTACTGCCCGGCCGTGGGTGGAAATCTGGACCGCCTGCCTGCCGGGGCCGGATGAGCAAGAGCCGATGGCGACCTCCGACGGTCCCCATCCCGTTGGAGATCGACCGCATGGACGCGGTCATGGACGACTGGTTCGACGCCCATCTTCGGGGCCGGCCCGCGGTCGACCGGATGATGTACTCAGCGAGCGCGCTCGGTGATCACGGTCTGATATGGCTGGGCTTGGCCTTGTTGCAGGCTGGCCGCCATCGCCGTGACTGGCAGCGGCCCCTGGTGCGAGCCGCGGCGGGGCTCGGGATCGAATCGGCCCTGGTCAACGGTCCGGTCAAGTGGATGTTCCGCCGGACCCGCCCCGTCCAGCACGGTCCCCGACCCATGCACCTGCGCCAACCGCGTACGAGCAGTTTCCCGAGCGGTCACGCCACCGCCGCCTTCTTCGGCGCGGCCTTGCTCCGCGACGACGACCCGCTGTGGCCCCTGTACTACGCCCTCGCCGTGGTGGTGGCGGCCAGCCGGGTCCACGTCAAGATCCATCACGCATCCGACGTGATCGGTGGCATCGCGATCGGCATCGCTCTCGGTGAACTGGCCCGACATCTGGTCCCGGTGGGGACACGCGCCAATCGGGCCGACGGCCGGACCGACACCGGACCGGCCCGCGTCCACCCTGCCAGCGAGGAATCGTCAGGGCTCCTGGCTGGTTGACTGTAGACATGAGCACCTCGTTTGCCGTGACGTGGGACTACCGATGCCCCTTCGCCCGCAACGCCCACGAGCATGTCTTGACTGGACTAGAGGCCGGCGCACCATGGGACGTCCAATTCACGGCCTTCTCGCTGGACCAGGCCCACGTGGAGGAGGATCGACCCGCGGTGTGGGACGAGCCCGATCGGTACCCCGGTCTGCTGGTCAACATGGCCGGGATCGTGGTGCGGGACCACCTTCCCGACCACTTCCGCCAGGTGCACCGGGCGCTGTTCGCGGCCCGCCATGACCAGGCCCTCGATCTCCGCAACCGCGACATCCTGGCGAAGGCGCTCGCGGATGCCGGCGTGGCCGCCGGCGCGGTGCTCGCCGAAGTGGATTCGGGCTGGCCGCTCAAGACCCTCAAGGCCGAACACACCGATGCGGTTGACCGGCTGAGCGTGTTCGGGGTTCCGACCTTCATACAGGGCGACCAAGCCGTCTTCGTGCGCCTGATGGACCGTCCAGGCGACGATGCGGAGCAGGCCACGTCGTCTGTCAACCGGGTCCTCGAACTCATGGGTAGCTGGCCGGAGCTCAACGAGTTCAAGTACACCACGAAGCACCACTGAGCGGCCCCTTTTCGACTTGGCCCGACGCCCGCCGACTCCGCGTGTCCCGCCAGAGGACCTCTCCACCGGTCACTCCGGTGGTCTGGCCGCTCTGGGTCTGCGCTCAGGTGAGCCGGTGCGCTGGCGCCCGACCGAGGCCGCCCGGTGGCAGGTGGGCGTCGTTACCCGGCGCGAACGCGACGGCAGCATCGGCGTGACCGATCACCGCGGCCTGGCCCGCAGCTTCGCCGTCGAACGTCTCGAGGTGGGCTGCGCCGGCCCCCGAGGCGCACCGCGGTGGGAGCCGCTCGCCGATCGGGCCGCTCGCAGCGAGCAACTCCGGCTGCTCTGAGTGTGGGATGGCGTATGGGATGGCGCGGAAGGCGCCCAAGGAACGGTCGTTTGGTCCGGTCCCTAGAAAGAGGGGTAGTCTCCGGTTTCCTGGGTCGGCCAGGAGTTGCTGGGGATCGTAGGGGGCCGGTTCTAAATGGATGCTGTTCGAGGCGTTGGTATCCGTTTCGCTCATTGGCGGCTGGGGGTAGTGCTCCTGGCGATCTCGATGGCGGTGGTAGCCGTCGAGTCGGGATCAGGGCCTGCGTACGCGGGTGTGGCCCTGGTGTCGGGGCAGGCGGGCAACTTGGCCGGTGTCAGCGCCTATTCCGCGACCGACGCCTGGGTTGTGGGATCCACCGGAAACGGTTTCTTCCCGCCGTCTGAAACAACGACGGCGCATTGGAACGGGACCAGTTGGAGCCAGGTGGCGAGTCCAAATCCGGCGGGGTCGGCAGGCGAGAATAGCCTCGAATCCGTCAGCGACCTGTCGCCGAACACTGCCTGGGCGGTGGGCTACGACTTCGACTCGGCGACAGATTCGCAGTTGACTCTCGTCTTGTTCTGGAACGGAACGACTTGGACGCAGCAATCGACCCCCAACCCGGGCGGTACCAGTTCTGGTGAGAGTTTCCTGTATGGCGTGACTGCCGTCTCTCCGAGCGACGCGTGGGCCGTCGGAGAATACTTGGACTCGACGACCGGGGATGTAGATTCGCTGGTACTTCATTGGAACGGAACGGTCTGGACACAAGTGGCCAGCCCCAATCCGGCGACATCCGGGAACACCCTCTCGGCGGTCACTGGGATCTCGGCAACCGACGCCTGGGCGGTTGGTACGTACACCAACGCGGCCACCGACGCGTCCGAAACGTTCGTAGTTCATTGGAACGGACATTCCTGGAGTCAGGTCCCTAGCCCGAATCCTGCGGGCGTCACGACGTATGGCAGCCAAAGCGTCTTGAATTCGGTGAGCGCAATCTCGCCCAGCGACATCGAGTCGGTTGGTTGGTATCAAACCAGTCCGACCTCCGCCCCCGCCGAAACGCTCGCCTTGCGCTGGAACGGTCATCAATGGGATCAGATGCCGACACCGAATCCTGGTGGAACGACGAGCGATTCAGACGCCAGCCACCTATTCGGAGTCAGCATCGTCTCCGCTACAGACGCCTGGGCGGTCGGTGCCTATACGAACCCCAAAACCGAAGCGGTACAGACGCTCACATTACGTTGGAATGGCAAGGCCTGGGACCAGACCGCAAGCCCAAATCCAGGAGGCACCAAGAGTCAAGGAGACGTCGGTCAGCTCTTCGGCGTGAGCACCGTCTCCGCTAAAGACGCCTGGGCCATCGGCGACTATGGCGGGCAGCCCGAAACCCTGCTCCTGCACTGGAACGGATCCAACTGGTCCAAGGCCTAGCGCCGATCTTCGCAGCCGAGGTCGCGTCGATCCGACACCCGGCGCCCGAGCCGCTGGTCCGGGGTGACTGGTCCGGGGTGACTGGTCCGGGGTGACTCGGGCCACAGTCGGGTGGAGATCTCCACCCGGGCGATCCACCCGGCAAACCACCCCTGAGTGGACGACGCCACGACGTCTGAGGCCGACACTGAGGGCCATGACCTTCTCCGATTACTTCATCGACATCGCCCTCATCGCCTTGGTGGTTCTGCAGGTCCGGGGCCGCCGCCTGACTTTGCACAGCCTGCTGCTGCCAGTGGCCCTGTCCAGCTGGGCCGCGATCACCTACCTCCACGGGATCCCCACCGCCGGCAACGACCTCGTCCTCGTAGTCCTCGGCGCCGGCTTGGGCATCACCCTCGGAGCGCTCGCAGGATTCTTCACCAACGTGACCGTCGGCGCCGACGGGCATCCCTTTGCGAAGGCCGGCGCGCTGGCCGCGATCCTCTGGGTCGCCGGCGTCGGCACCCGCCTCGCCTTCCAGCTCTACGTCAGCCACGGCGGCGCGAGCGCCATCGCCCGCTTCTCTGCCTCGCACTCCATCACCTCAGTCGAGGCGTGGGTCGCGGCCTTGATCCTGATGGCCGTGGGCGAGGCCCTGACCCGGAACGCAGTGGTCGCCTTCCGGGGCTACCAGCTCGCACCCATGCACTTCTTGGGCCAAACGGGCATGATTGACGCCGGTGATCGCGCTTACTGATCCTGCCACCGTCGGGAGCCGCACGCCGCTCGCGTCGGTGATCAACCTGGCGTCGCTGTCGCTCCTGGTGTGGGGCATTACCACCGAGGCCCATCTGGGCCTCGGTGGTCGTCATTTGGTGGCCCTGATCGCGCTCGTGCTCGCCGGCGCCAGCTGGATCGGGTGGATCGCCGGTCGCCACCTCGACCTACCCCAGCTGGCCCTCTTCTCGGCGGCCCTCTGCGGCCTAGCAGGCGGGGCCCTCACCCCCTTCGCTCCCCTGGCTCTGGTGTTCGTAGGGGTCGCCGCCCTGTGGGCGACGATGGCGTGGGACTTCTCCACCGCGGTGTGGATCGCGCTGAGCGGGCCGGCCGCGATGGCGGTCGCCTTGCCGCTAGCCGGGCACGATCCCGCTCCCCTCGGCGGCGCGGCGGCGGTCATCGTGGCGGGAGCGGCCATGGGCATCAGCCGGCGCCAGTCACTGCAGGCCACGACTCGGGCGGCAGAGATCAAGGTGACTGAAGCGCGGGCCGAAGCCGAGCGGGCCCGGGCCGAGCTCCTGGCCGGGCGCAACCACATGGCACGCGAACTCCACGACGTCCTCGCCCACACCCTCTCGGCGCTGTCCCTGCAACTGGAGGCCCTCGACGCGGTCATCAGCGCCGAACCCGAGCCTTCCGCGGAGGTCCGCGAACAGCTCGAGGTGACGAAGCGCCTAGTTCGCACCGGCCTCGACGAAGCCCGAGGCGCGGTCCGGGCCCTCCGGGAGGATGCCCCGCCGCTGGTGGAGCAACTGGCCGGGTTGGCCGGCGACCGCCACGCCGCCCTGGACATCACCGGGTCGCCCCGGCGCCTCGGCCCCGACGTGTCCCTCGCCCTCTACCGGGTCGCCCAAGAGGCGCTCACCAACGTCGTCAAGCACGCGCCCGGTGCGACCGCCGAGGTCAAGGTGGCATTCGAGGACGACGTCGTGTCGATCTCAGTCACCAACGGACGTTCTCACGCCAATGGTTCGCCGCCCTCCAACGCCGGCGGTGGCTATGGAATACAGGGGATAAAAGAGCGGGTCCTTCTGCTCGGCGGGCGGGTCGAGGCCGGTCCGACCGAGGAGGGCTGGCGGGTGCTCGCCGAGGTGCCGGCTTGAAGGTCCTCATCGCCGACGATCAACGGGTCGTCCGCGAGGGTCTGGCCACCATCGTGGGCAGCCTGCCCGACCTGGAGGTCGTGGGCCTGGCCGCCAATGGCGAGGAGGCCGTGGCCCTCACCGCCGAACAACGACCAGACGTGGTCCTGATGGACCTCCGCATGCCGGTAATGGACGGCGCCGCCGCCACCTCGGCCATCCGGGCCCGCCACCCCGCAACGTTCGTGGTGGTGCTCACGACGTATGCCGACGACGAGTCGATCATCGCCGCCTTGTCCGCCGGCGCCTCGGGCTACCTCACCAAGGACGCCACCCGAGACGACATCCGTCGGGCCCTCGAGGCGGCCGTCGCCGGCCAGACCGTCCTCGACCCAGCCGTCCAAGCCACCCTGATCCAGGCGGCCAAAGCCGGGACCCGAGCCCAGATCGCCCCTGCCCAAACCGCGGCGCGCCACCTGCCCGATGGTCTCACGCAGCGGGAGGCGGAGGTCCTAACCCTCATCGCCCAAGGCAGATCCAACAGCGAGATCGCCTCGGACCTCTTCGTCGCCGAGACGACCGTCAAGACTCACGTAAACCGGATCTTCGCCAAGACCCAAAGCCGGGACCGGGCCCAAGCGGCTGCCTACGCCCACCGCCACGGTCTGGCGGAATAGCCTCGGCCAGCGGACCAGGAGGCGGTCCGAATCACCCCACCCGCGAGCCAAACCTGAAGACGTTGCCATCGGGACGGACTGGCAAAATTGGTGGCAATCGCTTGACCCTTGCGATCACGGTAACGGTACCTGACGTCACTCGCACAGAGCCGCAGACGATTCAGCGGCGGGCGGTGACTACGAGTGCTGGTTATGGCGGCGAGGTGGGCGGTGACCACGACCAGCGCGGGTTATGGCGGCGAGGCGGGCGGTGACGACGAGAGCGCCGGTTATGGCGGGGTGGGGGGTGGTGGCGGGGC
>PMHH01000028.1 GCA_003156595.1 Acidimicrobiaceae bacterium
TCGCCGGCGACGCGCGCGACCGATCCGAGGTGATCCTGGAGGTGGCGCGCCGCACCGTCGATCCCGCCGACGTGGCCGGCAGCGCGGTCACGGCCCGGGCCCAGCTGGCCCCGTTGCTCGGGTCGGGCTCCACGTCGGCACACACCATCACCGCGGTGGGCCATGCCCACATCGACTCGGCGTGGTTGTGGCCGGTGCGCGAGACGAAGCGAAAGTGCGCCCGTACCTTCTCCAACCAGCTGCGGCTGTTGGAGCGCTATCCGGAGCATCGCTTCGCGTGCAGCCAGGCCCTCCAGTACCAGTGGATCAAAGACGGCTACCCCACCCTGTACGAACAGATAAAGGCCCAAGTCCAGGCGGGCAGGTGGGAGCCAGTCGGCGGGATGTGGGTGGAGGCTGACACGAACCTGCCCTCCGGAGAGTCCCTGGTCCGTCAGCTGGTGCACGGCAAACGGTTCTTCGCGGATGAGTTCGGGATCGAGACCCACGAGCTGTGGATTCCCGACGTGTTCGGGTACTCGGCGGCATTGCCCCAGATCGCCAACCAAGCCGGTGTCACCGCCCTCGTCACCCAGAAGATGAGCTGGAACGACACCAACGTGTTCCCGCACTCCACCTTCTGGTGGGAAGGCCATGATGGCAGCCGGGTCCTCGCCCACTTCCCGCCGGCGAACACTTACAACGGGGACTTCTCCGTCCGCGAGCTCACTCAGAGCCAGCACAACTACCAGGACCACGGCCGATCCGAACGCAGCCTCTACCCCTACGGGTACGGCGATGGAGGCGGCGGCCCGACCGGCCCCATGCTCGAGTCCGCCCGTCGCCTGGCCGACCTGGTCGGGCTGCCGCGGGTGGAGATCGGCACGGTGGCCGAGTTCTTGGACCGCGTCCGCGCCGATGCCACGGACCTGTCCACGTGGGTGGGGGAGCTGTACCTCGAGGCGCACCGGGCGACGTTGACGACCCTCGCCGAGGTCAAGAGGGCCAACCGGCGCGGCGAGGAGGCCCTGCGAGCGGCCGAGATGTGGTCGGTGGCAGCCGGTCTCGACCGCCGCGACGAGCTCGACCGGGCCTGGAAGCTGTTGCTACTGCAACAGTTCCACGACATCATCCCCGGCTCCAGCATTCATTGGGTCTACCAGGACACCGCCCGGGACCACGCCGAGGTGGCCGCGGTCGCCGNNCCGAGGTCGTCGAGCTCGGCGGTCGCCTGGCGGTGGTGTCGGTGCCGGCCTGCGGCTGGGCCTCCGTCGACGGCGGCGCCCCAGCTCCGGACTTCGGCCCGGTAGAGGTCACGGACTCCTCATTGAAAAATGACCGGCTCCGGGTGACTTGGGACGCCGATGGACTTCTCACCTCGGTGTGGGATCAGGAGTGCGGGCGCGAGGTGCTGGCCGCAGGTCAACGCGGGAACGTCTTTCAGCTGCACGAGGACCACCCGAAGGCCTTTGACGCCTGGGACGTCGACCGCTCGTATCTCGACCAAGTCGTCGACTTGATTGAGCTGGAGTCGATCGAGATCGTCGAGCGGGACCCGCGCCGATGCGGGGTCCGCTTCGTGCGCCGCTTCGGTGACTCGACGATCACCCAGACCATGTCGCTGGCTGCCGGGTCGCGGCGGATCGAGTTCCACACCGAGGTGGACTGGCAAGAGCGGCACCGTTTCTTGAAGGTCGCCTTCCCGGTGGCCATCCGGTCGTCTCGGGCGACGTTCGAGATCCAGCACGGTCACGTCGAGCGGCCGACCGTCACCAACACCAGCTGGGACGAGGCCCGCTTCGAGGTCTGCGCCCACCGGTGGGCGGACCTGGGCGAGGCGGGATACGGGGTGGCGTTGCTCAACGATTGCAAGTACGGCTACGACATCCGCGGCGACGTCATGCGCCTGTCGTTGTTGCGGGGGCCGGGCTACCCCGATCCGGAAGCTGACCGGGGCGTGCATCACTTCGGCTATGCCCTGCTGCCGCACCCCGGTGACGTCAGGGAGGCGGGCGTCATCGCCGAGGCCGAGTCCTTTAACCTTCCTCTGACGATCGTGGCGGGCGCCGCCGGCGTGTCCGGTCAGCTGATCTCGATCGACCGGCCCGGTGTCAACGTCGAGGCCCTCAAGTGGGCCGACCGCTCCGAGGGGATCGTGGTGCGGCTGTGCGAGGTGTGGGGATCACGCCGTCCGGCCCGGGTGACGCTCAACCTTCCCTTCGCATCGGTGGTCCGCACCGACCTGCTGGAGCGCCAGGTTGCTACGGTGGCGAGCGAGGGACAGTCGGTGGAGTTGGCGCTGCGACCGTTCGAGCTGGTGACCCTGCTCTTCCGGTAAGTGGATCAGGCCACCCGCACCGGGAGGGTCCGGGGACCGCGTACCTGGCCGCTCGACCAGGTCACGGCGGCGGAGTCGGACACCTCGAACTCGGGGTAGCGCGCCATCCACTCCTCGAGGGCCACCCGGAGCTCCATGCGGGCCAGGTTGGAACCCAAGCAGCGATGGATGCCGAGACCGAACGCGGCGTGCCGGTTGTCCGCCCGGTCCAGGTGCACCTCAGCGGGGTCTGCGAAGGCTTCGGGGTCGCGATTGGCCGCCGGGAACGGCAGCAGCAGCCAGTCCCCCTCGTGGAGGGATTGGCCCCCGAGGTCGAAGTCCTTGGCCACCAGGCGGGCCATGGTGACGGGCGCGTAGGCACGGAGCAACTCTTCGACTGCGGTGTCCATCAACACCGGCTCGGCAGCCAGGCGGCGCCGGTCGTCGGGGTGGGAGCCCAGGTGCCAGAGCGCGGCACCGATGGCAGACCAGGTGGTGTCGATGCCCGCGATCATGAGCAGGACCATGGTGCCGCGGATGTGCTCGGGGAGCAGCTTCTGGCCGTCGAGCTCGGCGCTGACGAGGAAAGAGGTGAGGTCGTCGCGCGGCTCGGCCCGGTGCGCCGCGATCTGGGCGTCCATATAGGCGTCGATCTCGCCGTCGGCGATCAGGNNGGGAAACCGAGCATGCCGATGATGACGCGCAGCGGGATGTGCCGGGCGTACTCGACGGCGGCATCGAACTCGGACTTGCCGGCGGTGGCGTCGAGCAGCTCACGGCACAGGTCGCGGGTAAATGGTTCCAGGGCGGCGATGGGCTTCGGTGCGAACGCCGGGAGGAGCATCCGGCGCGCCACGGCGTGGAACGGTGGGTCAGAGGTGATGGGCGGCGCAATTCCGATCGGTGCAGGCAGGTCCTCGGGTCCGGGCCGGACCTCGCTCACCACGACCGAACGAGAGGTGAAGTGCTCGGTGTCGTAAGCCACCGCGGCGATGTCGTCATGGCGGACTGGTAGCCAGGTGCCGCCGTATCGGTCGCTGTGGGCGACGGGGCACCTGCTGCGCAGATCGTCCCATATCGGGAACGGGTCGGCGACCCAGGTCGGGTCGGTGTGATCGAAGTCCGTGGCCCAATCTGTGACCGGGGGGTGGCGAGTGGTCATGGGGTGGCTCCGATTTCCGTGCTGTCCGTGACCTCTGAGACCTCTGAGACCNNGTCGTCGACGTCGAACAACTCGGGCGCCAGGCTGTAGCACCGGTTGTGCCCCTGGCACTTGTCGCGGTCCACGTGCACCCGCAGCGGACCTGGTGCTCGGTCTTCGGTCACGTTGTCTCCAAGCCTGGCTCGTCGATTGGAAGAACACCCACAGCATGGCACCACCGGCGGGCCGGCGCCTCCATC
>PMHH01000171.1 GCA_003156595.1 Acidimicrobiaceae bacterium
ATCTTGTACCCGATTGGCGCGAAGATCGCACCGCTGTGCTCGGCAGTCGTCAAGGAGGCGCACGGATGATCCATCCCCTCGAGGTGATCGGCGATATTCGCGACCCGGCCCGGGAACTGCGCGAGCAGATACCGGACGTGCTGGGTGCCTACGCGGCCATGCAGCGTGCTGTCATCACCGACGGCGCTCTGCCCGCTCGTATCAAGGAACTGATCGCCTTGGCGATCGCGGTAACCCGCGAGTGTGATGGCTGCATCGCCGCGCACGCGCTGGGCGCCGCCCGCCGCAATGCCACCGAGGAGGAGGTCGCCGAGGTCATGGGCGTGGCCATCATGATGAACGGCGGCCCTGGCACGGTGTGGGCGCCACGGGCGTTCGCGGCGTTCCGGGAGGTCATGACGCGCGACGAGTGACGATCTCCGCAGCGACGGTCGGCCGCCCATCTCGCAGCCGCCGGCCTCCTGCCCGCACGCCGGCCGGTCCGCTCGGCAGCAGCCCATGTCAACCCTGACCGTAGGCCTCGATTACCGCGTCCGAGAGAGCGGGCCAGGCGGCGACAGCCCAGGGTCCGAACGGCCGGTCAGCCAGTGATCCGACGGCTAGTTCTTCCGTAGGGTCGACCCAAAGAAACGAACCAGACTGGCCGAAGTGGCCAAACGTCCGCGGTGAGTTGCGGCTCCCGGTCCAGTGCGGGTGCTTGTGGTCGCGCACCTCGACGCCGAGGCCCCAGTCGTTGGGGTCCTGGTGCCCGAAGCCGGGAAGCACACCCACCAAGCCGGCGAAGGCGACGGTCGAAGTCCGGGCCAAGGTCTCGGCGCTGATCAGCGTCGGGAGGAGAAGTTCCTGGCCGAGGGCCAACAGGTCGCGGAGCGGTCCGGAGGCACTCGATGCCGGGCTGCCCGACAAGGTCGTGGCGGCCAGACCCAGCGGCTCGATCACACCCGACCGGAGGTACTGCTCGAATGGCATTCCGGCCTGGACCGCCAGATGCTCGGCAGCCAGTTCGATGCCGCGGTTGGAGTAGATGCGGCGAGTTCCCGGGCGAGCCAACTCGGTGTCGTCGTCGGGTGCCAAACCGGATGCGTGAGCCAGCAGGTGGGCCAGAGTCGACCCCGGAGGCCCGGCCGGGTCGTCCCAGCCCACCGTCCCCTCCTCGACCGCCACCCACACTGCCAGGGCTGTCAGCACTTTGGTCACGGACGCCCACGGATAAGACCGCTCGTCAGGGCCGGTCGAGGCCACCATGCCCAGCCCGCGTGAGATGACGCCGGCGGTCGCGACGGCGGGCCAACCCGAGACGGCGGCGAGAGGTCCGCTCGCTGCCTCGTGTGGGCTGCTCACTGCCCCGTGTCGGTGTTGGGGCACCCCAAGGCGTTGTTGAGGGTTCCCAGGTTGGCCTCCATCAAGGTGAGGTAGTTGGCCTGACTGGCCCATCCTTCAGGTGGCGAACCGGTGAGGGGGTCGAGCACCCGAACCTTGAGGTGCGCGGCGATCGCCAGCGCGTTGATGGTGCCGTTGTCCGCGAATGGCTCGGAGAACACGGTCGTAAGCCCCGCGGTACTGACTCGCTCGACGGCGGCTGCCAGTGCGGCGGCCTCAGGGATCGGGGCCGTGCCCACGATCTGATCGGTCAGTCCGTACTCGCTGGCGACCGCCTGGAAGGCGCCATCTGGCGTCACGATCGTGCTCCGCGGGCAGGCGGAGAGGGTGCTTTCGTAGTCGATACCGGTCGAGGCGACCTCGGCGCCAAATCCCTCGGCGCCATTGCGGTACAGGGATGCCGCCGGCGGGTTGGCTCGTTCCAGGGCGGCGGCGATCACTGTCAGGGCGCGTCCCATCACCACCGGGTCCAGCCACACGTACGGATCGGTGGCTCCCAGGGCAGCCCGGAGGTCGACCACCGCCCCCGCCCCAGCCCCCAACGCAGCCGCCTCGAATGACGGCTGGAACCCGCCGCCGATCTCTACCACCACGGCGGCGCGGTGGACCACCGCGACTTGCGCTGCGGTCAGGCGGTAAGTGGTGGGGTCGGTGCCGGCCGGCACCACGTCGGTGACTGCGACCTTGCCCTGCCCGATCTGCTCGACGGCCTGAGTCAAGGGGTACAGGCCGGTGACGACCTGGATCGTGGGCGCGTGTGCCGCCGCCGCGCTCTCGCCGCAGGCCGTCAAGGTAATCCCCACGGTGACGACCAGAAGGGCGGTCGCCAGCCGGGCCCGGGCGCCCACCATCAGCACGATACGCCGTGCTCGGCGAGGGTCCCCACCTTAAGGCCGGCCGCGGCCCAGGCGTCACCCAGAATCGGCAGGGCGGAGAGGGTCGACCGCCAGCTACCGGGGGTGGAAGTGATGTCCGAGTCGTGCAAGAGCACGGTGGCCCCGGGGTGGAACGTCCGGGCCACGTTGGCGGCGACCGTCCGGCCCGTGGCGTGCGCTTGCCAGTCGAGCCCCCAGGTGGTCCACAGGACCAACTGCAGCCCGGATTGGCGGGCGGCCAGCAACGTCGAGGACGACACGGCCCCATACGGAGGCCGGAACCACCGGGCCCGCGTTCCGGTCGTGTTCTCGAGCGTGTCGCGTGCTCGGAGCACGTCGGGGATGGTGGAGGTAAAAGGCCGGCGCAGATGGCTGGTGTGCTCGTCGCCGTGCACACCCACCTCGTGACCGCGGCTCACCAGCTCCCGGGTGAGATCGGGGGAGCGGCGGATCTGGGTACCGAGGCAGAAGAAGGTGGCGTGCCATCCGAGGGCATCGAGGGCATCGAGGATCGAAGGAGTGGAGACCGGGTCTGGTCCGTCGTCAAATGTCAGGGCGACGTGGCCGGTGTCGCCCACACCGGACAGCCGGGGCAGCAAGCGGCAACGCGCGGAACGCCAGGCCACGACTCCCGGCAGCAGGTGCGCAGCTACCGCGCCGCCCAGGGCGACGCCGGCGGCTCCGATCCTCCGGCTCGCGGCGCGGGACGATCGAGGGGTCACACCAGGGTCGCGAACGGCACGGCCGTGAGGTGGGCCTGCTCCAGGCCGGCGCCCATCCGGGTCAGGACCGCGGCGAGCTGTGCGGGCGTGGCGTCCAGCCCGTTGATGAGGTAGATGTGGCGGGCGGTCACATGGATCGGAGTCGTCACCGAGGCAGCCCGGACGACATTGACCACGTGGTTGGGGACGACCAGCGAGCTGTGGGTGTCGTCGCACTCGATGAGGTCCCATGCGTTGACCCGCCGGCCCGGTGCTATCACGGTCACCGGAGCACCGATCACTTGCTCGAGGTACTCGCCGGAGAGGGCGTCATCCCGGGCTCGGGTCCACAGGGCTGGATCACTCTGATGCCGATTGCTGCCCCACCAGTCACCGCGGCCGCCGCTCGCAACGTTGACGCCCATAGCCACCAATGCTCGGACCGCTTGCGGGTCGGTCTGAGCCGTGGTGGCGTCCACGACGGCGGTGATATTCATTCGCTGCAAGGTGATCGCAACCGTGTGGCTGGCCAATTCCTGCGCGTTGAGGCGTACGCCGACGTAGGCGACGTCAGTAATACCGGCCGCGGGGTGGGCGACTCCCGCTCCCACTGCTGCGGCGGCGACCTCGACGCCACTGGTGAGACCTGTCCACCCCAGGGCGGCGACGGCGATGACGGCGGCTGCCGCCCGACCTACGTAGGTAACCGGACGGCGCCGCAACCGGATCGGTTGCACGACCGCGGCGGCCTCGAGCACGTGCCCCTCCGCTCCGGTGCGAAACATCGCCCATCCTGCGTTGATCTGGTCGGTCCGCGGCGCCCCCGACGAGGTGAGCAGGTCCAGAGCGTCGAGGAGCTCATCGGTGTCGGAGGCCAGGCGGCTCACGCCGGCGGCTGCCATCCCGGCGGTGTTCTCTCGTCCATGTCCAGCGATCGGCTGGAAGCTGACGACGGGCAGCCCGGCACGCAGTGCTTCGAGCGAGGTCAAGCCGCCGGCGTTCTCCACCAGGGCGTCGCAACCGGCCATGAGGGTCGGCATTTCGTCGGTCCAGCCGAGGACGATCGAGTTGCCAGGGTCGGCGCCGGCGAGGGCGGCCACCGCTTGGCGTAGGTGTTCGTCCTGCCCGCAGACCACCACGGGGGTAAAACGACCGTCCCGGGTGATCGCCCGCCAGGTGGCTTCGACTCCTCCCACTCCCCAGGATCCGGCGACCACCAGAACAGCCCGTTCCGACGGGGCCAGGCCGAGCGCGGCCCGGGCCCGATGACGATCCGGCAGTCGCCCGGGATCGAACGCCTCGGAGACCACGGGCCCGCATGGGAGCGAGGGGCGCCCGGTCCGCCGCTCTGCCATCTGGGAAGGTCCGTCGTGGACGGCCAGGTTCAGGTCGATGCCGCGATGGACCCACAGCGGGTGGACGCCAAAGTCCGTGATGAAGTTGACAGCGGGGATGGTGAGGTGCCGGGTCGTCCGCAACCGGCCGAGGCAAAGGGTGGCCAGAGGGTAGGTGGACACCACCACGTCGGCACCCGACTCGCGGATCCAACGGAGCACCCGCCGGCGCGTCAGGGCGGTGACGAACCAGGCCACCAGGGGGCACAGCCACGGCACTCGGTACCACAGCCGGTAGGTGGCCTCGTAGGCGGACGGGATGTGCTTGAGCTCAAATTCGTAGCCACTTCGCAGGGCGGCGCCGATGTGCAGCGGGCCGCTGTCGAGAAAGTCCCGGACATCGACGTGGTGACCGGAGGCGCGGAGCCGGTCGGCGAGCTCGCGGGCCGCGCCGTCATGGCCCGCGCCCATGCTGGCGGATATCACCAGGACCCGGGTGGGATCGCCCGGGCCAACTGCGGCTCGTCGGCCCCTGCGCGTGCGCACGACCCGTCAGCGTAGTCTCCAGAGGTCCTCCGATCCTGGGCATGCCGGCTCAAACGGCACTAACTTGAGGGCCACCAGGCTCGACACGGGGGACTGTCATGTATGTGCCGTTGACAATTTCTGACTTCCTGGTCCGAGCCGTGACGGCGTTCCGTGACCGGCCGGGAGTCGTTGACGAGCCGGGCGTGCCCGGCTCACTCGGCACGCTTACCTACGGGGAGCTCGACGCTCGGGCCCGCGGCCTGGCCCTGACCCTCGACGAGCTCGGCGTAGGTTTCGGGCAGCGAGTGGCCGTCGTGAGCCCCAACGCGGCCCGTTTCCAGATTGCCTTCTTCGGGGTGAGCGGGTATGGCCGGGTGTTGGTCCCGATCAACTACCGGTTAGGCCGTGACGAGGTCCGCTACGTGGTCGAACATTCTGGGGCGTCGGTCCTGCTCGTGGACCCCGAATCCGACGCCACCCTGGCGGACGTGACGGCCAAACACCGCATCGTCATGGACGGGGTGGCCGACGCCCAGTTGTTCGCGCCTGCAGCCGAGAGCGCCGAACCCCGACCGTGGGAGCCGGACGAGAGCGCCACCGCGAGCATCAACTACACGAGCGGCACGACGGCTCGCCCCAAAGGCGTGCAGCTCACCCACCGCAACTGCTGGCTCAACGCCGCCATGTTCGGATGGCACGTAGCGGTGACCGATCGCGATGTGTACATGCACACCTTGCCGATGTTCCATTGCAACGGATGGGGTATGCCCTACGCGGTGACCGCCATGGGTGTCCCGCAGGTCGTCGTCCGCAAGATCGACGGCGAGGAGATCCTCCGGCGCATGGAGACCTACGGGGTCACGTTGTTGTGCGGCGCCCCCGCGGTGGTGGCCGCCGTGCTCGACGCCGGAACGGCCCGGCGGGCGAGAGGGGAGGAGGTGCCCGGTCGGGATCGGATCCGCATCGTCGTCGCCGGGGCGCCGCCCCCATCGAATACCATCGAACGGGTTACAACCGAGTTGGGGTGGGAGTTCATCCAGATCTATGGGTTGACGGAGACCTCACCGCTGCTGACGATCAACCGGGCGCCGAGCGAATGGGACGGCCTCGATGCTGCGAACCGGGCCCGGCTCCAGGCCCAGGCGGGCGTCCCGGCGCTCGGGGTGCAAGTCCGCACCGCCGGTGACGGCGAGATCCTCGCCCGCTCCAATCACGTGTTCGCCGGTTACTGGGAGCAGCCCGAGGAATCGGCGAAGGCCCTCATGGACGGGTGGTTCCACACCGGCGACGAGGGACGGGTGGAGGCGGACGGCTACCTCGTCATCTCCGATCGCAAGAAGGACGTCATCATCTCTGGTGGTGAAAATGTCAGCTCGGTGGAGGTCGAGGACTGCCTTTACCAGCACCCGGCGGTGGCTGAGGTGGCGGTCATCGGCGTTCCGAGCGAGCGCTGGGGAGAGACCGTCAAGGCCCTGGTGGTGTTGCGGGCGTCAGAGACCGCCGACGAGGCGGAGCTCATCGCTTTCTGCCGTGAGCGCCTGGCCCACTACAAGTGCCCGACCTCGGTGGAGCTCCGCGACGGGTTGATCCGCACCGCCACTGGCAAGCTCCAGAAGTTCAAGCTGCGCAGCAGCTACTGGGAGGGTTACGAGCGCAGGATCAACTGATTTCCCGCCGCACGTCGGAGGCCTCCTTGTCGGTGCGCACTCCCTCGAAGCGGGGATGGCGGAGCCGGCCGTCGGGTGTCCACTCGCTGAAAGCCACGGCCACCACCATCTCGGGCCGCACCCAGTGGACTCCTTTGACTTGTCGGGCTGCGGGGTCATCGAAGGGTGCGTCCGTAGCGGCGAGCGCGGCCAAGGTGGCGCGCAGGTCTGCCAGTTCTTTGTCGTCGAATCCGGTGCCGACGCGGCCGGCATACTGCAGGAGCCCGTCCTCGTCGTAGAAGCCGACCAGGAGGGCGCCCAGTCCGACCCGGCTCCCGGATGGTTCGGTCCATCCCCCGACGACGAGTTCCTGGCTGGCGGTGCACTTGAGCTTGCGCCAGTCGGGCGACCGCCCCGACTTGTAGGTGGAGTCGGCTCGCTTGGCGATGAGACCCTCCCACCCGGCTTGGCAGGCTGCGTCCAACAGGGCTCGAGGGTCGGGCTCGGTCTGCGAGCCAGTGTCGATCGTGACCACCGCGCGTAGGTTGTCGCCGGCGCCCGCAAGGGCCTGGGCTAGCAAACGAAGACGGTCGGACAGCGGGAGGCCCGTGGTGTCGCGGCCAAGCAGGCGCAGCAGGTCAAACGCGTGGTACTCGACCCGCGTCGTGGGGTCCCGGCGTTGCAGCAAGGCGAAGCTGGTCCTCTCACCGTCGAACGCCACCAGTTCCCCGTCGATGGTGAAGTTGTCCGCCGGGAGGGCGGCGATGGTAGTCACGACCTCCGGGAAGCGGGCGGTAAATGGCAGGTGGTTGCGTGACCACAGTTCGACCTGGGCGCCGTTGCGGACGG
The DNA here is from genome assembly GCA_003156595.1 of Acidimicrobiaceae bacterium. Taxonomy (GTDB): domain Bacteria; phylum Actinomycetota; class Acidimicrobiia; order Acidimicrobiales; family Palsa-688; genus PALSA-693. Next base: position 7,314 of record PMHH01000171.1, read on the forward strand.
CCAGGCAGCGCAGCCCGTCCAGCTTGCGCTCGTAGAGCCAGCCGGGTTGGTCCAGGATGCGCCCGTCCAGTGGCATCCGCAGCGGCTGAGCGAGCATCGGGGGACGCCATGTGGCTTGGCCGGCGTTCCACTCGCGGCTGCTCTGGTCGGAATTCACCTGCTCGAGATCGCGACCGGTGGTCGCCGAGTTCGGCGCCTCGGTGATGATGTCGCGGGTGCGGTCGGCGTGCTCGTCGTTGCGCTTCACCATGATCCACGCCTCTTTCGCGCCCGCGGGACTGGTCCGGGTCAGAGACCAGCCGCCTCGCAGTTTGGTGCCTTCCAGCCAAACCGACAGGTGACCCGCGGCGACGGCAACGGCGACGCCCACCGGCTTGCCGTTCTTCTCGGTCATGTTCCGGTAGGTGCCTTCGTCCCACACCATGACGGTTCCCGCCCCGTACTCCCGGGAAGGGATCGTCCCCTCGAAGGTGGCGTAGTCGAGCGGATGGTCCTCGACGTGGACCGCCAGCCGTTTGACGGCGGGGTCGTAGGATGGCCCTTTTGGCACGGCCCAGGAGATGAGGACCCCGTCGGCCTCGAAGCGGACGTCATAGTGGAGCCGGCGCGCCGCGTGCTTCTGGACAACAAACCTGGGTGCGTCCCCGCCGCTGGCTGGTTCGGCCGGCGAGCTCGATGGTTCGACCGGCGCTCCCGAGGGTTCCGCGGTGCGCTCGAAGTTCCGCTTGCCGCGATAGGCCCCAAGGGGATCGGTCTCGGCTTGCCCGCCGGCCCCACCCGCCGGCATTTCAGCTGCGCCCGCCGAGGCGGCGGTCGGCGATCAGATCGAGGACCAGTCCGGTCCAGCCCGTCTGGTGGGAGGCCCCGAGTCCGGCGCCGGTGTCGCCATGGAAGTACTCGTGGAACCACAGCTGGTCCCGCCAGGCCGGGTCCTGCTGGAACAGCGCGTAGTTGCCGAACACCGGCCGCCGGCTGTCAGGACCGGTGAGGAAGAGGGACACCAGCCGCCGAGCCAGGTCGTCGGCGACGGACCGGAGGTCGCGGGCGACTCCGGACCCGGTCGGGTGCTCGACCGTGAAGGTGTCGCCGAAGTAGCTGTGGTAACGGTCGAGGGCCTCGATGAGCAGGTAGTTGAGCGGGAACCACACTGGGCCCCGCCAGTTGGAGTTGCCCCCGAACAGGAAGTTGGTGGATTCCGCCGGCTCGTAGTCGAGGATCGAGGTCATCCCCCCGAGGTCGAGGGAGAAGGGATGGTCACGCAGCTCCTGCGACAACGATCGGATCCCGTGGTCCGACAGCAGCTCCCCCGGATCCAGGACGCGCGCCAGGACCCGGACCAGCCGATCCCGGTTCACGATGGACAGGAGCTGCCGGTCGCCGACTCCCGGCACCACCATGTGGGCGACGTGGCAGGCGTACTCCGGCTTGTTCTCGCAGAACCATTCCATGCGGCGGGCGAACGACGGCAGCCGCGCGATCACCGCCGGGTCGAGCACCGTCACCGCGAACAGGGCTACCACCCCGACCATGGAACGGACCCGGACCGGAATCTGCCCACCGTCCTCGAACTGGATCACGTCGTAGAAGAAGCCGTCGTCGTCGTCCCAGAGCCCTTGGGACTCCATGGCGGACGCGATGTAGGTGAAGTGCTCGAAGAACTTGGTGGCCACGTCCTCGTACACCGGATCGTGGGCTGCCAGCGCCAACGCCATCTCGAGCAGGTTGAGCGAGTACATCGCCATCCACGCCGTGCCGTCGGACTGCTCCAGCCGGCCCGGCACGGGCAACGGCTTGGACCGGTCGAAGAGTCCGATGTTGTCGAGGCCCAGGAACCCGCCCTCGAACACGTTGTTGCCCAGCTGATCCTTCCGGTTGACCCACCACGTGAAGTTGAGCATCAGCTTGTGGAAGATGCGCTCCAGGAAGGCGTAGTCCGGGGTGGTGTCCTCGCCTCGGGCCGCCCGGGCGTCCCGGTCGATCTTGAACACTCGCAACGCCGCCCAGGCGTGCACCGGAGGGTTGACGTCGCTGAAGTTCCACTCATAGGCGGGCAGCTGGCCGTTTGGGTGCATGTACCACTCCCGACCCAGAAGGATGAGCTGTCGCTTGGCGAACTCCACGTCGAGGTGGGCGAGCGCCACGGTGTGGAAGGCCAGGTCCCAGGCGGCGAACCAGGGGTACTCCCACGGGTCCGGCATCGACAACACATCCACGTTGTTGAGGTGCGTCCAGTCGCCGTTGCGAATCGCCCCCCGCCCGGGTGGGGGAGGGGGCTGGGTGGGATCGCCGGAGAGCCAGCGCTCCACCTCGTAGTGGAAGAACTGCTTCGACCACAGCATTCCGGCGGCCGCCTGCCGCAGCACCTGGGCCTCCTCGGCCGTGGCCCCTGAGGGCGTGAGCGCGGCGTAGAAGTGGTCGGCCTCCGACTGGCGCTCCGCCAGGACCCGGCGCCAGCCGAAATCGAGATCGCCCTCGGCCGCGCTGGGGACGGGCCGGGCACCTTCGCCGACCCGCCAGAAGCGCAGTCGCAGCTCGGCGGTCTGGCCCGCCGCGACGGTCAGGTGGTAGTGGAGGGCGGCCTTGGACCCAGTGTGGGCTGGGTTGACGGTGGGGGCGCCACTGATGATGTGATCAGCGATGCCGTCCTTGGGAAAAAGGGGGCCCTCGACGCCATAGAGCTTGCGGGTATTGGTGACGTTGTCGCAGAACAGCGGTTCTGGACTCTGCTGGTGGCCTCCGGAGCCGGCCGGGCTCGCTGCTCCGGTCAGCAACCAGTGCCCGATCGAGGGATGGTCGACGGCGATGGTCGTGGGGTCGTGGAGGTGCAGCGCCGGAGCTTCCACCCCGGCGTCCCAGCTCCAGTCGTTGCGGAACCATATGGTGGGGACGACGTCGATGGTGGCCTCGTCGGGGCCGGCGTTGCGTATCTCCAGGCGCCACACCAGGTCCTCGGGACCGCCCTTCGCCCAGGTGGCGGTCACTACCCAGTAACGGTCCTCGGCGAAGACGCCGGTGTCCACCAGCTCGTACTCCGGCTCGAGCCGGGTGCGGGCTCGGTTGGTTTCGAGCAGGTCCGCGTACGGGAACGCCTGCTGCGGGTAATGGTAGCGCCACTGCAGCCAGGAGGAGGTGGGAGTGGCGTCGAGGTACCACCAGTAGTCCTTCACGTCCTCCCCGTGGTTGCCCTGGGGGCCGGTGAGGCCGTACGGCCGTTCCTTGAGGACCGGGTCCTTGCCGTTCCACAACGCCACCGCCAGGCAGAGCTGCTGTTCCTGGTCGCAGATTCCGCCCATCCCGTCCTCGCTCCAGCGGAAGGCCCGGGAACCGGCGTGCTCGAACGGAAAATAGGACCAGGCGTCACCGTCGGCGGAGTAGTCCTCCCTTACCGTGCCCCACGCCCGCTCGGAGAGGTATGGGCCCCACCGCCGCCAGGGCAGGTCGCCACGGTTGGCCTGGGCCAGCCGCTCCTGTTCATCGTCCATGCGGCCATGCTGTCAGGTCGGCTCAGCCGGCGGCGCCGGCGGAGGCCAGCTCACCTTCGATGTCGACGATGCAGGCCGCCGCCGGCGACCCGGCGAGTTGTTGGGCGTAGGGGGCGAGGACGCCGGCCAGTTGCACCTCCGCATCGAGGAACTGCTGGCGGTACGGCGTGTACAACGGCGCCAGCACCGCGTACCCCGAGTTGACCAGGCTGTCCCACTGGGTGAGAAGCGGACCCAGCACGGGCTGGAGCTGTGTGTACAGACTCGGGAACTGGGCCAGGAGTGGCCCGAAGAGCTGGAGGAACGGTTGGAACGCCGGCGCCATGGCGAAGGCCTCGGCGGAGAACGGCCCGAACGCCGGGGCCAAGCCGATCAGCGACTCGAGGCCGCCGATCGCGGTAGGCGCGGGCAATCCGGCCGGGCAGGTCGCCGACGGGACGGTCGGTATGGACGTCGCATGCTGGGAAGGCGCGGTGGTGGGTGGAGTGGTGTGGTGCGGGGCCGGCAGCGTGGTGGGAGGAACCGTCACCGCGGTCGGGTCTGGCGAGGCTGCCGGCGGGACGGGCGTCTTGACCGGGACTTGCGCTTGCGACGTCAATTGCGCCGGCGTCGAAGTTGGGAGGGCCGGTGCGAGCGTGGTCGTCGGGGTGGTGGTCGGCGGGGTGGTGGGAGCGGCCACCGGCGCTTCGGCCGAGGTCGGGAGGGGAGTCACGCTCGCCACGGTGACCGTAGCGGTCAGGAAAGCCATCACGGCCAGCGCGATCAACGCCAGCGCCACCACGACCGCGGCCGCGGTGCGCGCCGTGCGAATCGAAAGCCGGCGGGTCACGAGTCGACGCTCGCTTTGCGGATCCGCTGGTCAAGCAGCAGTAGGGCTACCAATCCCAGCAAGCCGATGGCGGTGATGGTCGCGACCAGCCAGGCAGGGGACCGCCAGCCGTGCCGGGTGGTGGTAGTGGTCGACGCCAGCCCGGGCCCGGCCTCCGATCCCGGAGCTGCTTCGGCAGGCAGAGACGCGCCCCGGCTGGCCACTTGCTGTTTCGTGGTGGCCGCCTGCTTGGTGGCGGGGGCACTTCGGCCAGGGGCGGAGCTCGCCGTCCCGTTGCCGGTGGAGACGGCACCCGTCGTCGCCTGGCCGCTGGCGGAGCCGGAGCCGGTGCCGGTGGCACCCGGGCCAGGTGCCGACGAGGGGTTGGCGCTGCCTGCCGCTGGGGTGTCGGCGGAGGGGGCGGTTACGGCTGTCGTGGTGGCGGTGGACCCGGCGCCCGACGGTGACGACTTGGTGGCCGACACGAAATGGCCGGTCAGGTGCCACTCGCCGGCGAAGTCGTTGAAGGGTCCCCCGACGACTTGGCTGATCCAGCCCAGGGTGAACGCCCCGGTGGATGCGTCATAGGTCCCCGTCAGCGGGGAGGTGGCGCCGGTGTAGGCGCCCCCCGGCTTGGGCGAGCCTTGGTTGAAGTTCTGGTTGTTCCAGGCCACGCTGAGGCTGCTGACGTTGCCCGAGAGCGTGTCCCCGGACACGCTCACTGTCGGGGCGGGTACCGCCTGCCCCGTCTGCGGATCGACGGGATTGGTCGACATCGCGAAGTTGCTTCCTTCGAAGGACTGCGACGCGGTGATGCCGTCGGCCCGGGCGCTCCCGGACGAGGTGAAGGCCGGAGTGGGATTCGGCTGGTAGGACCCGGTGACGAGACCCCCGTCGGTGCCCGCCGCCATCAGCGTGTAGGTCTGATCGTTAGTGGTTGAACCGCACGTCGAGTCGCTGTTGGAGAAAAAGGGACCGTTGGCGTTGCCGCTGGGAAGAATCATGCGGATGTAGCTCCCGGTGGCGGCGCCGCCTGCGCAAGAGCCCGGAGTCAGGTTGAACGTGCCGGTGAGGGGTGCGGTTGCGGTGGAGGCGACGGCCGCACCAGGAACCCACGCGACCGCGAGGACCGCGACGGCGAGAACGCCCGCTTTTGTCCCTCGGACACCCCATCTATAGTATTTCCATCGCATTTGTGTGGAATACTACCTGAGACGAATCGACCTGGGCGATGACTTCACTCAAAAAGGATGAAATGACGAGGCTGTCCCCCACGGCCGCGGCCGTGTCCGAGTTGCAGATGGCCGGCTCGGTGAGCGCCCGCGTGCCCGATCGCCGCCGCTGGCCGTTGTACGTCGCCGCGGTCATCGGGGTGGCCCTCATCGTCATGCCGCTGGTCTTCAACATGTTCGACCGTGCCCCCAAAGGGGCCACGATGCTCGAGGAGTTCCGGCCCTTCATGACCACCGCCCGTCTCGACGGGTTCCAGGCCGATATCCGGCAGGTCTCGGCCGCGGTCGCCGAGACCAACGGGCCGGTATCACAGCGGTTGCGTAGCTCGGCTGGATCCGGGGCTGGGTCCAGTTCGTTTCCGTCGTCGTACACCAGCCTCTCCTCTCAATGGCCGGTGATCGACGCGACCATGACCAACCTGCTCGACAAGGTGCAGGGCAACCTGGGCAACTACCGGGCCGTCGCGGCCTTGCCCAGCTTCACCTTGTTCCCCTGGTTCTTCGTGCTGCCTGGTGTCATCACCTTGGGATTGGCGGGGGCCGGACTGCTATGGCCGCGGCGGCGGGGCCGGGTTCGAGTGGCGCTCGTTGTTCTCGGGGTCGGTCTGATCCTGGCGCCGGCAGTGTTCCAGATGTGGCAACGAGCGCCGGAGGGCGGTCGCATGATGTCGGCGTTCCGCACCATCGAGACGACGAGCAACGTCGAGCGCATCCAGGGTTACTTCTCCACCATGGCCAGCGGCCAGGGGGCCATCCGCCTCGACATCGTGCCGGCGCTCGAGCGCTCTGGTCTCACTACTGCGGAGATCGAATCGCAGTTCCCGGCCGTGGCCACGTTGGACAGTAACTGGGTGCACATCCTCAACGACATGACGCCGATGATCGGAGCCATGAGCGACGGCGTTCCTGATTATCAGGCCATCTCCAGCCTGCCGGCGTTTCCTCTTTTTCCGTGGTTCTTCGTCCTGCCCGGCGTCGTGCTGGGTGGGCTGGCACTGCTGATCCGTCCCCAAGGAGCTTCATGATGCTGCGAGTTCTGCCCGGTGCTGCCTTGGCCATGTTGGCGGTGGTCGCCCTGGCCGGGTGCGGTAGCAGTTCGAGCCACACCGCCACCTCCGGTACGCCCCTGGTGGGCACGTTCCACCTGACCGCCGGCAGCTGTTCCGGTCCTTCGGTCACCGGCACCTACTTCCAGATGATCCAGCCGGGCGGAACCATCGCGGCGGGGAAGTACTTCGAGAATCCCGATTCGCCGTGCGTCAACAAGTCGTATACATCGGGGACCCCCGGCCGCGACGGTGGGCTGGTGACCGGTCGTTATCAGCCGAACCCGGTCCCTGCTTTCAACCGGCTTCAGAGCGCGTTGGCGGACGAGATTCTGGCTCCCCAGTCCTTCACCGAGATCGACTTCGCCATATCCACGAACGCGCTCGATCCGCAGACCGGCCTGAAGGTCCCCGCGCCCGAGGTCTATGACAACAACGGCCGCCTCTCGGGTCAGATCGAAGCGTGGTCGGCCGCCTGGAACGACCAGTACTTCAACCAAGGCTCTCCCAAGCCGAACGGGACGTCACCCGGGCTCACCAGCCCCCTGACGGGTACCTACGACGCCTCCACTCACGCGTTCCTGTTGACGTGGGCCAGCCAAGTCGTGGGCGGCCCGTTCAATGGGTTCACCGGCTACTGGCACCTGCAAGGCACGTTCGCACCGTCGCCCGCGTAGGCGACGACAAGGCTACGGCGCCGGGACCTCTTCGGCGGCCCGCGCCAAGTTGGCCAGGGTCGCCTCCATGCCCTCTCTGTTGTGGCCGGCACGATCGGGTACGCCCATGACGACGGGTGAGATCCGGACCATCCACGCCTGACGCAAGTCGGTCCACGTTTCGGTCAATCGGCATCTGTCGCCTTCGGGGACGAAGTCGTAGGACCAGCGGGAGATCGGAAACGGGCCGAGGGTGACCTCGAACGCGAACTGGTGTCCCGGTTCGGCTGACACGACCGTGGAGGTAGTGGACCAGCGTCGCCATCCTTGGCGGTTGGCACCCCGGAATCGGGCGCCCACGGCCGGGCCGGTCGCCGCACCCAGCCAACGACACGAGGTCGTTTCTGGACTCCAGGATCCCATCTTGGTGACGTCGCTCACCAACTCGTACAGCACCTCTGCGGGAGCCGCCACGATTCTGTCGACCACCGCCTTCTCTCCTACCGTGGCTGAGTCCATCGAACCGGTCACCCTAGCCAACGCGCCGGGGCGGTCATCTGTACGCGCTGGCCACGGCTGCCTTGGGCAGTCCGGCTGCGTCTGCCGCGGCCCAGGCGTCGTCAATGGCGACTACCTCGAGACCGTTTCGCTGGAGCAGCGACGCGCCCAGCACGGCGCGGTAGCCGGCGGCGCAGTGCAGCCAGATCGGACCGTCCGGCACCACCGCGTCCGCGAGTTGGTGCACAGGTACGTGTTGGGCGCCTTCGAGATGGCCTGAGTCCCATTCGTCTCGGCGCCGCACGTCGATGACGGTGATGTCATCGGTCCACTCGGTCGCCAGTTCCGCGAAGGTCGCTCTACGCAGACGAGCCGACTGGACGTCAGGTGGGGGGATGGCAATGCCGGCCGGCCGGTCAATGCCGATATGGGCGAGGGCGCGGCGGGCCCTCGACAGCTCGGCCTCGTCGGCTCCGACCAGGGCGAATCTGGACTCCCACGGCATCGTCCAGCCCAGGTAGACAGCGAAGGGGCCGTCCACCCCGACGTTGATGGCACCCGCAACGTGGGCGGCTGCGAACGGGGCCCGCGGCCGGACGTCGACGATCCACATGTGGCGGGCCAGATCGGCCAGATCGCCGGCGGGCAACACGGGCACCGGATCGCGGTAGTCGGTTGCCGAGCAGCCTGTCCGGTTGCGGGCGGCCATGTAGGTGTAATAGCTCGGATATTCACCGAATCCGGCAAGCAGGGTCGTGACAAATGTGTCGCAATCCAGTTGGGCCGCGGGGTTGACCTGGCGCTCGGCCCCGATCGTGGTCTCGGTGCCCTGAGATACGGTCGCCGAGCAGAAGCTGCCGAAGCCGTGGGTGGGATGGACGACGGCGTCGCCGGGCAGGCCGTCGAGCAACCGGCGCACCGAGGCCCACTGCTCCGCAGCCAGTCCGGCAGCCAGATCGGCGCCCAGGAGGTCGGTGCGCCCGACCGTGCCGACGAGGAGCGATCCACCCGTGAATACCGCACAGTCGTCGCCTTCGCTCACGACAAAGGACTGGTGGTGGCGGGTGTGACCGGGGGTGGCTACCACCTCAACGCACAGGGCACCGACCCAGAACGTCTCGCCGGCGACCAGGCCGTGAGCTCCGTGGACGTGTTCGTCGGCGCACACGGCGTGTATGGCGCCGGTCGCCGCGGCCAACTCGGGTGCCCCGCTCACGTGATCGTTGTGGAGGTGGGTCTCGACGATCACCTCCAGGGTCAGCGAGCGGGACCGGACGGCGTCGAGGGCGCCGCTGGCCGGGCGGGGCGGATCGATGGCGATGGCGCGTACGCCGTCGGTGACGACGTAGGAACGGTTGCCGAGGTCGGACGCGTCCACGGGGATGATCTGCATCAGGCTCCAATCGTCGAGCGTTGCTGCCAGAGGGAGTGGGGTAAGGCGGCGGCTTGGGTTCGTATTTCGGGGATGGCGGTGGTTTCCCAGCGATGGCCGCGGCGCAGAGGGCCGACGAGCCACAGGGCGCTGTCGGTGTCGGGTAGGCAGCCGTCGGCGTCAGTGTCGAGACCGAGGGCGAGAGGGCCGGGTCGGACTATTCGGTGATCGAGCAGCCGTTGAATCAGCGGATTTGTCGAGTGTCGAACGTCAGCAGTCGGCCCGGTGCAGTTGATCACCGCGCCGAAGCGGAGGCGACGATCGGCGAGCTCGACGTGGATGCCCCGCCGGTCGGTCTTGGCGGATCGGATGCCTCCCGGCGCGATGCTCAGCTCCCCGAGTTCGCGCATGGCGTCGATACGATCCGCCACGGGCGGGGCCATGCGGTGACGGTGTATTTCCCAGCGGCGGTGGATGTGGCGGAGCAACCGGGCTCGTTCGGTCGTGGTCATCGCCCCCCACAGGTTGTCGGTGTGGGGGCGGAGGGCCTCGACGACCGCTCCCCAGTCGCCGGCCTCGGCGCGGGCCTCCCGGGCCCAGGCCAGCAGCGAGCGGGCGGTGGGGTGCCGGGGCGGGACCAGCCGCAGCGGCGGGTGGGGTTGCTCGGGATGCGAGGACGGCAGCAGCCCCCGCCGGGAAGTGGCGACCACTTGACGATGTCCGGCCGCGTGCAGGCTGAGGGCGACGTCGACGGCGGTCAAGCCGGTGCCGACCAGGAGCACCGGCTTGCCCGGGGTCACCTCGCTCAGCGCACCCGGTCGCCAGGGATCGCCGATCCAGCGCCGATCGGCGCCGCGAAGCGGGGCGGGCCATTGGGGCGGGGACGAGCCCGGGGCCAGCACCACCCGGTCGGCACTGCGGTGAGTCCCGTTCGACAGCACGATCTGGACCCGCCCTCCGACAGGGATGGCATGGCGGACATGGGCCCGAATGTGCTCGACCGGCCCCAGCAATGAGCGCAGATAGTTGCCGTACAACGACCGGGGCAAGAAGGACTCACCGTGAGCGGCCGTGTGCTGACGGGCCCACTGGGTGAAATGCCCGGGTTGGTCCGGCCGAGCGCTCAAACAACCGGCCCGCACATTGAGGAGGTGACCGGGATCGCTGGTCCCGTAGGCGATGCCATAGCCCAACTCGCCCCTCGGTTCGATGAACACCACCCGCACCCGCTCGGGTGTCGCCCATAGCAGATGAAGGGCGCTCAGAACCCCAGAAGCGCCTCCTCCAACGATGACCACGGTCTCCTGGCGGTGTGCCACAAACCGATCTTAATCATATCAAAGCGATAGGAAAAGTATGAAATATCAGATCGGATTTGTCAACATTCGACTTCCGGGCTGGTATCGGGCGCAGCCCCTCCCGGCGGGCCCAGCCTGCAGCCGCTCCCGGCGAGCCCAGCCCGAAAGTCGATCGGGCGCGGCTGGCGGCTCGGACAGTGGCCGTCTCATCCCTCGTTCAGGTCGCTCTTCGGGAATCCTTAGTGACATTTGTCACACCGAGGGTTTTTCCCTTGCATTCGTATTGTCCTATTTGTCAGGATAGATCACTAAGTCAATAGGAAAAGTCGAAAAGCTAGGAGCCAACGTGCAAGTTCGACATCGAGGACGGTTCGGCCGGAAGGTCGCCATGATCGGGACTTCGGTAATGGTCTTGGCTGGGCTGGTGGAGGTGGTACCGAACGCGGTGCCCGCACAGGCTTCCGCAAGTCTACCGACAGTTAGCAAGACGGTCTTCAAATCCGCGCTGGGCAACGGGCAGACGGCAGAGTCGATCAACTACACCGTCAACGTGAAACCCAAGCCGGTGCAGGCGGCGGACACCAGCGCCAATAGCGAGACTGCTTCGAACCTGGCATCAGACGCCGGAACGATGTCGTCCGCGCTACCGGCCACAGTCCCGTCGACGACCAGCACCACCTCGGGAACCGGTTCCGCGCCCGGTACCAACGTGCCCTACGACAACCCGTTGTCGGGCCTCAACCTGCAGGGCGCCCCGAACATCCCCGGTGTCGGTTCGGCCGTGCCCGGGATCGGCAGCAGCGTCAACCCCGACCTCGACAACGAGCCCCCAGGTGGGACCGACTGCCCGCCGCCGGGAAAGGGCCATGAGTACATGATCGTCTGGGCAGGCAAGATGAACGCCGCAGACATCACCGGATCGGACATCGTCGACGTCCTGAACGCAGGTGAGGTCAACCCCGAGGGCCTGCTGGACGTCGCTCCCGACGAGTTCCTGCCAACCGGCAGCGACATGATGGCCACCATTGACGCCGAACCCGGCTGCGACACCTACGGCAAGGTCGTCAACGTCGCGGCCATCAGCGGTCCCGATGGCATCGAGAACGAACCGCATCACATGCAGTACACGTGGTACCCGAACCAGTCAGTGTGGGCCGGCGGGCTGTTCAGCTCTCGACTGTTCACCTGGAACGTGTCGGACCTTCCCAAGATCTCCCTGGTCTCGACGGACGAGCCTTGGGCGACTCCTAGTGGCAGCATCTGGGACGCCTTCGCCACCCTCCCCAATGGTGACGCCTACGGGACCCTCATGGGCGGCCCCCTCTACGCCTACGGCACCACCCCAGGGGCGGTCGTCGAGATCGCCGGCGCTCAGCATCCGGGTATGACACCTGGGCAGATCATCGGGGAGTGGCCGGCGAGCGCTCCCGAATCGCTGGTCCACCTGGACAACAGCAACGGGAGTGTCGTGAGCGCCCTGACCCAGGACGTGGGTGACACCGTCGGCAACCTTCCCAATCTGGTGCTCCCCACGAACTGCCCGCCAGCCGGCGCCAGTTCCGGCCAGCAGAAAGCCGGGTGCGAGACCGGCCTCGACCCGTCGACGGACGAGCCACAGTGCCCCGACTTCGGCAGTTGCGCCAACCCGCACGGCATCCAACTGCGAGTCGATCTCGGGATCATGGTCACCTCCGACTATGCCGAGCCGGCGGAGATCATCCTGGACCCGGTCAAACCGGTGGACCTCTACGAGTTCCGACGAACCGTCCGGGTCTGGTCCCTTTCGCCCAGAGGATGCTCCGGTAAGGCGACTCCCACCGCCACGATCAACAATCCGGAGATCTGTGAGGTCGACGTCATGCCCGAGGGGCCCGGGGACCCGAGCAATCCGGCCCACGCCTCGAACGTCGGCATTATGGAGAACGGGTCCACCTGGGACTACCCGTTGCCCGATGGCAAGATTCCCAAGGGCTGGTTCGCCGAGAGCATGTGCGGCGGCGCTATCTTCTACACGCCCGATGTCACCGACACGGTCAAATACCCGTGGACCGAGGTGTTTGACTCGACTGCCGCGGTTGACGCCCTCGACACCCCGTCGCCGGGAGGCCGGCAAGCGGGCGGCGGTGACGGCGGCGCCAACGAGCTCAACGAGCCGGACGGCTGCGACGGGGCGGCGTGGGACGTGGTCAGTCCCGACAACCGGTTCCTCGGCCACGCGGTCAACGGTCGTTTCATCCTCCAGGACAACTACGACGACGCCGGTACCCCGAAGATGGTGTACACGCTCAACATCACCAAGCTGCTCGAGGCTGGGGACAGCTACCAGTGCAACATCGACCTCAACATTCGAGCTGTTGCCGATCCGAGCGTTGGAGGAGCCGACTGCCCCACCGTCGCCGGTGTGGTACCCATCAACGACCCCACTTCAGGCGGTCCCCACTGGGCGGAGTACGACAACTTCCGGCTGGCGGCGATCAAGATCACCGACCCCCTCACCGGTAAGCAGGTGATCGACTATCACGCCCCGACTCGCATCGCCGAAGCCAACTACTTCGTGGCTCGTACCGGCGTCGACGGCAACCACACCATCTGCATGATCAACATGAACCCCTACACCGGTGCGCTCTCGCTCGACACCAACTTCGTGGACGAGACCGAGGGAACCCCGTGCGTCCAGTTCAACCGGGACGACTGGCCCGACCCCTTGATCAAGGGCTTCTACAAACCGCACTCGATGCTCTTCGTCGAGAACGACCCGCCGCTCACGGGGTTCACACCGTGGGGCACCAGTTACGGCCCGAACTGCGTCTTCGGATCGGTCGTCAACGGCGTGTGCCACGGCTACTGGGGCGAGCCGATCGACATGGGAGCCGACACCGCCGGTCTGCCCTACCAGGAATGAGCCCGACCGGCTGAGGACCCTGGTCTTGACGAGGGTGGGGAGAGGCAACTCTCCCCACCCTCGGTCCCGTTTCGCTGCACCGCCTTCTCCCTTCTCTGGAACCGAGCGTGGCCATCCGCAACCTCCCGACAATCTCCTACCCGCGGGCCTTGGCCGTGACTGGCGCGCTGTGGCTGGGCATCGTGGTTGCAGCCGTCGCCATGGCCAGCCCGGCGTCCGCCCACCCCTACTTCTTGCACAGCGTTCCGTCGCCGAGCTCGGTCGTACCGCCCGGGTTGGCGCAGATCGAGATCACCTACACCGAGGGCCTCGATCTCTCTTACTGCAAGGTGACTCTGGTCGCCCCTGACGGGACCACGATCCCGACGCAGCAGCTGTCTGCCTCGGGAGGCAGCGAGCTGGTGGTCGCGCCCGCCCAGCCCCTCCAAACCAGCGGCACCTACGCAGTCGAGTGGACCGCGGTTGGGCAGGACGGGCACACCATCTTTGGCGAGTTCCCCCTGAGCGTCGGACACGTGTCCTCCAACCCCGACGTGGTCGCCGGCGTCGGTCCTAGCACCGGTTCAACCGCTCACCAGAGCGTGCTCGACGAGGTGCTCCGGGCCATCTTGCCGGCCGCCACAGTCCTGCTGTCGGGCCTCCTCCTCCTCGCGCCCACGATGAGCGATGTGGTGGCCACAGAAGGCGACGACCGCCGCCGCGCCCTTATCGGGCGGCGGCTGGTGCGCGTGCGCTGGTCGGCGTGGGGCGTCCTGGTCGTCGACGTCGCCATCCTGTCCCGCCGGGCCCTGGGACCGGGCGGCGTGCACGCCTTCGTCACCTCCGACATCGGCCGTCTCCTACTGGCTCAGCTGGTCCTTGCCGGTGTGGCCGCCCTGGTGCTCTTCGACGACGGCGCCCTGGGCCGAGGACAGCGCCCCGAGGCCCTCCGCCGCTGGGGCGGCGCCCTGGTCGCGGCCGGGCTGATCTTGGACCTGGCCGACTCCGGGCATGGCGGCGCCGCGCCAACCTCGCGCCATGCGCTGTCGCTGATCGTCTACGCCGTGCACCTGACCGCAGTCAGCGTGTGGATCGGTGCCATCGCCGCCCTGGTCATTCCCGTGTCCCGCGCCGGTGTGAGCACCCAACTGGTCGACCGGGGCCAACGCCTCAGGGGCCTGGTGGGGATCTCCATGCTCGCCGTCCTCGGCACCGGGATCGCCACCACTGCCTGGGGTCTGCGGTCGTTCGGTGAGCTCATCCACACCGCCTACGGCGGGATTATCACCACCAAGATCGCCCTGTTCGCGGTCATGGTCTTGATCGGAGCCGCGGCCGCGTTCGCGGCGCGCCGGCACGCCCGCCGGCTAGTCCTGGCCGAGGCGGGAGCGGCCACCGTCGTCTTGGTCCTGGCTGGAATCCTGGGCCAACTGCCGCAACCGATCGACATCCCTTTGTCCTCGCAGGTGTACGCCAGCGCGGTTGGCCTACCAGTACAGGTCGATTCGGTGGCGAACAACCTGCTTGTGGGGGTCGTTTCCCCCGGAGTGGTGGGCCAGAACACCATCGTCGTCCAGCTCGACACGTCCGACGAGAATGATTTTCTTCAGCCTGTTGCCGGGGTCGTCGGCGTCACCGTTCGCGTGTCGTGCGGCTGCGCTACCCCGGCCCGCCAGGTCGTCTTGCGTCCCTCTGCCGGGACCTCGTGGTGGACGGGACAGACGGACCTTCCCGTCGCCACCACCTGGTCGCTCAACGCGGAAGTGCAGCAGGCGGACCCACCCCATGCGCCCGCCCCCGGACCCATTGCTGTCGCATTGTCGGCGCAGGTACTTCCAGCCGACCTGCCTCACCAGGTCGTGATCGGGGCGGCCGCCGACCTGTCCGGCCCCGAAGGGCAGGCTTGCCAAGACGAGATCGTCGGATTGCAGACGGCGCTTGTCGACGCCAACACCCAGGGTTTTGACCATGGCGACCTCCTTCGGGTGGTCACGGTGGACACCCATGCGAGCGTTGGGGCTGCCATGAAGAGGCTCCAAGTGCTCCGCCCCGCCGTCGTGATCCCCTGCGGCGACCCCTCCACTGTCGACGCCGTGGTCGCCGAGGCGCGGCAATGGCACGTACCGGTCGTCGCCCCTGTCCTGCCCTCCGCTACGGTCGCCGGTGTCTGGTCCTTGAGCCCCAATTGGACATCAGAGGGGCGAGCGATCGCCGACCAAGCCCAGCAACAGGGGGCGTCGACGCTCACGGTCATCAGTGGCACCAATCCGATCGACCGCGAAGAGCTGGCGGGCGTTACTGCGGAGCTCGACCGCCTCGGCATCAGCTATCGGGTACTCGGCATCAGCTCAGACCCCGACGCCGAGGCGAACGAGGTCATCTCCGCCGGGAGCGATGCTGTCGCGACCCTCGCCGACCCGACGGAGATCCTGCCTCTCGTAAAAGCGCTCTCCAACATCTCGGCTTCCACCGGATGGCAGCCGTCCCGCGGCATCCTGGCTTCCGATCAGTTGATGGACACCGATTTCATCAACGATGCCGGGCAGCTCACCCGGGTCGGTGCCTTCGAGTTCGCCAGCGACACCGACCCGTTCGACCCTTTGTCTCAGTACTACGCACAGCGACTGCTGGCGCTGTTCCCGGGTGTTCGCCCCACATTCCAGGGGCTGCACGGGTACGACGCGGCGTGGATCATCGCTCGGGCGCTGGCCGATGGTGGCGGTCACCCCTCGGCCGCGACCCTGTCGCACATCTTCGCCACCCGCTTCGCTTCGTTTAGCGCGGGCTCCTACCGGGGCGGCTGGACGGTTGCTGGCGGCGGGGCAACCCAGGTGGCCTTCTTCCGCTCCACCTACATCAACCCAATGGCTATGCCGTCCTACGTATCGGCGGGAGGCTCCGTGGCGCTCGCCCACGAGGGGACCTTCCTCGACACGGGAGGGTTCGAGCAGGTCACTCCCTTCAGGAGCTTGCCATGAGAGCTTTTCGCAACGCAGTGCGCGTGGGCCGAGATCGCCGATGCGTTCGTCGCGGCCCCATCTGGCTGGGACTCTGCTGCCTGGTCCTGGCCGGATGTGGCGGTGCCGTGCATCAAGCCGACCCCCCTCCGTCAGACGGACCGCTGCAACCCGTCGCCGCTCCGGCACCTCCCGCGACATGTGGGCTGGCTGACCTGCCAGCCGGATTCACGCCGGATGCCACCCACTCGGGGTCGATCCAGCCCTCTGACTACACCGAGTCCGGCGACCTGCAGGCTGCCATGCTGTATGACAGCTACCTGGAGGGCGCCCGGTCGGTCTACACCCACCTCCATGCGCCGGCCGGAGGCGATCTGGTCATCCAGTGCATCGATCTGGAGTTCCAGAACGCGGCTGGGGCGTCTCACTTCGCGGGTTCCTTTGCGATGCTTCGACAAGACGAGGCTCCGGCCGTGAAATCGCAACCGCGTCCTCCAGTGATCGGGTCGGTGCAGACGATCGGCTACATCGAGACGGCACAGTCCTTTAGCGAGTACGGCATCGCGTCCACGACCGTGCTCGAGTTGTCGGCGCAGGTCGGCGCCCGCTTCTACACCGCGTCGGTGGCCGGGCCGGCGCCGTCGGCGTCCGTGGCCGTCCAGTTGCTCCGGGACATGGGGGTCTGATGACGGGTACCCCTGTGCGCGTGGTGGTGAGCCTGGCGACGGTCTTTCTGGCCGCGGGGTTGTCGGCGTGCGGCGGGGCCTCCGATCCGCCCGCGGCAAATGCCACCCCGACCGATCCGGCCGCCACGTCGACCACGACCGTCGCCCCGTTCGTGCCCGCCGTGACAGTCCCCGCCGCGTTGCTCGCAGACCCGGGGCTACCTTCCCACGTCCCGCCTGGCCCTCTGAGCCAGGGGACGGTTGAGCAGTTAATCCAGTACTTCGAGAACAACGTCGCCCAGGCCTATTCCACCGGCAACGCCACCCTCCTCGACCACTATCTGGCCGGGCCGATGCTCACGGGGAACGCCGGGACTATCAACTATCTGAACAGCCAGCACAAGCACAACGTGATCCGGGTCACCATCACCGGTGTGTCCATCGACACCAACGGGACCGATCGGGTGGTGTTCGACATGACGGGTGAGCTGACTGTCGACTATTTCGTGGACACCACCAACAATCAGGTCCTCGATGGCGGGCTGCCCGGTCCGTCCGATCTCGACTTCCTCTCATTCGTGGACTACAACCCCTCCAACCGCACCTGGTACTGGACGGGCGAGCAGGACGAGACCTCCGGGTCGAGTGGAAGCTCCGGTTCGAGTGGAGCTGACTCGGGCTGATGAGGTGGCGCATGCGATCGAGGAGGCACCGCGGTGGTGCCGGGGTCACTCTGGCGTTGACCGCGGCCGCAGTCGGCCTTTCCGTCGCCGCGGTGGGCCTGTCGGTCACCGCGGCCGGCGCGGGCGCCAGCACGACAGGGACGTCCTCCGCACTCGAGACGCTGAGCGGGTCGCTGCAGCTGGCACCCACGTCGTGTGCGAACGGCAGTCCCAGCGGGAGCTTCCTCGAGGTAACCGACGGTGTGAAGGACTACACGAACCCCGACTCGACTTGTGACGGCGGCGCCGTCACGTTGCTGCCCCCCGGGACCACCGGGATCCCGCTGGGACGGTTCGCGGCCGATCCCGATCCCACCTTCGCCCCGAACGGAGACTCGTTGTCCAACCTGGTGATCCAACCCACGTCCTACAACGGCCACAAGTTCGGCATCGGGACCTCTCCATACGACGTGCAGGACGCACCGACCGGTCCCCTGGCGTACCCCCCGCCGCAAGCGCTGGTGCAAGGCTCCACCCTCACAGTGGACCTCCGGTCCCTTGACGTCACTTTCGAGGGACCCCCCGGTAGCACGTGCGCCTCCGCCGAAGGGCTGGGCTGCTGGGAGGAGGGGACCAAAGCGGCCACGGGCACCTTCAACGCCCTCTCGCACCAGTTCACCCTCAACTGGCTGTCCAGCCAGGGCTTCACTGGGCAAGCGGTTGGTGTGGTGTTCCACCTCGAAGGCACCCTGGTCGGCCAAGCGCTCAACGCCGACTCCAATGCCGGAGCGCAACAGAACGGATCAGTCGCCTCATCCGCCAGCTCGACTGCCGGAGCGGAGGCGCCCTCGGGGGCGTCGGCCGGATCATCGGAGAGCGGCGCGGACGCGTCCTCGGGTTCCACCTCAGGCGCCGGCAATCAGGCACCCCCGTCAGGCTCCGGTACCGGCGCGGCGGCGACCGCGGCACCTGCCGGGGCTGGCGAGCGCGGCGTTGCCACGGGGAGCGCCAGCGTCCCGGGGTTGCTCGGACTGGTCGACCGCGGGTCCTCGGCGACGACCACGGGGTCCTCGTCCATCACCGAGACCTCGCCAGCTGGGACCAGTCCATCGCCAGATGTAGCGGCTGGTGTCGCGCCGGGGGTCGGATCGGCGTCGTCAGGATCCGGCGCGGCACGTACAGCCGCGTCGCTACCGGACGGCGAGCGACCGGTTGCCTCTGACGTGGTGACCGATGAGATGCGAGTCCTGCGGTATCCCAAAGCCGGCGGCATCCTCGCCGCGTTGGCCGCGCTCTTCTTCGCGGCCGACGCGTTCTGGCTCGGGATGCGACTCCGCCCCAACTCCGAACGGGGCCGGGGACGGAGTCTGGCTTCTGCCGGGCCGCAGGCGGGCGCTCGATGACGTTCCCTCGACCGCCCTGGTGGCAGGTGCGACAGCCGCGATCGTGGTGGCGGATGGGGTTCGCGGTAGCGGCGTTGGCCGCCCTTGGCTCGGCTTGCAGCACGGCGACTGCCAGCACGCAACTTGTCGGTACCTTCCGGATCACTGCCGGCCACTGCTCCAGCCCCACTGCGGCGCCCACCGGCAGCTACTTCGTCGTCGGCAACGCCGCCGATGGCAAGCCGGTCCCCTCCTCACAAGGCGCCTGCTCGGACCACATGTTCGTCCCCGTCGCCCCTGGGACGGATGGGGGGCTCGTCACAGGGAGCTTCCAGCCTGACCCCACCCCGACGTTTTCCGCGAATGGCAGCTCTCTCGCCGGGCGCATCATCGTCCCGGTCAAGTTCCAGGGCCAGAACGTCGGGATGGCCACGTCCGGCAACGACGACCAGAACGCTCCCAGCGCCGCCCCCATTTTCCCCGTTCCGACGGCCACCGTCGACGGTTCGAACCTCTACGTGGACCTGCGGTCGTTGCACTTCAGCTACGGAGGATTACCCGGGTCGACCTGCGCGACCTCGTACGGCCAGGGCTGCTGGGACCTCGGAAGCAAGGCCGCGGCCGGGACCTACGACAAGTCCACCAAGCACTTCACTCTCAACTGGTTTGTCGGCGAAGCCTTCTCCGAAGCGGGCGACTCCATCGAGGTGCACTTCGAGGGCACCTTCGTACCAGGACAGTCCCGATGATGCGGGGCCGCCCCGCGCCGCTCTGGTGGCCGCTGCTCACCGCGCTGGTGATCGCCGCGGGGGTGGTGCTGCTCGTGGTGCCACTGGCGCTTCGACCCGCGAGCGCAGCCACCAAGGGGCAAGCCAGCCTGTCCGGTCCGGAGAAGGCCAGCCTGGCGCGGGGGCTGACGTCGATCGAGGCGCTGCCCGCCGCCCTGGCCGAGGTCCCGGCCGCGATGGCGCACGCCGGGGGTAAGAGTGGACCGGCCGCGGACCGAGCTGCCGTGGCCCTACTGGCCAAGCACCCGGAGCTCGGCCCGCTCAGCAAGGCCCTTACGGATCCGCAAGATGTCACGTCCGGTCTTCGCCAGGCGCTCGCCGTCGAGATCCAGCGCGCCAAACCGCAGCGCCAACCGGGCGTCTCCATCCTGTTCCTCTTCGGGGTCGCCGCCCTGCCGGGCCTGTTGATCACGGCCGGAGGAGTGGTCCTGGCCCGACGCATGCGAACGGCCCGCGCCGGGTCACGACTATCTCTGTGGGTACTGGCGGGTGTGGCCGCGGCCGGCTTGGCNNATTGGCCGCGGTAATCGCGGCCGTGCTCCCGGTGTTTACCACCCGTGCGACTCCGTGGGGTCCGCCGGCTCGGCCTGCATCGGCGAGCCCCCAGGCGCTCGAAGCCGACGTGTCGCTGCAGCAGGTCGTTCTCGACGAAATCGTGCCGGCCGTAGAGGACGGTGGTTTGAGCGGAGGGCGATTGTTGCCGCCGGGCGAGGCGATCCAGGTGGTCAACTCTGACCGGCCACTGTCGGCGCTGAGCCGGGTCATCAACGATTCACCCCAATTGTACGGGGCCGAGGTCATCGCCGTCGGAGCCGCCGAGAGCGCCCCGATCGCTGATACCAGCAGTAGGGCCCGGCTGGTCCGAGACATCGTGTTTTGCTGCGGGCTACTCGCGCTCGTGGCCGGTGCCGCTCCGCTGTTGGGCCGCGTCGCCCGCAGGCGGTCCAGCGGTGAGATGGTTCCGGCTACCACACCACGAGCAGTCGTCGGGCCGTTGACGTCGTGAGACTTCGAGCCGGCGCCGTCGTCCTGGCGGTCGTCTTGCCGACCGTGCTCGCGGCATGCGGCGGCGGTACTGCTACTGGGTCGCAGCCGCTGGTCGCCGATCATGTTCACGGTGTCGTCGCCGGTTCGCAATCGGCAGAGATTGTCCTGGCAACCCACTACGGGCTCGAGCAGAGCGAAGACGCCGGAGCAACCTGGCAGGCCGACAACGGACTGGGCGAGGAGATGGTCGCGGCAATCGTCAAGCTGCCGAGCGACTACGTGGCCTCTCTCCAACCGATGGCCGGGATGCAGATGCCTCGGATGACCGCGGCGAACATGTCGACGCCGGGCATGTCGATGGGCGCGGCGTCGACTCCGAACATCGGCTACTCGAACAACACCCATCGCTGGTACTCGGGACAAGGGATACCCCCGGGCGCCGCCGTCGCCGCCCTAGCGGCCGGGTCGAACGGCTCGACAGTCTGGGCATCGTTGATCGGATTCGGCATCTACGAGAGCACCGACGCGGGGCGATCTTGGCAGCGCATGATTCCGGCCGCCGTACCTGTCAGCGACCTTCTCGTCGTAGGGGCGAATCTGTTGTTCGCCACCCCGTCCGGGCTGTTCGTCACCGATGCGGCCGCCCCATCCATGCCCGGCTTGCCCGAACTGTCCCAACCCGTCAACGACATGACGACCCTTCCCAACTGCGGCTCATGCGTAGTCGCCGCCCTCGGGAGCGGGGGAGTCGCCGCCAGCCGCGACGGCGGCGTGACCTGGCGCCAGATCGCCGACAGTCCCACCTTCGACGAGCTCAGCGCCCCGCCGGCAACGAGCGCCCTGTTTGGCATGGTGCCCTCGGCCGCAGATGCGAACCACGGGGTGTGGCGGTCCACCGATGGCGGTACAACCTGGACCAAAGTGCTCACAGCCACTCTGATCGACCACCTCTACGCCATGCCCGCCGCGGCCGGACGCCCACCGGAGATCCTGGCCTTCCAATGGGGCATCAACGTCTTCAGCTCGGCCGATGACGGGGTGACCTGGTCGCCGTTATCGCACATACCCACCCCATGACGCACGCGCCGCGCTCGCTGTCCCGTGGTCACCTGGCCGCGACCGGACTGGTGATCGGCCTGCTGGTGTCCGGCCTGCTCACCGGCTGCGGAAGCTCGACCCCTGGCGCGGCCAGCCAGTCGTCACCGGCCGTGCAGCGCGTCACCATCGACGTCAACGACTCCATGCGGTTCGTGCCGTCCCGGATCGACGTCCATCCTGGCCGGGTGACCATCACCCTCCGCGACGTCGGCATCGTGGCGCACGACCTCGACATCCCGTCCTTGCATGCGGTTTCGCCGACCGTGTACGGCGGAAAGACGGTCACCATGGCCTTCCAGGTCAACACACCGGGCACCTATGCCTTCATCTGCGACTTCCATCTCACCGAAGGCATGGTCGGCACTCTCATCGTCAGCCCCGCGGCCGACGCGGGCACGAAGCCATGAACAGAACAGGAGGCACGCCGTGTCCATCGCCGTCGCCGCCCCCGGGGGCAGCCGTTCGCGTCTGATCCCGCGCAGCTGGGCGGGCATCAGGCTGACCAAACCGTCGCCCCTGCGGGCGGCTCAGCTAGCCCTCGGCCTGATCTGGCTCCTCGACGCGGGCTTGCAGTATCAGCCCTACATGTTCACCAAGGCCTTCGTCACCCAGGCGATCGAACCAAGTGCATCCGGCAACCCAGGGATCGTGGCCCACTCGATCAATTGGGCCGCCCAGGTGATGGTTCACCACATCGCGGTCTACAACGCCCTGTTCGCCACCATCCAGCTCCTCCTGGCCCTCGGCCTGTTGTGGCGTCCTACGGTGAGGTTGGCGTTGGCCGCGTCAATCCCGTGGGTGCTGGCGGTGTGGTGGTTCGGTGAGGGCCTGGGCGGGATCCTCGTCAGCGGTTCCGATTCGTATATGGGGACCCCCGGCGCCGTCATCTTGTACGCCTTCATCGCCCTGCTGGTGTGGCCGCGCCCGGCCGAGGAGACCGATCAGCAGGACAGGATGGCGCTGGCCACTTCGGGTCCGCTCGGCCGCACCCTGCCTCGGGTGGCTTGGCTGGCCTTGTGGGGCAGCTTCGCCTACGAGATCCTGCAGCCCGCGGACCGTTCGCCCACTTCGCTCGGTGACATGGTCACCGGGATGGGCTCCGGCGAGCCGGGCTGGATTCGCAGCATGGACTCGACGCTGGGCCGGGCCCTCGCCGGTCACGGGACCGAGGTGTCGATCGTCTCGGTGTTGCTCTTCGCGTTCGTCGCGGTGGCGGTCTTCGTCCCTCGCCTGACCCGGCTCGGCCTCGTCGTCGCCATCGTGGCGGCCCTCGCCTTCTGGGTGGCCGAGGATTTTGGCGGGATCTTCACGGGAGACGGGACCGATCCCAACTCTGGGCTCCTTCTGGTTCTCCTGGCTGCCGTTTACTGGCCTCTGACAGCAGTCGGGCGCAGATCTTCGCAGACCTGAGTGCTCAGGGAACAAGTTTGCTTCTAGCGCCGTTATCCTGGTTGCAGTTACATCATTACACCCGACCAAGTAAGAGGCTGCCATGTCATCTATCGCCACCTCCGCCCTCCCGTTGCTCCCCCTCGACGCCGGGGTAGTCCTGCCCGGCATGACCATCACTCTGGCCTTGGAGACGCCCGAGGCCCGCGCCGCCGCCGAGGCGGCAGCCGGCGCCGGCGACCGCCTGGTCCTGGTGCCCCGGCTGGGCCGGACCACCGGGCCGGATGCGAGCAGTGGCCGGTTCGCCCGGGTCGGGACGGTGGCCCAGGTGGAGCGCTCGGGTTCGCTGCCCGGCGGCACGCCCGCCATCGTGGTGCAAGGTCGTGAGCGAGCCACCATCGGAGCCGCCACCGCAGCCGCGGGGCCAGCTCTGTGGGTCAACGTGGAGATCGTCGAGGAACAGCAGGCCAGCGAAGCGGCGGCCGAGACAGCTCGCGAGCTGCGCGCCGTCTTCGAGGCCATCGGCGAGCACCGCGGCATCGGGCGTCTCGGCGACGTCCTGCGGGGGGTGACCGATCCCGGTCGCCTCGCCGACACCGCTGGCTACTGGCCCGAGCTTTCCGTGGAACGCAAGGTCGAGCTGCTCGAAACCCTCGATCCGAGCCGGCGGGTCGAACTGGTCCTGGCGTGGGGGCGTGAAGCCCTGGCCGAGCTGGAGCTCAAGGATCGCATCCGATCGGACGTGGCCGAAGGCATGGAGCGGACGCAGCGCGACTACCTGTTGCGCCAGCAGCTGGCCGCCATCCGCAAGGAACTCGGTGAGCAGGGCGACGGCGAAGAGGGCGAGGACTACCGCGCCCGGCTCGAGGGGCTGGTCGTGACCGAGGCCGTCCGCACCGTGGTGTCGCGCGAGATCGACAAGCTCGAGCGCACGAGCGAGCAGAGTCCCGAGCACGGGTGGATCCGGACCTGGCTCGACACCGTGTTCGAGCTCCCGTGGGGCGTTCGTTCCGATGACCGCATCGACATTGGCGAGGCCCGTGCCGTTCTCGACGCGGACCACACCGGTCTCGACGACGTCAAGGACCGGATCATCGAGCACCTGGCCGTTCGAAAGCTGCGCGTCGAGCGTAACCTCGAAGCCACGCCTGCTGCCGGTAGTGGCCGCGGTAGTGGCGGCATGATCCTGACCCTCGTCGGTCCCCCCGGTGTCGGTAAGACCTCGCTCGGCGAGTCGGTGGCCCGCGCCATGGGACGTTCTTTCGTTCGTGTCGCCCTGGGTGGCGTGCACGACGAGGCCGAGATCCGAGGCCACCGGCGCACCTATGTCGGGGCGTTGCCCGGCCGCATTGTCCGGGCGATCAAGGAGGCAGGCTCGTTCAACCCCGTCATCCTCCTCGACGAGGTCGACAAGCTCGGCAGCGATTGGCGAGGCGATCCATCTTCGGCGTTGCTCGAAGTGCTCGATCCGGCCCAGAACCACACCTTCCGGGACCACTACCTCGATATGGACCTCGACCTGTCAGACGTCCTGTTCCTGGCCACCGCTAACATGGTGGAGCAAATCCCCGCGCCGTTGTTCGACCGGATGGAGGTCGTGCGCCTCGACGGCTACACAGAGGATGAAAAGGTCGCCATCGCGCGGGACCACCTGCTCCCTCGACAGTGGGCGCGTGCTGGCCTGCTCGAAGGCGAAGTGCAGATCACTGATTCGGCTCTGCGCGCCGTCGTCGCCGGCTACACGCATGAGGCAGGTGTGCGCAGCCTGGAGCGGGAACTGGCCCGGTTGCTGCGAAAGGCCGCAGCCAAGGTGGCGACGGACGGCTCGTCGTCTCCACTGACGATTGACGAGGCCGACTTGACCCGTTGGCTCGGCAGGCCCCGGCATCATCCGGAAGTGGCCGAACGCACATCGGTGCCGGGCGTCGCCACCGGTCTGGCCGTCACGGGCGTCGGCGGCGATGTCCTCTTCGTGGAAGCCAGCGCCGCAACCGGCGAACCGGGCCTGACCATCACTGGACAACTTGGTGAAGTGATGCAGGAATCCGCCCAGATCGCCCTCTCCTATGTGCGAGCCCACGCGGCTGACCTTGGTGTCGCGTCCGACGCGTTCGATCGTCGGCGCATCCATGTGCACGTCCCGGCCGGTGCCATCCCCAAGGACGGCCCCTCCGCCGGCGTCACCATGACCACCGCGCTGGTGAGCTTGCTCACCGGACGTCCGGTCCGGCCCGAGGTCGGCATGACTGGTGAGATCACCCTGCAAGGAAAGGTGCTTCCGATCGGTGGTGTGAAGCAGAAGGTGTTGGCCGCGCACCGCGCCGGATTGACCGAAGTGGTGCTTCCGGCTCGCAACGAACCAGACCTCGAAGACGTGCCGGACGCAATCAGAGCGCAGATGATCTTCCATCTGGCGGCTGAAATCGGTGAAGTCCTCGAACACGCCCTTAAGACAGAATTCCTTGTCTAGCAAGGGAATTCTGGCACATCCGATTCCAAAGCCCTTGCCGTGCAAGGGAAATGCTTGACCTGAAGCTCCAAAACCTCTTGTATGTCAGGGAACTTCCCCAACAGCGCCAGGAGGTGCGGTGAACAGGACAGAGCTCGTCGAAGCAGTCGTCAGCAAGACTGGTCTCGACAAGAAGC
The DNA here is from genome assembly GCA_003156595.1 of Acidimicrobiaceae bacterium. Classification (GTDB taxonomy): domain Bacteria; phylum Actinomycetota; class Acidimicrobiia; order Acidimicrobiales; family Palsa-688; genus PALSA-693. The sequence goes on from PMHH01000171.1 coordinate 33,161, forward strand.
ACGCAGAAGCAGCGGTTGCTGCCGTCGCGGAATCGGTTGTGGCCGAGACCAAAGCCGGCAACAAGGTTGCGATCTTCGGTTTCGGGACATTCTCCCCGAGTGCCCGGGCCGCCCGTATGGGGCGCAACCCCCAAACGGGTGCGCCAGTGAAGATCGCCGCGTCCAAGACCGTCCGCTTCGCGCCGGCATCCGCATACAAGGAAGCCCTCAACAGCCGAGGCAAGGTTGCCGCGGCCAAGAAGGCTTCGCCAGCGAAGAAGGCTGCGCCGGCCAAGAAGGCTGCGCCGGCCAAGAAGGCCTCCGCGGCGAAGAAAGCTGCACCCGCCAAGAAGGCCGCCAAGGCCGCCAAGAAGCGCTGAGAGAGGCATCATGAGTCCAGCCAAGAAGACCGCAGCCGCGGCGAAGAAGACCGCGCCAGCGAAGAAGACCGTTGCGGCCAAGAAGACCGTGGCCAAGAAGACCGTGGCCAAGAAGGTGACGGCAGCCAAGAAGACCGTGGCCAAGAAGGCACCGGCTCGCAAGGCCGCGCCGGCCAAGAAGGTGGCCGCCGTGAAGAAGACCGTGGCCAAGAAGGTGACTGCGGCCAAGAAGACCGTCGCCAAGAAGGTGACTGCAGCCAAGAAGACCGTCGCCAAGAAGGTCGCACCGGCCAAGAAGACCGTCGCCAAGAAGGTCGCACCGGCCAGAAAGACCGTGGCCAAGAAGGTCGCACCGGCCAAGAAGACCTTGGCCGCAAGGAAGACGACGCCCGCCAAGCGGGTGTCGGCTCCGGCTCGCAAGGCCCCCGTGGCCAAGCGGGCTGCACCTCGCAAAAGGGCCTAGCGAGCTTCGCGTCACCCGACCCGCCCGCTCTTCGCCCAGCGGGCGGGTTCGCAACAGTCCCCGTTGCGCTCGCTTCTGCCGACCGCGGTCTGCGGCTGCCCAAGCGGAAGTCTGATCGGTCCGAAGTCCCCTGCTAGAGGTCCCGAAGAGCCTTGAACGTCTCCGCGACCACCAGCCCGGCTGGCGCGCCGGCACTGGCATGACGGGCCCGCAGACGCTCGGTGAAGGCGGCCAGCTCGCCGGCGGCGGTCTCCTCCGAGGCGGTTATGCGCATCGTCGAGCGAAACTGGCTCCGGTGCGCCAACAGGGCGTGCAGCTTGCAGTCCTCGAAACCCTCGATGTTCTCCACGTGATCCGGCTCGTCGGCCTCCCACAGCAGCAAGGCGTTCGGGCGGTGGGGCGTCTCGCCTTGTTCGGGGAAGAAGTGGGGGTCGCGAGCCGCCACCATGCCGTCGGTGAGGAGGAAACCGGCATGTCGGTGATCGGGGTGCAGCCGGTACCGCTTCCACGGGTCGTGCCCGAGCACCACGTCGGGGCGGACCCGGCGGATCCAGTAGGCCACTTCCCACCGTTGGCGCAAACCGGATTCGAGCTCGCCGTCTGGCCAGCCGAGGAACGTGACTTCGCCCTGGCCACCGAGGCGGCGGGATGCCTCGCGCTGCTCCTCCTGGCGCACGGCGACCAGCCGGGCCGGGTCTTCGGCTGGGTCCCACGATCCCTTGGAACCGTCAGTGCAGACCAGGTGATGGATCCGGCATCCCGCGGCCGCCCACTTGGCCAAGGTGCCGCCGCATCCGAACTCGATGTCGTCAGGATGCGCCCCGATCGCCAAGGCCACCGACGGCGTGGGAAGGTCCACGGTCGGCCCGCCAGCGAGCGCGCCATGCCCCATCGGGTCGCTCACGGAGTGAGCGCGACCAGATCGTCCGGCACGTCTACGTCCCAGGCCAGGGGTGAGGAGTGCACCACCCGGATCGGCAGTCCGAGCCGCTGGGCTTCGTCGAGGTGCCGAGCGAACGATCCGGGCCCATAAGAGAAGGTGAAACCCGCGTCCGGCGGCACCGAGATGACGTTGGTGCCATCGTGGCGCCGGTCGGGGACGATGGTCACGCCGGGGAAGCGGGTCACCCACCGCAGATCGGTCGCGAGCGGCAGGTCGCCAGCCGCCACCACGACCAACCCGGCGCCGGCCGCCCCGAGCCGGGCCACACCTTCTTGCACCGCACCGTTGAGCCCCCGCCCCGGCTCCCAGATCACCAGCGCACCAAGGCTCCGGGCCCAGGCGGCCACGTCCGGGTCATCGCACACCACCGCGACCGGAAGGCCCGCGGCCGAGCGGACGACCTGGGCCGCCATCGATTGGGCCAACGCCGCCCGCTGCGGCGGGGCCATCGCTGGCGCCAGGCGGAGCTTGGCCTGCCCGAACGCCTTGACGGGCACCAGGACCGCATCGTGTCCGAGCCAGCCTCCTGCAGGCGAATGAGCCGGCGGAGCGGCATCGGGCATGGGGGCATCCTAGGGGCGGCCTTCTGGGTAGTCGGCGCCCCCAACGTTGGCTAGCGTGCCAGAGGTGCGATTGGCCTTCGGCACCGACGAGCAGACGCCTCTCAGCAAGGCGGTGGCGGCCTACCTCGCCGAAGCCGGCCACACCGTGGAATGCCTCGCCGACCCGGCCCCATGGCCAGAGGTGGGCCGCGTCGTCGGGGAGGCAGTGGCGGACGGCCGTGCGGAGCGGGGCGTGGTGTGTTGCTGGACCGGCACCGGCGTGTCGATCGCGGCCAACAAGGTGCCCGGGGTGCGGGCAGCCCTTTGCGGCGACGCCGAGACCGCACGCGGCGCCCGCCGCTGGAACGACGCCAACGTCCTCGCCCTCAGCCTCCGCCTCACCAGCGAGCAGGTCGCGGCTGAGATACTCGACGCCTTCCTGACCACCGAGCCCGACCCGGGCGAAGCGGGCACTATCGCCCGGATCGGGTGATGCGACGGCTGTACCCGACGCCGGGTGGACTGACCGGCGCCGCCGAGTTGGAGGACGAATACCTCCTGCCCGCGGCTCGCCACGTCCGGGCCAACTTCGTGACGTCGCTTGACGGGATGGTCGAGCTCGGCGGGCGCAGCTCGCCGCTCGGCGGTCCAGCCGACCGGGAGGCCTTCATGGCGATGCGCGCCGTGGCCGACGTCATCCTGGTGGGGGCCGGGACGGTTCGCCAGGAAAAATACGGCCCGGTGCGGCTGGACGCCACCGTGCAGGAGCGCCGGCGGGCGCGTGATCAGGCAGCCCTCCCGAAGGTGGCTGTAGTCAGCAACCGGGCCGACCTAGATCCGCAAGCCAAGTTGTGGGGCGGCGGCGAGGCGAAGCCGCTGCTGATAACCACCGCCGCAGCCGCAGAGGCCCGGACCGACCTAGCCGCCGTCGCCGAGCTCGTCGTGTGCGGCGATCAGTTCGTGGACCTCCAGCTGGCCCTGGACGAGCTGTCCACCCGGGGCCTCCAACGGGTTTTGTGCGAGGGTGGACCCACGCTCTTTCGTACTCTGGTGACCGCCGGCCTGCTCGACGAGTTGTGCCTGACCACGTCGGCCCGACTGGTCGGTCCCGGACATCGAGGTCTGCTGGGTGATCAGCCGCTGACGGAGCCGGCCAGCCTCACTCTCGCCGGCGTGCTCGAGGGGGACGAGATGCTCCTCAGCCGCTACGCGTTGGGGGCCCAGTCGTGACCCGGGCTCCCACCCTCGCGGTGGAGCGGGCCTTGTGGGACGAGGGCCAGCAGGTGGTGGTCGGCGTCGATGAGGTCGGGCGGGGGTCGTGGGCGGGGCCGCTCATGGTCGGGGCCGCGGTCCTTCCGAAGGGACGGCGGGTGTACGGCGTGCGAGACTCCAAGATGCTGCGGGAATCAGAACGGGAACGGCTTTTCGACCGGGTCGCCGGTTGGTGCGCGGCATGGGGGGTGGGCGCCGCATCGCAGGAGGAGTGCGACCAGATCGGGATGGCGGACGCCCAGCGGCTGGCGGCCCGGCGCGCCATCGAGCAGCTCGGTGTCAGTCCCGACTGGGTCCTGGTCGACGGCAACTGGGACTTCGTCGGTCTCGGCTGCACCACCCGAATCGTGAGGGGCGACGCTACGTGCCTGTCGATCGCGGCGGCGTCGATCCTGGCCAAGGTCACCCGCGACCGCATCATGCGGGCCGAAGCCTCCCAATACCCGGCGTACGAGTTCGACAGCAACAAGGGGTATCCGTGCCCGCGCCACAAGATGGCGCTGCATGCCTATGGTCCTTCGGCGATTCACCGCCGGACCTGGGTGTTCATGGAACACCTGGTGTGGGGAGTGCCCGGGGCCCGGGCCGCGCCCCGGCCGTGGCTGCCGGTGGACGAGGGCGACGACAACCTCACCCTTTTTCCCTAAAGTCATTTAGCATTGCTGAAGAGATGAATCCCCCCGCCCTCCCGGACCCGCAGCCGACCCGGGGTTGGATCCGCCGGTTGCTCCCGTGGCTGCGTCCCCATCGGCGCAACGTGATCATCGCGTTCGGCGCGGCCGTGGTCGGCAGTGGGATCGCCGCGGCCGTGCCCGCCGTGGAGCGGGAGATCATCGACCGGGTGATCATCGATCACAACTCGGCCCTGGCGCCGTGGCTGATCGTGATGACCGTCCTGGCCGTCGCTACGTTCGGCGCCGCCTACCTCCGTCGTTTCGTGGGTGGCCGCGTCAGCCTTGACGTCCAGTTCGATTTGCGGAACGCCATATACGACCAGTTGCAGCGACTGGATTTCGCCCGCCACGACGAGTTGCAGACCGGGCAGTTGGTGTCGAGGGCCAACTCCGATGTGGGGTTGCTGCAAGGCCTCCTGGCCTTCCTGCCGATCATGACCGGCAACCTGGTCCTCATCGCCGCCTCCGTGGTGATCATGTTCGTGTTCTCGCCCCTGCTGGCCGTGGTCTCGCTGCTGGTGGTGCCGAGCCTCGTCTGGACTGCGTACCGGATGCGAGAGCGCACCTTCCCGGCCAGCTGGGACGCCCAGCAGCGCGAGGGTGAGGTGGCCGTCGTGGTGGAGGAGGCTGTCACGGGCGTCCGGGTGGTCAAAGCGTTCGGCCAAGAGGAGCGGGAGCTGCAACGCCTGGTCGAGCGGGCCCAGACCCTGTATGGCTCCCGGCTCCGGTCCGTGCGCCTGCAGGCTCGGTATCAGCCGGTCCTGCAAGCCATTCCGGTGTTCGGCCAGGTCGCGGTTCTGGCGCTCGGCGGATGGTTGGCGCTCCATCACCGCATCACCATCGGGACGTTCCTGGCGTTCTCGACCTACCTCCTGCAGCTGGCCAGCCCAGCCCGGATGCTGGCCGGCGTGCTCATAGTGGGACAGCAGGCCCGGGCCGGAGCCGAGCGGGTCCTCGACCTGCTGGCCTCCAATCCCGTCGTCACCGAACGGCCGGATGCCGATCCCCTTCCTCCTGTGCGCGGCGAGGTCTCGTTCGAGGATGTGCGCTTCGGCTACCTGAGCAGCCAGCCGGTGCTGGACCACTTCGACCTGCACATCGCCGCCGGCGAGACGGTCGCCCTGGTCGGGTCGTCGGGGTCCGGCAAGTCGACCGTGGCGCTGTTGCTGCCGCGCTTCTACGACGCCCAGGGTGGTGCGGTCCGCGTCGACGGGAGCGACGTTCGCGACGTCACCTTGGCGTCGCTGCGGCGCCAGATTGGCGTGGTCTTCGAGGAAAGCTTCCTCTTCTCCGAAACAGTGCGGGCCAACATCGCGTACGGGCGGCCCGATGCCACCGACGCTGAGGTGGAGGCTGCGGCTCGGGCCGCGGAAGCCCACCAGTTCATCATGCAGCTGCCCGCTGGCTACGACACCGAGGTAGGAGAGCGGGGCCTGACGCTGTCGGGGGGCCAGCGCCAGCGGATCGCCCTGGCTCGGGCCCTGCTGACCGACCCGCGCATCCTCATCCTCGACGACGCCACCAGCGCCATCGACGCCAGGGTCGAGGAGGAGATCCACGCCACTCTGCGCCGGGTCATGCAGGGGCGGACCACGTTGCTGGTTGCCCACCGGCGTTCCACCTTGAGGCTGGCTGACCGCATCGCGGTCGTCGACGGTGGGCGGGTGATCGACCAAGGTCGCCACCACGAACTGTTCGAGCGGTGCCGTACCTATCGTCTGCTCCTCGCCGGCCCCGGCGAGGACGCGGAAGGGGTCGGGGCCCTCAGCATCGACGACCCGGTCACTCTCGACGACCCGGTCAGTCTCGATGATGACCCAGACGAGCTGGTGGACGGCGTGACTCCGGCGCTGTGGCGGGAAGAGGACGCCGAGCCGGGATACATGGGCGGGCCGCTGCCAGCGAGGACGGGTCGCGCCGCGCTCGGAAGCGGCTTGGGCCCCCGCGGTGGAGGCGGTGGGAGTAGCGGACGCAGCTCGTGGATGGGAGCGTTGGCGCCGACGCCCGATCTGCTGGCCAAGGTGGCGGCCCTCCCGCCGGTGCGTGACGTGGCGGACATCGACGTCGAGGCGGAGAGCGCGGAGGACCAATCATTCTCCCTGCGCCGATTCGTTCGCCCGTACCGGACGTACCTCGCTGCCGGGCTGGCGTTGGTGATCCTCGATGCCGCCGCCACCCTGGCCGGTCCGTGGCTGATCCGCCAGGGCTTGGACGGCGGCGTGGCCAAGGGATCCGGGAACGCCCTCTGGGTGGCATCCGGCATTTTCCTCGTGGTGACCGTCCTCGACCTGTTCGTCACGGTGGGCGAGGTCTTCGTCACCGGCAAGACGGCCGAGCGGCTGCTGCTCGCCCTCCGGATCCGGATCTGGTCCCACCTCCAACGGCTCTCGATGGACTTCTACGAGCGGGAGATGGGTGGCCGGATCATGACTCGCATGACCACCGACGTCGACGCCCTTTCGACCCTCCTGCAGAGCGGTTTGATCAATGCCATCGTGGCCCTGTTCACCATCGCCGGCGTGGGGATCGCGCTGGTGGCGTGGAACTGGAAGCTGGGTTTGGCCACCATGTCGGTCCTGGTGCCGCTGACGGCCGCGACCGTGGTCTATCGGCGCCTCTCGGCTCGCGCCTACGGGCGGGCCCGTGAGCGCATCGCCATTGTCAACGCCAATATGCAGGAGAGCCTCTCCGGCGTACGCGAATCCCAGGCGTTCGTACGCGAGGGCCGCAACCAGAGCGAGTTCCGCCGGCTCACCTCTGGCTACCTCGACGCCAGACTGACGGCCCAGCGGCTGGTTTCGACCTACTTCCCGTTCGTGGAGTTCCTGGCCGACATGGCGGCCGTGCTGGTGCTCGGTTTCGGCTCCGTCCTCATTGCTCGCCATTCGCTCAGCGCCGGAGAGCTCGTCGGCTTCCTCCTGTACCTCGACCTGTTCTTCAACCCCATCCAGCAGTTGTCGCAGACCTTTGACTCCTACCAGCAGGCCGGGGCGTCGATGGCCCAGATCAACGCCCTGATGGCGATCCGCCCTCTCGTTGCCCTTCCCGAGCATCCGACGCCGCCCGGTCACCTCACCGGTCGGGTGTCCCTAGCTGATGTGCACTTCGTCTATCCCGCGGCCCGGACCGGCCAGGAGGCCCTGCGCGGCGTGGACCTGGAGATCCAACCGGGCCAGACGGTAGCCCTCGTCGGTGAGACCGGCGCCGGCAAGTCCACCATCGTCAAACTGTTGATCCGCTTCTACGACCCGACGGCGGGCTCGGTCCGCGCCGACGAGATCGACCTCCAACATATCGACCTGGCCGCGTACCGCCACCAGCTCGGCTACGTCCCGCAGGAGCCCTTCCTCTTTTCGGGGACTATCCGCGACAACATCGCCTACGNNACCTGCACCGGGTGACTGAGCGAGGCCGGTCGTTGTCCACCGGCCAGCGGCAACTGGTGGCCCTGGCGCGCGCCGAGCTCGTCAAGCCGGCCCTTCTCTTGCTCGACGAGGCCACTTCCAACCTGGATCTGGCCACTGAAGCCCGGGTGGCCCGGGCCATGAGCGTGATCGCCGAGGGGCGGACCACCGTGCTCATCGCCCACCGGCTGCAAACGGCCCAACGGGCGGACCGGATCGTGATGCTCGACGCCGGCCGGGTCATCGAGGACGGTACCCACGACGAGCTCCTCGCCCTCGGCGGCTCCTACGCGGCGATGTGGCTGGCGTTTGACATCGGCGCCGGCGACGAGGCCGGTCTGGGCGCGGCCCCGGCTTAGTCGTTGCCGGCGGGCCGGCGCCGGCCGCCCGCCGGGCCGACCTGAGCCGGCCGTGCGCCGGCGGTGCC
>PMHH01000139.1 GCA_003156595.1 Acidimicrobiaceae bacterium
GTTTAGAACGTCGTGAGACAGTGGACATAACGCGCTGTCTATAAATTCGGCTATATGCTGGAAACTCCGAGCATCCGGCAGTACTCGTTCATGACTGTCACGCCCTCGAAATAGGGTGTATTTCATGAGCAGTGACAATCTGACCGGCGCGGACAATCAGCAGGAAAGGCTTGATGCCTATCTGGCCGGCTTCGTCGACGGCTATCTCCATGAACGGAGGTGGTCGAATATCGTCGAGTGTCCGAGGCTAGTTCGGTAGCAAGAATCCTCAGAGACCATATGCCGAACACCGTGTTGACACGGTGAAGATATGGTCCGATCTGCATGGCGACATGCAGAGCCAGACAGAAATGATCTGGCCCCCAGGCGAGCACATGGCTTCCTGGCGGTAACAAGAATGTCGGTCCCTATCCGGTGTAGCCGTAGGAAATCTGAGGAAGGCTGTCCCTAGTACGAGAGGACCGGGACGGACGCAGCTCTCGTGTGCCAGTTGTCCTGCCAAGGGCACGGCTGGTTAGCGACCTGCGGGAGAGATAAGCGCTGAAAGCATCTAAGTGCGAAGCTTGTTCCAAGATGAGATTTCCCACTGGGTCAACCAGGTAAGGCCCGTGGTAGACGACCACGTTGATAGGCCGGAGGTGTACGCACAGCAATGTGTTCAGCCGACCGGTACTAATCGGCCGAGGGCTTGGAAACATTCACGCTCGTGCTCGCTATGGAACGCTCACAGGGGAGGTCGCCGCGCGTCGGCGGCCGCCCGCAGTTGAGCACGGTTTCCGGTGGCCATAGCGGCGGAGTCACACCCGTTCCCATCCCGANNTCCCCCTGGGAGAGTAGGACGTCGCCGGAATATTCGTGAGAACGAGGCCCCGCACCCGTCAAAGGGGGCGGGGCCTCGTCGCGCCTGCCGGTAGGATCGCCAGCCGTGCCTCCCTCCCCAGAACGTCGTCGTAGCTCTGAGGGAGCCGGGAAGAGCCGGGGAGGCGCACCGTCATCGAAGGGCCGTGGCACCCCGGCTCGAGGCACCCGAGGGTCCACCGCGGGCCAGCCCCGCAGTACCGCCAACAAGCGAGGCTCCGCGCCGGCAAAGCCTTCGGCTGGTGGCGGTTCGCGGCAGCGAGATAAGCCCAGCGGCATCATGCGCACCGAGCGGCCGCGCCGCGCCGCCCAACCTGGAGGGATCGGCCGTCCGACCCGCGCCCGCCGCGATGATCAAACCGGTGGTATGGCGCGGCCGGCCCGAGCCTCCGGAAACCGCCGTGACGACCAGCCCAACGGCCTCGCTCGACCGGCCCGCCCCACCCGGGCCCGCGGCGACGACCAGCCCAACGGCCTCGCTCGACCGGCCCGCCCCACCCGCACCCGCCGCGACGACCAGCCCAACGGCTTCGCTCGACCGGCCCGACCGACCCGCACCCGCCGTGACGACCAGCCCGGCGGCACGGCCCGGCCGACCCGCACCTATGGAGCGTCCAGCCAGCGAAGCTATCCTCCGGCTCGACCCTCGGATAGGAGCGACTCCCGCCAAGCTGATCACGCCGGCGGGATCATGCGCACCAGTCGGCCCCGTCTAGATCCTAAGCCCGGTGGCATGGCCCGGCCAGCTCGCCCCACCCCTCTGCGGCGCGACGACCAAACGGCCGGCAGCGCCCGACCCGCTCGGGCCGGCCGCGACGACCGCCCCGACGACAGAGCCCGGTCGGCTCGCACCACCCCGTTGCGCCGCACCCCGCCGGCCTCGGTCACCCAGAAGTGGGGGAGCGTGGCTCGGCGCGGCGCCAGGGTGCTGGGGGAGGCCCCGGGCGAGGGTCCCTCAGCGTCGGATGTCTGGCGCGACGCCGTGGCCAGGGCGGCCGGCGCCGGCGGCAACGGACCAGGCGAAGAGACCTGGGTCCCCGACGAAACCTGGACCGAGGACCCACCGGCCGCCGACGACGAGCCCTCCGCTGACCGCCAGACGAAGCGTGGCAGCGCCGCCACCGGCCCCCAGCCACGCGACCTGGCTTCGGGCAAGGAGGGGATCGCCACCCCGGGCGGCGGCCGCCGGCGCAACGTGCCGCGACCGGTGGTCGACGAGCTGGCCGCGGCGGCCGGCCCAGACCGCGGTGGGAAGTTGGCAGCCCGTATCGCGGACGCCACCTATGCCTACGAACGCGAGCGCTACCAGGATGCTCGCCGCATCCTCCGCTCGATTACTGACGAGGTGCCCGGATCAGCTGCGGTCCGGGAGCTCTACGGCCTGGTGCTCTACCGCACTGGGCAGTGGACTCAGGCGGTCGGACATCTGGAAGCGTACCGACAGCTGAGCGGATCGCTCGATCAACATCCCGTTCTGGCGGACTGCTACCGAGCGCTCCGCCACTATGAAAGCGCCGAAGCCATCTGGGAGGAGCTCAAGGCCGCGTCCCCCAGCGGGGACCTGGTGGCCGAGGGCCGGATTGTCGCCGCTGGTTGCCGCGCCGACCAGGGCGACCTGGCCGGGGCCATCGCCATCCTCGAGCGCGCCGGGCGCCGGGTGAGCCATCCCCAGGATCGGCACCTGCGCCAGTGGTACGCCCTGGCCGATCTACACGAGCGGGCGGGGGACCTGCCGCGGGCCCGCGAGCTCTTCGTCCGGGTCGCGGCTGTCGACCCGGACGCCTTCGACGTTCGCCAACGGGTGAGGGCGCTGCGCTGACATTGCTACCCAGATGACGATGGAGCCGAGGGTCAAGTGGATCGTCCGGACCGTCAACTCCCTCGACCGTGCCTCCGCGGACGTGCCGATGGTGGTTCGCCGCTTCCGGTCTGCCCAGGCCGCCATCCTTTTTAGATGGATGCTGATGCCTCCCGGCCCCAAAGGGGTGCTGAGCACGGACCACCTGGTGCCCGTGACGGGTGGACGCATCACCGTACGCGTCTACCGGTCGAACCCAACGGACCGTCTGCCCCTTCACGTCTTCCTGCACGGCGGCGGGTGGTGTAGCGGCACGCTGGACGAGCGCGATCCCCGCTGCCGAGTGATCGCCGATGGTGCCCGCTGTGCGGTGGCATCAGTCGCCTATCGCCTCGCTCCGGAGAACACCTACCCGACCGCGCCGGAAGACTGCTACGCGGCATTGCGGTGGTTGGTCGCCAACGCGGCCGAGCTGCGCATCGACCCCGAGCGGGTCTCGATCGGGGGCGAGTCGGCGGGAGCCAACCTGGCGGCGGTCGTCTGCCTGATGGCCCGTGACCGCGGCGGACCAGCGCTGCGTCACCAATGGTTGGATGTAGCCGCGACGGACCTCACCCTCTCGCAGCCGTCGGTGCGGGCGACGCCGCCGGGCTACCTGCTCGACTACGGCTCGATGCTCGCCTTCCGCGACCAATACCTTCCCGATCCGCAACGGCAGGCCACGGAGCCCTACGCCTCACCTCTGTGGGCGGATGATCTCTCCGGGCTTCCCTCCGCCACCATCCTGACCTGTGGCTACGACCCGCTGCGCGACGACGGAAGGGCCTACGCGACCCGCTTGGCTGAAGCCGGCGTGGCTGTGCAGCACACCCACCTCGAAGGCCACGTGCATCCCTCCTTCGCGTTCACCCGTCTGCTCCCCTCGGCGCTCGCCTACGAGCGTCAAGCCGTGCGGGCGCTCGAGGACGCCCTGCACTGACGGCCTATGGCTGATTGCTGACGACCCCGCCGATGACCGTCTCACCCCCGTCGTAGCCTCATCAATGCGGGCGCTGCGGCGCCTCGCCTCGCCGGCGACTGCTGGCCTCCTCGGATGGACACGTGGCGCGCCGGGAACGCCGGCGGAGGAGAGCGAAGATGATCAACCTGGTGGTGTTGGAGGGCCTGCTGGCCAAACCCGCTCAGCATCGCGAACTGCCTTCGGGCAGCCGCCTGCTGACACTCGAAGTGACAGTCCGGCGAGCCGAGGGCCCGGCCGAGCCGGTGCCGGTTGCCTGGTTCGACGCCCCGGCGTGGGCCAGCGCCCTCGACGAAGGCAGCCCGGTCGTCGTCGTCGGGCGCGTCCGTCGGCGCTTCTTCCGGGCCGGTGGCGTCACCCAGAGCCGGACGGAGGTGGTCGCCGAGCGGGTGCTCCGGGCGACCGACGTCAAGCGAGCCCGGACCGCGATGGCTGCGGCCGGGGCCAGCGTGGAGGCCGCCGCCGCGGCGCTCGGCACCTGAGCAGGCCGGCCTTCTCGGCGCGTAGGCTCAGAGGAGCCGAGACCGCCGGCCGTCGCCGGCCGAAGCCAGGAGTCGTACCGATATGGACCTGCACAGCCTGCTGGGCGACGAAGCCGGGGAGCTGCTCTCCTACGAATGCAAGGGCATCCCGCGCGACGATCTCATCGTCCCGGGTCCGGACGCCATAGACAACGTCATGAGTTGGTCGGACCGGCCGATTCCGGTGCTACGGAACCTGGGCGCCCTGTACAACCACGGCCGCCTGGCTGGGACCGGGTTCGTGTCGATCCTCCCCGTCGACCAGGGGATCGAGCACTCGGCAGCCGCCTCATTCGCCCGCAACCCGGCCTACTTCGACCCCAAGAACCTGGTCGAGCTGGCCATCGAGGGGGGCTGCAATGCCTTCGCCACCACGCTCGGAGTGCTCGGGATGGTCGGCCGGCGCTACGCCCACAAGATCCCGTTCATCGCCAAGCTCAACCACAACGAGTTGCTCACCTACCCGGCCCAGTACGACCAGGTCATGTTCGGCTCGCCGCAGGAGGCGTACGACCTCGGTGCGGCCGGAGTCGGCGCCACCGTCTACTTCGGTTCTGAGCACGCCACCCGCCAGATCCAAGAGGTCTCCGAGGCCTTTCAGGAGGCGCACGCCCTAGGGATGTTCACGGTGCTGTGGTGCTACTTGCGCAACAACGCCTTCAAGAAGGACGGGGTCGACTACTCGCTCTCCGCCGACCTGACCGGACAGGCCAACCATCTGGGCGTCACCATCGAAGCGGACATCATCAAGCAGAAGCAGCCCGAAAACAACGACGGTTACGACGCCATCGGCTTCGGCCGCACCGACCCGCTGGTGTACTCCCAGCTCACGACCGACCACCCCATCGACCTCACCCGCTGGCAACTGGTCAACTGCTACATGGGCCGGATCCCACTGATCAACAGCGGCGGAGAGTCCAAGGGCGACTCCGATCTGGCTCAGGCGGTGCGCACGGCCGTCATCAACAAACGGGCCGGAGGCGCCGGACTCATCTCCGGTCGCAAAGCCTTCCAACGCCCGACCGCCGACGGCATCACCCTGCTGCATGCGATCCAGGACGTGTACCTCGACCCTGAGGTCACCGTCGCCTGACCGGCTGCTTCCTTACCCGTAGTGGCGCAGTGAGGGCCAGAGCCGACCCCACGACTCGACGGGCTCGGTGCAGATGTAGACGTGGCCGCCATCTTCCTGATTGGCCACGTGGGCGGGGTTGCCCAGGGTGGCGACGGCGCGCACTTGGGCAAAGTCGCGATCCAATCGTTCGACCAGTTGGGCGACGCCTGGCTTAGGCAGGTTGGGGACGACGGCCACGACCGTGGTGGCGTCAGGATTGCCGGGGCCCCAGAACCACACGGTGTTGTGACCACTGACCGCCTCGGGTAGATGATCGGAGCGGCCCAGTTCGTTGATGGCGCCAGCTTCGCCGTAATTGGCGGTGAAGAGGACCGCTTGGGCGCGCTGGGCAGCCGGGAGGTCCAACCAGACGTGGTCCACGGTCGCAACGAGCGTCGGCCAGCCGATCGTCTCGGTCTGCACCGGATTCACCGCCACGGTCCAACCGACGAGGTTCGCCGGTAGGACTGGCAACACGATGGGCAAGGTGACGAGCACGCCCACCGCCAGCCAGCCGAAGACCTGACGCGCCCTGGCAGTCTCGACCGCCCACTGTTGCTCCAGGACCACTGCACCGGCCGCGATCAGAAAGACGTAGGTGGCCGCCACGTAGTAGGGCTTCGCTCCCGACGTGGCCGCGAAGAAGACCAAGAGAAGACCGTAGGACCAGGCCAGGGCCCGCCACAGCGGTCGGTCCGATCGCCACAGGAAGCGCAGGCCGGCGATCCATACCCCCACCAGAACGGGGGAGGCCATGACGAGCTGGTTCACGAGGAAGACGAGGGCGTTGACCGGGCCGCCGTTCTCTCTCGCCAAGGCTCGGGTCATGGCGATAGTGGCCCAGCCGTGATGGGCCTGCCACCACAGATCGGGGATGGTGAAGATCAACGAGATGAGCACCCCAAGGGCGAAGAAGCGATTGGCGAGGAGTCGGCGGCCGCCGCTGAGCAGAGTGCCGATGGCGACAGCGAGCGCGAAGAACCCGATGGAGTGCTTGTTGGCCAGGCCCAGACCGAGAATGGCGCCCGCCGGTACCCACAGGCGCGTGTTGCCGGTACGGCCGATCCGGACCACTACCAGGGCCAGGGCTGACCAGGCCAGCAGGTCGAAGGCCGTTGGCCCCATGATGTGATCCGCGCCGAGGACAGCCGGTGCGGTCGCCACACCGAGGGCGCCCAGTAGCTGCGCGGTTCGGCCGCCGCCGAACTCGCGGGCCAGCAGACCGCCGGTAACGACCGTCCCGAATGCCGCCAGCGAGGGCCAGAGGCGGAGACCGGTCAACGACACCCCGAAGAGGTCGAGTGACAGGCGGGCGACCAGTGGAGTGAGGATGGGCTGATCGACGAAGCTCAGCGAGAGGTGCCGCGCGCAGTCCAGGAAGTACAGCTCGTCGCGATCGAATCCATACCGCGATGAGAACGCCATGAGCAGCGCGAAGGTGGCGCCGGCGATCAGATAGATCCGGCGGTCGATCGGCTGCAACGCCGCGCTTGACGTGGGAGGCCCGGCGGGGACGGTAGAGGAGGTGGCGCCGCTGTCGGAAGACACCAGATCGCTCACGGTCGAGTCCGGTTCGTCACCAGGGCCGTTCCCTCACGGGTTCGGCTCTTTCGGCACCGAGGAGGGCTACCACCTGCTCGTCGCTGGTTTGGGAAAAGTCCCGGTAGTACTGCCCGATGGCGCCGAGCCACCGCGGCGTGAAGAGGCACACGACCTCATCCGCCACCGCATTCAGCTCGGCTGCGGCCTCCGGCGGGGCCACGGGCACCGCCACCACGACTCGGGCGGCACCGTGGGCTCGAGCTACCTGGCACGCGGCCCGGGCGGTGGACCCGGTGGCGATCCCGTCGTCGACCAGGATGGTCGTCCGTCCAGCCAGCGGGCGGCGGAGTCGGTCACCTCGGAACAGCCGCGCTTGGCGCTCGAGCTCGGTCCGTTGGCGGGCCTCGATCCCGGCCAGATCCGCGGCCGCGACCCGGCACCGTCTCACCAGGTCATCGGCGACAATGCGTACGCCCTCTTCGCCGATAGCGCCCATGCCCAGCTCGGGCTGGAAGGGCACGCCGAGCTTGCGAACGACGATGACGTCGAGCGGGGCCCCCATCGCCCGGGCCACCTCGGCGGCCACGACGACGCCCCCGCGGGGTAGACCGAGCACCACCGGAGCCAGGTCGCGGAAGCCGGACAGGAGAGTCGCCAGGCGCCGCCCGGCGTCGACTCGGTCCGCGAAAACCACCAGCGACAGTCTCCCGCGCCGCTCACGGCCAGTCCACCCCACGCGAGACGGGAGACGATCCCAAACGGGCTTCGGGTCGCAGGGCGGCAGCAATTACCCGCCGGTAACCTGAGCCGCGAGCGCCCTTCACCGTAGACTGCCGAGGGATAGGTGACTTCTGTCAGGACAGGACAGCGAAGGAAAACTTATGGCCGATACCGCTTCTCGTGAGCGCCCCGTCGTCGACTTGGACCGGGCCGTCATTCGCTTCGCCGGCGACTCTGGCGATGGCATGCAGCTCACCGGGGATCGTTTCACCAATTCATCCGCTCTCTTCGGGAACGATCTGTCGACGCTGCCCGACTTCCCGGCCGAGATCCGGGCCCCGGCCGGAACCCTGGCCGGCGTGTCGGCGTTCCAGGTCCACATCTCCGACCACGACATCCTGACACCCGGCGATCACCCGAGCGTCCTCGTCGCCATGAATCCGGCCGCACTCAAGGCCAACCTGTCGGACGTGACCCCGACCGGGACGCTCATCGTCAACAGCGACGCCTTCGACGAGCGGGCGCTCGCCAAGGCCGATTACGCCTCGAACCCGCTGACAGACGGCAGCCTGAGCGCGTACACCGTGTACGAGGTGCCGATGACGTCGATAACCATGGAGGCCGTCAAGCCGACTGGAACCAAGCCACGCGAGGCCGAACGGTCCAAAAATTTCTTCGCCCTGGGGCTGATCACCTGGCTCTATACCAGGCCCACCGAGGCGACCCTGACGTGGATCCAGGAGCGCTTCGCCAAGACGCCCATGGTGGCTGAAGCCAACAGTCTGGCCTTCAAGGCGGGCTGGAACTTCGGCGAGACTGCCGAGCTGTTCCCGTCCACCTACGAGGTCAAGCCCGCCCCCCTCGAGCCCGGCCACTACACCAACATCTCCGGCAACACCGCCCTGGCTTGGGGTCTCATCGCGGCGGGGCAGTTGGCCCAGCTGCCGCTGTTTCTCGGCAGCTATCCGATCACGCCGGCGTCGGACATCCTTCACGAGCTGTCCAAACACAAGAACTTCGGGGTCCGCACCCTCCAGGCCGAGGACGAGATCGCCGGTGTCGGCGCCGCCCTCGGGGCCGCGTACGCCGGCTCCCTGGGGATCACCACCACGAGCGGTCCCGGGGTCGACCTCAAGGCGGAGACCATCGGCCTCGCCGTGAGCCTGGAACTGCCGCTGCTGGTCATCGACATCCAGCGGGGCGGCCCGTCGACCGGGTTGCCGACCAAGACGGAGCAGGCCGACCTGCTCCAGGCCATGTTCGGCCGCCACGGCGAATCCCCCGTCCCGATCGTGGCGCCGTCGACGCCCGGTGACTGCTTCTTCGCGGCCATAGAAGCGGCCCGCATCGCGTTGAAGTACCGGACCCCGGTGTTCCTCCTCTCCGACGGCTACCTGGCCAATGGAGCAGAGCCGTGGAAGGTGCCTGATGTCGCCACCCTCCCCGATATCAGCGTTCGCTTCGCCACCGAGCCCAACCACACGGCCGAGGACGGGACCGAGGAGTTCTGGCCCTACCTGCGCGATGCCACCACGCTGGCCCGGCCCTGGGCCATTCCGGGCACCCCTGGCCTGACGCATCGCATCGGCGGCCTCGAGAAGCAGGACGGCTCGGGTTCGGTGTCCTATGACCCTGCCAACCACGAGCTGATGACGAAGCTACGAGTCGCCAAGGTGGCCGGGATCGCCGCGGACATCCCGCTCGTCGAGGTGGACGACCCAGTCGTCCCCGGAGGAGAAGAGGGCGGGGCCGAGGTGCTGGTCGTGGGTTGGGGCTCCACCTATGGGGCCATCCAGGCCGCCATCCGGCGGCTGAGGGTCAAAGGCCATCCAGTCGCCCACGCTCATATTCGCCACCTCAATCCGTTCCCGTCGAACCTGGGCGAGGTCCTGCGGTCGTATCCCAAGGTGCTGGTGCCGGAGATGAACCTCGGCCAGCTGGTCAAGTTGATCCGGGCCGATTTCCTGGTTGACGCCCGCGGGCTCAGCAAGGTGAAGGGCCAACCGTTCCGGGCCGAGGAGATCGAGGCCGCCATCTACGACATGCTCCTCGACCGCTAGAACGCCACGAAAGCGAGCTACTAGATGACCGATGTTGCCGTTCCGGCGACCACCAAGAAGGACTGGACGAGCGATCAGGAGATTCGTTGGTGTCCTGGCTGCGGGGACTACTCGATCCTGACCGCCGTACAAATGCTCATGCCCGAGTTGGGGGCCCGACGCGAGGACACGGTGTTCGTGTCGGGCATCGGGTGCAGCTCCCGGTTCCCGTACTACATGAACACCTACGGGGTGCACTCCATCCACGGCCGGGCCCCGGCGATGGCGACCGGGATCGCGGTGAGCCGTCCGGACCTGCACGTGTGGGTGATCACCGGCGACGGCGACGCCCTGTCGATCGGCGGCAACCACCTCATGCACGCCCTGCGCCGCAACGTCAACCTCACCATCATCCTCTTCAACAACCAGATCTACGGGCTGACCAAGGGCCAGTACTCGCCCACGTCCGAAGCCGGCAAAGTCACCAAGTCGACCCCGTTCGGTTCCCTCGACCACCCCTACAACCCGGTCTCGTTGGCGCTGGGAGCCGAGGCCAGCTTCGTGGCCCGCACCCACGACATGGACCGCAAGCACATGATGGAGACCTTCCGCCGGGCCTACCGGCATCAGGGGGCGGCGCTGGTGGAGGTCTATCAGAACTGCAACGTCTTCAACGACGGGGCCTTCGACCTGATCCTGTCCAAGGACGCTCGCCCCAGGATGCTGATCCCCCTCGCCCATGGGGAGCCGATCCGGTTCGGCCCCGACGGCGAGTGGGGCGTCGTCTTCGAGGACGGATCGGCCCGGGTGGTCGAGGTCGCCGACGTCGGCGAGGATCGCCTGGGCGTCCACGACGAGCACCGGGAGGACCCCAGCCTGGCCTTCGCCCTTTCCCGCTTGGCCAGCGGCCCGACTGCGCCGACACCGGTCGGGGTGTTCAGGGACGTCGAACGGCCCCACTACGGCGCCCTCGTAAACGAGCAACTGGTGGCGGCCGCCGAGCGAAAGGGTCCGGGCGATTTGGCCGCCCTGCTCTCCTCAGGGTCAACCTGGACCGTTACTTGAGGTTGAGGTTTAGGTAAAAGGACGCCACTCCGCACCGGAGTTCATCTTTTTCCGGGAAGATCTGTGCAGGTTGGGTACGTTGACCTGAGTCGCTCATGCCGTCATCCTCCGCTCCCGTTACGGTCCACCTCACTGACGCCGACGCCGCCGCTTCCCTGGCGGCCGACGTCCGGTCCGGGTTGGCCGCTTCGCCGAAGCGGCTTCCGCCGCGCTGGTTGTACGACCCGCGGGGGTGCGCCCTCTTCGAGCAGATCACCGAACTGCCGGAGTATTACCTGACCCGAGCGGAGCGGGCGGTGCTCGCCATCCACGCCCCGGAGATCGCGGCTCGCAGCGGGGCGTCCACCTTGATCGAATTGGGATCAGGCACGTCGGACAAGACGGTTGCCCTGCTCGACGCCCTCGGTGATGCCGGCACTCTCCGCCGCTTCGTGGCGTTCGATGTGGCCGAGCCCACCTTGAGCGCGGCGGTGAGCGCCTTGACGGAGGCGTACCCCGCCATCGAGGTGTCCGGGGTGGTCGGCGACTTCAGCGTGCACCTGGACCGCCTCCCCGATGTCGGGGACCGGCTGGTCGCCTTCCTCGGGAGCACCATTGGCAACCTCACGGTCGAGGAACGAGCCCGCTTCCTGACCACCATGGCGGAGCGCTTGCGGCCAGGTGAAGGACTCCTGCTCGGGATCGACCTGGTCAAGGATCCGGCCCGCCTGATCGCGGCGTACGATGACGCCGCCGGCGTTACGGCCGAATTCGAGATGAACGCCCTGGAGGTGATCAACGCCTCCCTCGGTGCCGACTTCGAGTTGGCCCGCTTCGATTACGTCGCCCGCTGGGACAGCTCGGCCGAACTCGTCAGTATGGGGCTCCGCTCGCGTGGGGCGCAATCGGTAGCGGTGGCCGGTCTCGGCCTTTCCATCGAACTCGACGATGGCGAGGAGATCGGCACCGAGATCAGCGCCAAGTTCCGCCGCGATGGCATCACCGCGGAGCTCGAGGCCGCCGGCTTCGTGTTGATGGGCTGGTGGACAGATCCCTGCGCCGACTTCGCCGTTACCCTGGCCCAGCGATCAGCGGCCCCGCCGCCGGCGATCGAGGTCCTCTCCCGGGCCCGACCTACCGGACCCGAGCCGCCCCGGCCGGTAATCGAAGACTACGGAGCGGTACGGGCGGCCACTGAAGCTCTGGCTGCGCCGTTGTCGCCAGAGGACCAGACCGTGCAGACGATGCCCGATGTCAGCCCCACCAAGTGGCACCGGGCCCATGTCACCTGGTTCTTCGAGCAATTCGTCTTGATGCCATACCACCCGGGCTACCGGCCCGTCGACGAGCGGTACCTGTACCTGTGGAACTCCTACTACGAAGGGGTCGGGCCCAGACACCCTCGGACCCAACGGGGCCTGTTAAGCAGGCCTGGGGTCGGAGAGGTGACCGCCTACCGAGACACCATCGACGAGGCCATGGAGGACTTGCTCGGACGGGACCTGCCAGCCGAGGTTTTGGACCGGATCGAGTTGGGCCTCCACCACGAGCAGCAGCATCAGGAGTTGCTGCTCATGGACATCAAGCACGTGCTCGGCACCAATCCGCTGCGCCCCGCGTACCGACTGACTCGACCACCGGCGGGCGAGGACCCCGGTCCCCTCGGCTGGATGGGCCATGAAGGCGGTCTGGTCGAAGTGGGGGTCGAGCGACGTACGGCCTTCTCGTTTGACAACGAGTCGCCTCGCCACCGCGAATGGGTGCAACCGTTCGAGCTGGCCGACCGGCTGGTGACCGCGGGGGAATGGCTGGCGTTCATGGACGACGGGGGCTACCAGCGACCTGAGCTGTGGTTGTCAGATGGATGGGCGACTTTGCAGGCGACTGGCCAGGAAGCGCCCCTGTACTGGGAACGAGATGGCGCCGAGTGGTCGACCTACACGCTGTACGGTCCGGCCTCGGTGGACCCGGCGCTGCCAGTGGTCCACCTCAACTACTACGAGGCCGACGCCTACGCCAACTGGACTGGTACTCGACTACCTACCGAAGCGGAGTGGGAGGTGGCGGCCGCCCGCGAGGCGGCGCCGGCCGCGCCCGCCGTGGCGTTGCATCCCGAGGCGGCCCGGTCTGATCCCGGACGGCTCCGACAACTGTACGGATCGGCGTGGCAGTGGACCTCGAGCGGGTACCTGTCATACCCCGGCTTCCGGCCCGCAGCGGGAGCGGTGGGGGAGTACAACGGCAAGTTCATGGTGGGCCAGCACGTGCTCCGCGGCAGCGCCGCCATTACCCCGCCCGGCCACGCCCGGCTGAGCTACCGCAACTTCTTCCCACCCGCGGCCCGCTGGGCGATGACCGGCGTCCGGCTCGTCCGCGTCTGAGCGCTCTGGACATGGCGGGGCCGCTGGACGCGGCAGGGCCGCCGCCGCCTTACGGCGACGACGGCCCCGGCATCCGGCCGGGCAGAGGAGGTACCAAGCCGAAGATGATGTTCCTAGTATTCAGCATCGGGTTCGACTTGTCCTGAGAATTTACTGAGAAGATCCGGAATTTCCGGCCAGTTCGTCACTTCGCTGACTGTGCCAATGACGAGTGGCAACGTCTGCGGGTCAGCGCCGCCACGAGCACTCAGGCGAGTAGCTCCCTGACCACCATGCCGGTTCGTGGTTTGGGCCAGAAGAACGTGGTCTTGGCGGGCATGCGGACGCCTCCTCGGCTCACCGCCGCGATCTGCTCGACCGTCGCCGGTCGCAAGAGGACCGCGGCGTCGGCCTGACCCGTCGCGACCGCGGCCGCGGCGTGATCCCACCCGTGTTGGAAGACCAGCTGGTGGCCGGGAAGGCCGGCGAGAGCCACGTCGAGCCGGCTGCTGTCCAAGTCGTGGGTCGCGGCGTCGCGGAGAGAGGAACGCGGCCGGGCCAGCCACGCCCCGTTCGGGGTCAGGACGGCCACGGCCTCGGCGTCGGCCATGCGACTGGTGATGGTGCGGTCGGCCGGTTCGGTCGGCGTGATGTCGAACCACGGCCCCAGGGCCGTCACCAGATCAAACCCCGCCGGGAGTCCTTCGATCAGGCGATGGATCGCCTGTACCGTGAGCTGCTCCGGGGCCAGTTCAACGATCAAGGCCAGGACGAAGTCATCGTCGATCCGGGCCGCGCCGCTGCGTTCCTGCTCGTCACGATAGGTGAGCGCAGTCTCGTAGCGGTGGTGGCCGTCGGCAATGAGTACCGGCTGAGCTTCGACCGCGGCCCTAATAGCTTCGATCCGCTCGGGCTCGGTGATAGGCCACAACTCGTGCACCACCCGGTCCGCGTCAGTGGCGTGCTCAGCCGGGTGACCTGGAGGGTCGCAGTGGTCGCTCAACCCCGACCCCGGGGACAGCCCCCAAATAGGGGACAGGTTGGCCCGGGTGGCCCGCAGCAGCTCCAGCCTGTCCGTCTTGGCCTTCGGGGTGGTTTCCTCGTGCGGCAGGATTCCCGTGCCGGGAGGTTCCAGGCCGAGGGCCCCGATCACCCCCACGGTCTGGCGGCGGGCCCCGGTTGGATCGGTGAACCGCATCCGATACCCGTAGAACGCCGGAGCTCCGTCCCGGTGCAGGATCCCCCCGTCCCGCCAGGCATCCAGTAACGCGGCGGCGCGCTCGTAGCGATCCCCCTTTCCGTCCTCGTCGTGAGGTAGCTCGAGACGGACGATATTGGACGGGCTCTTGGCCTCGAATGCGATTCGCTCGGACTCGGAAATGACGTCATAGGGAGGGCACACCACGTCGTCGAGCGACGCCACATGGGATAGCGAGTAACGCAGGCCTGGAAAAGGATGGAAGAGGGGCACGAGTGCATTGTTGCCGAGGACGGGAGGCGTAGCAGACTGCCGGCGTGCTCTGGGTTCTCGATCTCGATGGCGTGGTGTGGTTGGCCGGCACGGCCATCGAAGGGTCAGCCGAGGCCATCGGACGTCTCCGCGACGCCGGAGAGACGGTGGCGTTCCTGACCAACAACTCCGGCCCCACCCTGTCCGACTATGTGGCCATGCTCGGCCGGGTCGGGATCCAAGCGGATTCCGGCGAGCTGGTGACGTCGGCACAAGCGGCCGCGTCCCTGCTGGAGCCGGGCTCTCGGGCGGCGGTCGTCGGAGGACCCGGGCTCACCGAGGCGCTCGAGGCTCGGGGCGTCACCCTGGTACCGGCGGCAGACGGTCCGGCCGCGGTGGTGGTCGGTCGCAGCCTGCGCCTCGACTTCGACTCCTTGGCGGCCGCGGCGAGTGCGATCCGGGCCGGAGCCCGCTTCGTGGCGACCAATACCGACGCTACCTTCCCCACCCCTCACGGACTCGAGCCCGGGGCCGGGGCCTTGGTGGCATACCTCGAGGTGGGTTCGGGCACATCCGCCGAGGTCGCCGGCAAACCCCACCAGGCCGCGGGTGACATCCTGCGCCAACGCTTCGGCCAACCCGACCTGGTGGTCGGCGACCGACCGGACACAGATGGCCGCTTCGCTCAACTGCTCGGCGCCCCGTTCGCCCTTGTCCTCTCCGGGGTCACCGGGCCTGGTGATCTCCCCGTGTCCCCCGAACCCTCTGTCATCGAAACCAATCTGGCCGCGGTGGTGGCGGCCAAATTGGGCGCATGAAGGGCTACGAGCCAGGGCAGCCGTCGGCATCCACGGGTGCGAACTTCTGCAAGCAGCACCGTTCACAACAAGCTACGATGGGGCATGGCAGACGATAGGTTCAAGAAGTATCAGACAGCCGGCGCCGAGTTCCTCGAAGAGGCTCGGTTGCGGGCCGAGGAGTTCCTCCGGGAGCTGGCAAAGCTCGGCGAAACGACCCAGAAGTCGGCCCAGGATGCCGTGGATGACCTCGTCGAGGGCAGCCGCAAGGGCACCGAGCAGATCCTCGCTTTCATCAGCAAGGAGATCACGGTACAGCTGTCGCAGCTCGGCCTGACTTCCAGAGAGGACCTCGAGGCGCTCATCCGCCGCGTCACCGGCCGCTCGGTGCCGGCGAGGACGACCGCCGCCAAGAAGGCCGCGCCGGCAAAGAAGGCGGCCCCCGCCAAGAAGGCCGCGCCGGTGAAGAAGGCGTCAGCGAAGAAGGCGGCCGCAGCCAAGGCGGCCCCCGCCAAGAAGGCCGCGCCGGTGAAGAAGGCGTCAGCGAAGAAGGCGTCAGCGAAGAAGGCGGCCGCCGCTAAGGCGGCGCCGGCCAAGAAGGCGGCGGGAGAGGCCTGAGCCGCCGCAGCCGCCTCGACGCCGAACTGGTCCGCCGGCGGCTGGCGACCAGCCGCGGCCAGGCTGTGGCCATGATCGATGCCGGTGTGGTGCTGGTTGGCGGCGCCGTCGCGGAGCGCGCTTCCAGGCTAGTGAGCCCGGCGGAGCCGGTGACGGTAACTGGCTCTCGGGGACGCTTCGTTGGTCGCGGTGGCGACAAGCTGGACGCCGGCCTCGACCGCTTTGCCATCGACGTCCGGGGCGTACGGGCTCTCGACGCCGGCGCGTCGACGGGGGGTTTCACCGACTGCCTGCTGCAACGCGGCACCACGCGGGTAGTAGCGGTCGACGTCGGCCGAGGGCAGCTGCACGAACGGCTTCGTCACGACAGCCGGGTTGTTGCCCTCGAGCGGACCAACATCCGTACCGCCCGTCTCGACGAGCTCGGCGGCGAGCCGTTTGACATCGTGGTCGCCGACCTTTCGTTCATCTCGCTGCGCGCCGTCGCAGCTCAGCTCGTCAGTTGGACCCGGCCCGGCGGCGATGTGGTCGTGCTCGTGAAGCCGCAGTTCGAGGCTGGACGACGCGAGGTGTCCAAGGGTCGCGGTGTCATCCGCGAACCGGAGGTTTGGCGCCTCGCCCTCCGGGGCGCGATTGCCGCTCTCGGGGCCGCGGGAGCGACCATGATGGGCGTCATGGTCTCGCCGTTGCGGGGCGCCGACGGCAACGTCGAGTTCCTGAGCCACCTATCTGTCGTTTCGTCCGATGCCGGTCCAGGCGATCCTGCCGGCATGATCGACCAAGTCGTGACCGAGGCCAGCACCGGCCCCGCCGGCGGGGTCGAGCGGGGACCAACCCGGACGACAGAAGGCTGAGCGTGGCGACCATCGGCTTCGTGGCCCACAGCCAGCGGGAGGGGGCGGTCACCCTCGCGGAGGAAACGGCCCGGTGGCTCAGCGCCCAGGGACATGTGGCGGAGTTCCTCGATGCCGCGTCGTCCGGGGGCGGCGCCCGCAACGGAGGAAGGCCCGGGGCCCTCGATCTGGCCGTCAGCCTCGGCGGCGACGGCACCATGTTGCGGACGGTGGACATGGTCAGCCCGGAAGGCGTGCCTGTCCTCGGTGTCAATCTCGGGCACCTCGGTTACCTCACTGCAGTCGAGCCGGAGGGGCTTCGGGACGCCCTTCGGCGCTTCCTCGTCGGCGACTACCAGGTCGAATCCCGCATGACCCTAGACGTCTCTGTCACCGACGACGGCGGTGACGGAGTCCATGCGGTGCTCCATCGCAGCGCCCTCAACGACCTCGTCCTGCAACGGGTGGCCGGCGGCCACACGGTCAGGACCGAGGTGGCCGTCAACGGGGTGCCGTTCCTGACCTTCGCGGCGGACTCGCTGATCGTGGCGACGCCCACGGGGTCGACGGCGTACAACCTCTCGGCCCGAGGGCCGATCGTGTCGCCCCGAGCCCGGGTGCAGATCCTGACCCCGGTCGCACCCCACATGCTATTCGACCGATCGTTGGTACTCGACGCGGAAGACGTGATCGCCATCTCGCCGATCGCCGGCCAAGCAGCCGATCTGGTGGTGGATGGATGGTTGGCCGCCACTCTGCGACCCGGCCAGACCCTGCACTGCCGAAAAGGGGACAGCGACGCGCTGCTGGTGACGTTCGGGGAGCGGGACTTCCACGCCATCCTCAAGCGCAAATTCAATCTGGCCGACCGCTGAGGGGCGTGATGCTGGCCGAGCTCCGGGTCACACAGTTGGGGGTGATCGAAGACGTCACAGTAGTCCTCGGCCCGGGGATGACCGCCCTGACCGGCGAGACGGGCGCCGGCAAGACCCTGATCGTGGACGCCATATCGCTCCTCCTCGGCGGACGAGCCGATCCGGCCCTGGTTCGGCCCGGAGCTGACGAAGCCGTCGTGGAGGGCCGTTTCGTCGGATCGGAAGGCGTGGCCGAGCTGGTGCTGACCCGGGTGATCCCCGCGACCGGGCGGGCGCGGGCATACATCGACGGCCGGATGGCCAGCGCCCAGCAGCTGGGTGAGCTCGGCGAGCAACTGGTTGATCTCCACGGCCAGCACGCCCACCAGTCTTTGCTGCGCCCGGCCGCCCAGCGGGCGGCCCTCGATGCCGGCGCCGGCATCACCACCGACGAGCTGATGGAGGCCCGGCGCAAACTGCGCGCCTTGGCGAAGGCTCAAGCTGATATCGGCGGCGACGCCAGGTCCCGGACCCGAGAGCTCGACTTGCTCCGCTACCAGGTGGGCGAGCTCGACGCCGCCGGGATCGACTCCCCGTCAGAGGACGACGATCTACGCGGCGAGGAGGAGTGGCTCTCGGACGCGTCCACGCTGCGACAGGCGGCCGCCATGGTGGCCGAAGGGCTCGCCGGCGATGAAGGGATCATCGACCGGCTCGGATCGCTGGTCAGCGAACTGTCCGGGCGGCCGCCGCTCCGATCACTGCACGACCGCCTCCTGGCCGGGCAAGCGGAGCTGTCCGACGTCGCTGGCGGGGCCCGCGCCGCGGTCGAGACATTCGAGGATGACCCGGGCCGGCTGACCGAGGTCGGTGCCCGGCGCCGCCTGCTGACCGACCTGCGCCGCAAGTACGGCGACACTCTGGCCGAGGTGATCGCTTTCGGCAACCAGGCGCGGGCCCGGATCGCCGAGCTAGAGGATCACGACAGCCGAGCCGCCTCCCTCGACCGAGACCGGTCTGAGGCCGAGGCGGAACTGCGCGCCGCGGAAGAGCGCCTCGGGACGGCCCGGCGGGCCTCGGCCGCGGCCTTCGCGGCCGAGGTCGAATCGGCTCTGCGGGAGCTCGCCATGCCGCGAGCTCGCTTCGGTGTGGAGATCGGTTCCGACCTGGCAGGGGAGGAGGTCACCTGGCTGCTCGGCGCCAACCCCGGTGAATCCTTGCTGCCGCTCGCCAAGGTCGCCTCGGGAGGGGAGTTGGCCCGGGCCATGCTGGCGGTCCGGCTGGTGCTCACCCGGCGCCGGGCCGAACGGGCCGAGCGGGGCGGGCGGGTCGCCGTCGCCGCGCTCGGAGGCCCGGGAGGCGCCGGAGGTGCCGGAGATACGGACGAGGTGCGCCGCTTGGACGTGGCTCCGACCTTGGTATTCGACGAGGTCGATGCCGGCATCGGCGGGGAGGCGGCCGTGGCGGTGGGCCGAGCCTTGGCGGACCTGGGCGCGGAGCACCAGGTCCTGGTCGTCACCCACCTGCCGCAGGTGGCTGCGTTCGCTGATCGGCATCTCGTGGTGCACAAGCACGCCATCGGCGAGCGGACCGTAGCGTCGGCCGAAACGGTCGACGGCTCGGCTCGGGTGGTGGAGTTATCCCGCATGCTGTCGGGCCGGCCCGACAGCGCAACCGCTAGACGCCACGCCGAGGAGCTCCTGGCCCATCGACAACCGGGATCCCCCATGTGATGGGGAGGGCTGGCCGCAGGGGAGGGCTGGCCGCAGGGGAGGGCTGGCCGCAGGGGAGGGCTGGCCGCAGGGGAGGGCTGGCCGCGGACTCGGGGGCGGGTCCGGTCTTCGACAACGGACCGCCCCTCTCGCCGCCGCCCGCCCTCCCCATCACTCACGGTTAGTGGCGGAAAGCGGTCGACCGCCTTTCGCCGACTTCGCCGCTTTCGCCTGAGTCCCGAACGGCGACCAGCGACCTCCCGCTATTTTCTCGCCGGGGGTGTCCCGTCCCGGCGGCGGTGGCCGCGGCCATCCGCCGGTGAGCGGGCCCGGGCGCGATAGGGTGGGTTGGCCGACCGGTGGATCCACCGAGAGCCGCAGTGATCGACTCGAGTGGAGGAGCGTTTTGGCGAAGCACATCTTCGTCACCGGTGGTGTGACGAGTTCGTTGGGCAAGGGTTTGACCGCCTCCTCCCTGGGACGACTTCTCAAGAGCCGGGGCCTGCGGGTGACGATGCAGAAGCTCGACCCGTACATCAACGTCGATCCCGGGACCATGAATCCCTTTGAGCACGGCGAGGTATTCGTAACCGAAGACGGTGGCGAAACCGACCTCGATCTCGGCCACTACGAGCGGTTCATCGACGAGAACCTGCACCGCGACTCCAACGCCACGACCGGGTCGATCTATCAGAGCGTGATCGCCAAGGAGCGACGAGGTGACTTCCTCGGCAAGACCGTCCAGGTCATCCCCCACATCACCGACGAGATCAAGGACCGCATCAAGCGCCTGGCCACCGACTCGGTCGATGTGGTCATCACCGAGATCGGCGGCACCGTCGGCGACATCGAGATCCTGCCGTTCCTCGAGGCTATCCGCCAGTTCCGCAAGGACGTGGGCAGGGACAGCGTCTGTTACGTCCACGTGACCCTCGTTCCCTACCTCGGACCTTCGGGCGAGCAGAAAACCAAGCCGACCCAGCACTCGGTCACCGAGCTGCGCAGCCGGGGCATCCAGCCCGACGTGATCATCTGCCGCAGCGATCGCAGCATCTCGTCAGGGGTCAAACGAAAGATCTCCCTGCTGAGCGACGTCCCGATGGAGGCGGTCATCTCGTGCATGGACGCTCCCAACCTCTACGAGATCCCTCTGGCCCTGCACGAAGAAGGCCTCGACACCTACGTCTGCCGCTTGCTGGGCTTCGAACCAGCTGGTGACGGGATTCCGGGTCATCCGCTGGACCTGTCCGCGTGGGAGGCCCTCGTCGACCGGGTCGAGGCCGCCACCCGGCCGGTTCGGATCGGCCTGATCGGCAAGTACGTCAACCTGCCCGACGCCTACCTGTCGGTCGTCGAGGCCCTGCACCACGGCGGATACGCCCATGGCGTCAAGATCGACCTCGAGTGGATTCAGGCCGAGGAGGTGGAAGGTCTCCTGGCCGCCGGGCGACTCAAGGACCTCGACGGGATCGTCATCCCGGGCGGCTTCGGCGAGCGCGGCATCGAAGGCAAGATCGCCGCCGCCACCTACGCTCGCGAGCACGAGATCCCGTGTCTCGGCCTCTGCCTCGGACTGCACGTGATGGTCATCGATTACGCCAGAAACGTGGTCGGTTTGCCAGGGGCACACTCCCGAGAGTTCGACGCGGCCTCGCCGTACCTGGTCATCGACTTCATGGACGAGCAGCGCGATGTCGTCGACTTCGGCGGCACCATGCGATTGGGCGCCTATCCGGCCAAGCTCACCCCCGGATCGGTGGTGGCCACCACATACGGGTCCGAGCTCGTCTACGAGCGGCACCGCCACCGTTACGAGGTCAATCCCAGGTACCGGGCCCGCCTCGAGGCCGCCGGGCTGGTGTCCTCGGGAAGCTCGCCCGACGACCGGCTGGTCGAGTTCATCGAGTTACCGGGCCATCCATTCTGGGTCGGCACCCAGGCGCATCCGGAGTTCAAGAGCCGACCGGACAACCCGCATCCACTGTTTGCAGCACTCGTCGCCGCGGCCCTGGAACGAGCAGATGGCCGCGCACCGCGGCTGCTCGACATCGACGGACTTGCCGCCGTTCCGTAGGCTCGGCGAGACCGAGGTCCTCCGCAGCTCCCTGATCCGGGTGACATCGGCCCGCTTCGAGGGCCCCAGCGGGGAGCAATTCGACCGGGACATCGTTCATCATCCGGGGGCAGTGGTGGTCGTGCCACTGACCGACTCCGGCACGGTGGTGATGGTGCGCCAGTACCGGGCCGCGGTGGACGCCGAGTTGCTGGAGATTCCCGCCGGCAAGCGCGACGTCCACGAGGAACCTACCGAAGTAACCGCGGCCCGCGAGTTGGCCGAGGAGGTCGGCCAGCGGGCAGGGCGACTCGACCTCCTCGCCCGGTTCTACAACTCCCCGGGCTTCTGCGACGAGCTTTCCTGGCTGTACCTGGCACGTGACCTGTCAACCGTCCTCCAGGACCGCCAGGGGGCCGAGGAGCAGTACATGACGATCGAGGAGGTGCCGCTGGCATCGGTGCCGGCCATGATCACCGCAGGCGAGATCGTCGACGCCAAGTCCATCATCGGTCTGACCCTCACCAGGTCGCTGCTGAGCGGCACTGGTGATACCGGAAAGAGCTGAGCCTCCTCGGGATGACCTTCGGGTCTACAATCTGTCGAATGGCAGCCGACGCGACGATGCAGGGACTCCGGGCGACGCTCGAAGAGGAGCGCGATTCTCTGCGTGGGCAGCTCGTCGAGCTCGGTCACGGCGCCAAAGGCTTGGACTACGATCCCAACTTCGCGGACTCGAGCCAGGTGACCGCGGAGCGGGGCGAGAACGAGGCGCTCGTCAACAAACTGGTCGAGGGCCTCCGCGACGTCGAGCACGCTCTCGAGAAGGTCGGCACCGACACCTACGGTGTCTGTGAGGACTGCAGCCGGCCGATCGCCGCTGCCCGGTTGGAAGCCAAGCCGGAAGCGCGGCTCTGCATCGACTGCGCCGCCGCCGCCAACAACCGGCGCTGAGCGCCGCGGCCGTAGCAGCACGCGGCGCGCGGGGCCGGCCCCGACGCGCATGAAACGCTTCGTTCATCCTCAGGCGTGGGTGGCAATCGGCCTGATCGTCATCGCCCTCTACGGCGTTCGCCACAGCTTCCGGGATTTCTCGACGACCATCCTGGTCTTCGCGGTAGTCGTCCCCTCCATCATTCTGCACGAGTTGGCCCACGGCGTGTCCGCGTTGGCCTTCGGCGACGACACCGCCCGGAAGGCCGGAAGACTCACCCTCAATCCGGTACGGCACGTCGACCCCATCGGCACGTTGATTCTTCCCGGGCTTCTGGCTCTCGCCGGCCTCGGCGCCTTCGGGTACGCCAAGCCGGTTCCTATAAACCCGGCTCGGATGCGCCACCCCCGCAATGACTTGCTCGTCGTCAGCCTGGCGGGCCCGGCCACCAACCTGGCCATCGCCGGTCTTTCCATCTTCCTGCTCCGCGTGGCCCGCCCCAGCGGGACGGCCCGACTGGTCTACGTGGTGGTTTCCACCCTCGGAGTGGGATCGCTCGACCTGACCGATCGGCTCCTCTACCTCTTGGGGTTTGTCAACGTCACCCTGGCCGTGTTCAACGCCCTTCCGATCCCTCCTCTCGACGGTTCGGCGGTGGTGGCCCGGCTCCTGCCGCGGTCGGCGATGCCCGCCTGGTACAGCTTCCAGCGATACGCCATGCTCGGGTTGCTGGTCCTGGTCCTCCTCGACCCGGGCCAATTCCTGGCTCACGTTTTCGGGCCCGCCCAGCGGACTTGGGCCCGCCTGCTCGCCAAGTAGCACTTGGTGCTCAGCCCGGCTCGGGGCCGACCACCGCCGGTAACTCCGGGTTGGCGGCCCACGCCGACCACGAGCCCGGATAGAGCCGGCCACCTGGCAGCCCCGCCACTTCGAGAGCCAGGAGATCGTGACAGGCCGTGACACCGGACCCGCACGAGACGACCACCTGCCGATCGCCAGTCGCCCCCCGCCCCTCGAGCCGGTGCCGCAGTGAAACAGCCGCCAGAAACCGCCCGTCGGCGGCCACGTTGTCGGTCCACGGATGGTTGCGGGCACCCGGGATATGGCCGGCTCGAGCGTCAATCGGCTCCTCCACGCCCTGGTACCGGGCTGCGGCTCGGGCGTCGAGCAGCAGCACCGTCGGATCGTCCAGCAGGGTGGCTACCTCCTCTGTGCTGGCGACGGATCCGGCCGGCCAGGACCGGGTCACTCGCGGGACCGCGACCGACCGCCCCGGGCCGGCCTCCAAGGGATCGGACCAGGCCGCGATCCCACCATCGAGCACCGCGGCCGGTTGCCCAGTGACCCGCAGCATCCACCACAGTCGGGCCGCGATCGAGCCTGCGGCATCGTCGTAGGCCACCACGGGACGGTCCTCGGAGATACCGAGGCGGCCGATGGCCTCGGCGAATGCGGCCGGATCGGGCAGGGGATGGCGACCGCCGGCTGATGAGGGCGGCCCAGCCAGATCGTGGTCCAGGTCCACCCAGACCGCCGTCGGAAGATGCCCGGCTTCGTATGCGGCTCGGCCGGAGCGGCCGTCGAGGTACCACCTCACATCCGCCACGTGGACCTCGGCCAGGTGGGCGCGGAGCCAGGCCGCGCTGACGAGAGGACCGGGAAGATCGATCACCGCATCACCGTCGACGATCGTCGGCGGGGCGCGGGCGCCGAAACGGACAGACCTCGAGGCCGGCGACCGCGCCACCCCGGAGGTCTGTCCGCCGCGACGCCGAATTCGGCACCCAAACGGCCAGACCTCTCTCCGAGGGGCCGGACTGCGACGAAGGTCTGTCCGTTTGGATGCACATCACGCCCCGTTTGGGTGAACATCACGCCCCAAACTTCAGCTCGGCAGGACCAGGCCGACGGCGTCACTGGCACGAGCGAGGGTGACCCGAGCCACCTGGTCGGCTCGCTCGGCGCCGGCGCGCAGGACGCTGCTGACCGCACCCGGGTCCTGCGTCCACTTGAGATACGCGGCTTGGATGGGCTCGACCAGTGAGATGACGGCGGCCGCCAGGTCTGCCTTGAGCGGACCGTAGCGGGTGTAGTCGCCGGCGACGTCCTGCGGCCGGCGGCCCTGGACGCTGGCCAGGATCTCCAGCAGATTGGAGACGCCCGGTTTGGTCACCGGGTCGTAGCGCACCGCGTCGGGGCCGTCGTCCGGGTCGGTGACGGCCCGCTTGACCTTGCGTTCGATGGTTACCGGATCGTCCAGCAGATAGATGGTCCCCTGCGGGCTGACGCTGGACTTGGACATCTTGTCGTTCGGCTCTTGCAGATCCATGATCCGGTTGCCGCGGCCCGGCGGCCGGATGGCCGCCTCGGGGACGACGAACGTCGGGCCGTAGCGGGCGTTGAAACGCCGGGCCAGTTCCCGGGTCAGCTCCAGGTGCTGACGCTGATCGTCGCCGACCGGGACCTGGTCGGCGTCGTAGAGGAGGATGTCGGCGGCCATGAGCACGGGATAGGTAAAGAGACCGACCCGGGCGGACTCCTCGCCGTGGCGCGCCGCTTTGTCCTTGAACTGGGTCATGCGCCGCAGCTCACCCATGCTGGCGGTGCACTCCAGCAACCAGGTCAGCTGGGTGTGCGCCGGCACCTGGCTCTGCAGGAAGAGTGTGCAGCCGTCGGGATCGAGGCCGGCGGCCAGCAGCCAGGTCGCCATGGTCAGGGTCGCCGGGCGCAGCTCAGCCGGATCACCCGGCTCGGTCAGGGCATGCAGGTCGACCACGCAGTAGAAGGTCTCACCCTGCCGCTGATCCTCGACCCACCAGCGCACCGCACCGAGGAGGTTGCCGAGGTGTAGGTCACCGGTGGGCTGTATGCCCGAGAACACTCTGGTCACCGAGCCATGGTATTCCCGGGCCGGCGAGGCCTCGCCGCTATTGTGGGTCCGTGCCCTACACGGTGAGCACGCCCGTCTTCGAGGGCCCCTTCGACCTGCTGCTGCATCTGATAACCAAAGAGCAGGTCGACCTGTGGGAGGTCTCACTCTCGAAGATCGTCGACGAGTATGTCGCCACCCTCGGACAGATGCGGGCCGCTCTCGATCTGGAAAGCGCCACCCAATTCTTGTTGATTGCGGCGGTGCTGCTGGAACTCAAGGCCCGCCGGCTGCTACCCGGCCGCGACGATGTCGATCTGGAGGAGGAGCTCGCGCTTTGGGAGGAGCGCGACCTGCTCCTGGCCCGGCTGCTCGAGTGCAAGACGTTCAAGGATGCCGCCGGCACCATGCACCGACTCATTGACGCCGCCGGCCGCAGCTGGCCCCGCGTCGCCGGCAGCGACGAGCGGCAGGCCGGCGTCGCCCCCGACCTGCTCGCTGATGTGACGGCCGAACAACTGCGAGACGCCATGCAGTTGCTGCTCGCCCCCAAACCCGGGACCAGGTTGCTTCTCGATCATGTGGCACCCGTGCGTATCAGCGTGAGGGACGCGGTCGACGAACTGCTCGACGAGCTGCCTCGCGCCGGGCGTATCTCTTTTTCCCGGCTCACCGGCGATCTGGCCGGTCGGCTCGAGGTCATCGTCCGCTTTCTCGCCGTGTTGGAGCTGTACAAGCAAGGTCTCGTCGACCTCGAGCAGGCCTCGTCGTTCGGCGAGTTACACGTCTGCTGGCTCGGCCCTGAGCACGGGAGTCCCGGCGGGGCGCCGCTCGAGGTCGAGGAGTATCAGGGCTAGGACGGTGGCCTCCGAGATCCTTCGAGCCATCGAGGCGATCGTGATGGTCGCCGAGTCGCCTGTCGAGCCCAGCCTGTTGGCCCAGCTGCTCGAGGTGTCACCCACCCGGGTGGAGGAACTCTGTGCCGAGTTGGAGGCCGCCTATCGCGACGAGGACCGCGGCTTTGAGCTGGTCCGCGTGGCCGGCGGGTACCGGTTCCAGAGCCACGCCGACCTGGCCCCGTACGTGGAGCGATTCCTGCTCGAAGGCCAGACGGCGCGGCTGTCAGCGGCGGCGCTGGAGACCCTGGCGATCGTCGCCTACAAGCAACCAGTATCCCGGGCCCAGATCGCCCAGATCCGCGGGGTCAATGCCGACGGGGTGCTCCGGACCTTGCAGGCCAAGGGTTTCGTCGCCGAGGTGGGGCGCGATCCCGGCCCGGGCCAGGCTGTCTTGTACGGCACGACGACCTTCCTGCTCGAACGCCTGGGGCTGGACCGCATCGACCAGCTGCCCCCGTTGGCCCAGTTCGTGCCGGGCCCCGAGATCATGGACGCTCTCGAGCACAGCCTCCGGGCCAATCGAGCTGATCCGGCGCCAGCCGGCGCACCGGACCCGAACGGATCAGGACAGGTCGGGGACGCCGAGATCCCGCCCCGGTGACCGACGGCGGGGCCACGGGGCCGTCAGGCCAACGCCTGCAGAAGGTGCTCGCCCAGATCGGGCTGGGCAGCCGGCGAACCTGCGAGGAGCTCATCGCCGCCGGGCGGGTGCAGGTAAACGGCGAGGTCGCCGACCTCGGTCGACGAGTCGATCCGGAGTCGGACCAGGTCACCGTGGACGGGGTGCCTGTGGCGGTGCGCCCGGGCCTGGTCTACTACCTGCTCAACAAGCCGGTGGGCGCGGTCAGCACCGCCTCCGACCCGGCCGGCCGGCCGGCGGTCACCGGGTTGGTTCCATCCGAGCCGAGGGTGCACCCGGTCGGGCGTCTCGACGCCGACAGCGAGGGGCTCCTGCTGCTGACCAACGACGGGGAGCTGACGTTCCGCTTGACGCATCCCAGCTTCGGAGTGGAAAAGGAGTACCTGGTCGAGGTCAAGGGCTCTCCCAAGCCTGGGGCCGTTCGGCGGCTCCGGGAAGGGATCGAGTTGGAGGACGGTCGCACCGCCCCGGCCCAGGTCGCGCTCGTCGCCCCCAACGCCCTGCGGATCACCATTCACGAGGGCCGCAACCGGCAGATCCGTCGGATGTGCGACGCCGTCGGCCACCCGGTCCGGCGTCTGGTGCGCACCCGCATCGGGCCGATCCGGGTCGGGACGCTGGCCCCGGGGGAGTGGCGGGAGCTCACCACGGGCGAGGTCCGGGCCCTGGAGCGGGCCACCGCCGGCCGCTCACGCTGAGGGCCGGTCGCGTCGCAGGCTGATCCGGGGCGTACGTTCGAGCCGGGTGGCCAGGCCCGCCTAATCTACAGATCCGTGCCCGGCGTCCGACCCATTCGTCTGTGACCGCCGACCCGGCCAGCCAGCGGTCCCAACCGGCGCAGTCGAGAGCCCAGCCGGCGCAGTCGAGAGCCCAGCCGGCGCAGTCGAGAGCTGAGCCGGCGCAGTCGAGAGCCCAGATCGTGGGAACGGGCCTGATCGGCGGGTCGATCGGCTTGGGCCTGCGCCGACGGGGCTGGTGGGTCACCGGCCGGGACGTGAACCCAGCTCGGCAAGCCCGGGCGTTGGAGCTCGGCGCGCTCGACGAGGTGGGCACCGACCCCGAGGCGATGGTGACCTTCATCGCCACCCCGGCGGGTGCGGTGGCGGAGGAAGCCGCCGAGGCCCTCGAACATACGGGGGCGGTCACCGACGTCGCCGGTATCAAGGGACCGGTGCTGGCCAAGGTCGATCATCCCCGGTTCGTGGGCGGGCACCCCATGGCCGGCTCCGAACAGGAGGGGGTCGATGGGTCGGACCCCGACATGTTCGAAGGCGCCACGTGGGTCCTCACGCCGGCCGCCAACACTGATGCGGGCGCGTTCGCGACCGTTCGGTCAGTAGTGAGCACCCTGGGTGCCAACGTGGTGGAGTTGCCCGCCGCTCGCCACGACGACCTGGTGGCGCTGGTCTCCCACGTCCCGCACCTCACGGCCGCCACCCTCATGAACCTGGCCGCGGACACCGCTCTCGAACATGCCACCCTGTTGCGCCTGGCTGCGGGGGGATTCCGGGACATGACCCGCGTCGCGGCCGGCGAGCCCGCCATCTGGCCGGATCTCTGCGTCGACAATCGGGCCGGCATCCTCGACGTGCTCGACCGGCTCCTCGTCGCCCTCGGCGATGTCCGCCAGATAGTCGCCACGGGAGACAGGGCCCAGATGCTCGACATGCTGGAGCGGGCACGCGAGGCTCGGGTCAACCTCCCGGCTGGGGCGCCATCGAGCGAGAAGACCGCCGAGCTCCGGGTGCCGGTGCCGGACCGGCCCGGAGTGTTGGCGGAGGTAACAACCCTGCTCGGCGAGATGGCGGTCAACATCTACGACCTGGAGATTGCCCACAGCGCCGAGGGCGATCGGGGTGTCCTCGTCCTCGTCGTGGACGCCCTGGCGACCGACCGGGTGCGCCAAGCGCTCCACATCCGCGACTTTCGCTGCTCGGTCCGCCGGCTGGGGCCGTGACCAGTTTCGTGGCCGGTCCGGGCCGGGCCGGGGCAGCCGTACGTGGCCACCTGCGGGTGCCGGGAGACAAGTCCGTCTCGCATCGGGCCCTGCTGCTGGCGGCGCGAGCCGAGGGCCGCTCGACGCTGCGCGGCCTGTCGACCGGGGAGGACGTCACCCACACCCTCCGGGCCATCCGGAGCTTCGGCGCCGGCGTCGACACCGGTCCCGATGGCGCGGTGACGGTGGCCGGCGGGGTCAGTCGGCTCAGCGAGCCGGAAGCAGTGATCGACGTAGGCAACTCCGGAACGGCCATCCGCCTCCTGGCCGGTTGGGCGGCGGGGATCGACGGCCTGTGCGTGCTTGCCGGTGACGCCTCGATCGCCCGCCGGCCGATGGACCGAGTGACGCTTCCGTTGCGGCAGATGGGAGGGCGGATCGACGGGCGGCAGCACGGTCGCTTCCCCCCGTTGGTGGTAAGGGGAGGAGGGCTGCACGGGATCGACTACCTCCTGCCGGTTCCGAGCGCCCAGGTCAAGGGGGCGGTGCTGCTCGCCGGTCTGGCCGCCGAGGGGGAGACCACGGTGCGCGAGCAGGTCCCCACCAGGACCCACACCGAGGAGCTGCTCCGGCTCTGCGACGCTGACATCCGCGAGACCCCCGGCGCGGTGACGGTACGGCCGTCGATCCTTCGACCCTTCGACCTGGACATCCCCGGGGACCCGTCGCAAGCGGCATTCTGGATCGTCGCCGCCTGCATCACGCCAGGCAGTGCGGTGACGGTCGACCACGTGTACGTGGGGCCGGGGCGGGCCGGGTTCATCGACGTGCTGCAGCGGATGGGGGCGGCCGTCGAGCTGTCCAACGTCGACCCCGATACGTCCACGGCCAGCATTTCCGCCGAGTATGGCCCGCTCGCCGGCACCGCCGTGGGTGGCGTCGAGGTGCCCTCGCTCGTCGACGAGATCCCGATCCTGGCCGTAGCCGCCAGCGCCGCCGACGGGACGACCACCTTCGCCGATGCCGCCGAGCTCAAAGTCAAGGAGAGCGACCGCATCGCCACCGTGGTCGCCTCGCTGGCCGCAGTTGGTGTCAAGACCGAGGAGCGCCCCGACGGGTTGGTGGTCCACGGGCAGGCGGGGCGGCCGCTGACGGGAGGCCAGGTGGATTCCGCTGGTGACCACCGGGTGGCCATGGCCATGGCGGTAGCTGCTCTCATCGCGGCCGATCCCGTTCGTATCGATCATTGGGAGGCCGTCGCCACCAGCTATCCGACGTTCGAGGAGGATTACCAGCGATGCGTGTCATAGCCATCGACGGCCCGGCCGGATCTGGGAAGTCGACCGTGGCCAAGGCCGTCGCGACCCGCCTGGGCCTCGCGTATCTCGACACCGGCGCCATGTACCGGGCAATCGCCTTCGAGGCCATGCGCCGCGGCATCGACCCGGCTGACGCCGGCCCGGTCGCGACACTCGCCCGCGAGGTCGACCTGGCGGTCGGGGAGAAGGTCCTCGTCGACGGGGTCGACGCGACCATCGAGATCCGCAGTCCCGAAGTGACCAGGGCGGTGAGCACCGTGGCGGCCAACCCGGCTGTCCGCCAGGAGCTGGTCGCCCGCCAGCGGGAATGGGTCAAGGCCCACGACGGCGCAGTCGTCGAGGGCCGGGACATCGGTACGGTGGTGTTCCCGTCAGCCGATCTCAAGGTGTATCTGACCGCGGACGATCAGGAAAGAGCCAGCCGTCGCAGCAAGGAGATGCTCGACCTCCAGTACGACCAGGTGGCGGCCGACATCGCCCGGCGGGACCACATCGACTCCACCCGGCCGGCGTCGCCTCTGAGCGTGGCTGACGACGCCATCCGCATCGACACGACCGGGCGCAACATCGACATCGTGGTCGAAGAGGTGCTGGCCTTGGCGGCGCAAGAAGAGACCGCCGACGAAACGTCCGCCCAGGGGACGGACCATGACCAGACGAGACGAGGCGAGGCGAGGTGAACGAGTCCAGAGTCAGGTTGGCGTGGTACTGGTTCGCGCGGAGTCTGGTCGAGGTCTTCTGCCGGGTGTGGTTCCGGGTCGAGATCAGAGGCCGGCATCACGTTCCCGCCGCGGGCGCCTATGTCATCGCGCCCGTGCACCGGTCCAACGTGGACACCCTCCTGGCCGGCTGCCTGACGCGACGCCGGATCCGGTTTATGGGCAAGGACAGCCTCTGGAAGTACCGCTTGTTGGGGGCGCTGTTCAGCTCTCTTGGCGCCTTCCCGGTGCACCGCGGCACCCCCGACCGCGAGGCCCTGCGCACCTGCGAAGAGGCAGTGCGGGCCGGCGAACCGGTCGTGTTGTTCCCCGAGGGCACCCGCCAGTCCGGCCCCACAGTCCAGCCGTTGTTCGAGGGGGCCGCGTTCGTGGCGGCCCGGGCCGGGGTGCCGATCGTCCCGGTGGGTATCGGCGGAAGCGAGTGGGCCATGCCCAAGGGCAAGAAGGGGATCTCTCCTGTCAAAGTGGTGATCGTCGTCGGGCCTCCGATCCCCGCGCCCGAACGCCCCGCCAGCGGCCGAGTCTCCCGACGATCGGTCGCCGAGCTGTCCGACACTCTCCACCAGCAGCTGCAAGGTCTCTTCGACGAAGCCCTGGCTGCCGCCGGGAGGGCGTGAACTCGCGGCGGGCGCTCGCCGACGCGGACGCGACCCGCTTTTGAGCGCCACCCCGGCCGAATAGTGCTCAGTAGTGGACCGTATACGACCCTCTACTGAACACTATCCGTTTGCAGCCCGCGCCGGATGGCCCGTCGAGACCGTGTACCGGATGGCGACTGCCCGACGCGAGCGCGCCGAGCGGTTGGGCCCGGATCCGTGGATGAGGTTGGGATGGTGGACGGAGGACAGACGGTCAGCGGGTGAGGCCGGCCAGCGCCACGGCGGCGGACAGCTCACGGTCGTCGGGGAGGGGAGCGCCGCCGGCCGTGGGGTCGCCGCCGGGAGCCAGGCCCGCCACTGCGGCTGCAGCCGCCAAGTGACGGACGGCGTCGCGCAGCTCCCTCGGCAGGGGAAAGTACTCGTCCTCATCGACGGCCCGGATCTCTTCGACTCCATGGCGGGCGTCGAGGCGGGCCACTACCGCCTCCACCAGCTCCTCGGGGGCCGACGCCCCGGCGATGACGCCCACCGTGCCGGAGAGATCGTCGGGTAGTTCGGTCGCCCCGTTGACCCGCAGGACCCGCCGGCAGCCGGCGGTGATCGCGGTGCGTTCCAGGGCTCGGGTGTTGGACGAGTTGGCCGATCCGATCACCACCACCGCGTCGCAGTGGCCGGCGATGGTCTTGAGGGCGGTCTGCCGGTTGGTGGTCGCGAAGCACAGGTCCGAGGTGCCGGGCATCCACAGGTCGGGCCAGCGGGCCCGGGCCGAGTCCAGGAGGATCTGCCACTCGTCCACGGCCAAGGTGGTCTGGGCCAGGAAGGCGACGGGTCCCTCCGGATCGGGAAGGGCCTCCAGCTCCTCGAGACGCTCGACGCGGTGCACCGCGTCAGGAGCCACGGCTGCCGTGCCGATGGCCTCCTGGTGACCCTCGTGCCCTACGTAGACGATGGTGTACCCCTTAGCCGCTCGCACCTTGACTTCGTGGTGGACCTTCTTGACCAACGGGCACACCGCGTTGACCACAGCCCCGCCGCGAGCCCGGGCTGCCTCCACCACCTCGGGGGGAGACCCGTGGGCGGACAGCATCAACGGGGCCCCTTCCGGCACCTCGTCCACATCGTCGACGAACACCACACCGAGTTGGCGGAAGCGTTCGACCACGACCTGGTTGTGCACGATCTCGTGGTAGCAGTACACCGGCGGCTCGAACACCCGGGTCATCCAGGCCAGTGATTTGATCGCCATCTCCACCCCGGCACAGAAACCCCGCGGCGAGGCCAGCAGGACCCGGTCCACTTCCACGGTAGCCAGGCTATCGGCCAGGCGGGCCGGCGCAGCTGCCGCCAGACCCGAGGCAGCCGCGACCCCAGCAGGGAGTACCCTGGTCAGGCTATGTCCCTGCCCCGCGTGGTGGCGGTGGCCCCAGGGTCTCCGGCTGCCCGGGCCGGCCTCCTGCCCGGCGACGAAATCGTCGCCATGGACGGCCAGCTCCCCCGAGACATCATCGAGTACCAATTGCTCGCCGACCAGGCCGAGCTGGAGCTCGACGTCCGCCAGGGCGGCCTCGAACGAACCGTCACCGTGACCCGGGCGGGCGGGGAACCCCTGGGCATCGAGGTCGACGCTGCCCTCTTCGACCGGGTGAGGACCTGCGACAACCATTGCGAGTTCTGCTTTATCCACCAGCTGCCAAAGGGCATGCGCCGCAGCCTGTACACCCGGGACGACGACTACCGGCTGTCCTTCCTGTACGGCAACTTCACCACCCTCACCCGCTTCACCGAGGCCGACCTGGAGCGGGTCGTCACCGAGGGTCTGTCGCCCCTGTGGGTGAGCATCCATGCCACCGACCCCGAGGTGCGCGCCCGCATGCTGCGCAACCGCCGCGGGGCGACCAGCCTGCGGTGGTTGCGGGCGCTCCTCGACCACGGCATCGAGGTCCACGGCCAGGTGGTGGTCTGCCCGGACGTCAACGATGGCCCCATCCTCGACGACACCATCGCCGGCGTCCTCGACCGCTACCCGGAGCTGTCCAGCGTGGCGTGCGTGCCCCTCGGCGTGAGCCGCTTCAACGTGGAGGGCACCATGCGGCCGCACACCCGGGCCGAAGCCAACTTCGTCGTGGACCTGGTTGAGGGCTGGCAGGACACCTTCGTGGGGGCGCTCGGCCGCCGCCTGGTGTACGCGGCCGACGAGTACTACTTGCTCGCCGGGCGGTCCTTTCCCCTCTTGGAGACCTACGGCGCCATCGCCCAGCACGACAACGGAGTCGGCCTGGTGCGCGCCTTCGAGGCTCGTTTTCACGGGCGCCATGACGCCCCGACAGGCGGCCCGGGCGGGTTCTTCCAGTCAGTCGACGGTGCACCCGCGATCGGCTACCGGGCCCCCCGGGCGCCAGGTTCCATCTCGCTGCGAGCCCGGGCGGACGCCCCGGTCACCGTGCTGACCGGCTCCTACGCGGCCGAGGTCATCCGGCCGCTGGTGGCGGCCGTCGCCACCGACGCCGAGGTCCTGGCCGTGCCCAACGGGTTCTTCGGCGGCAACATCGGCGTCGCCGGCCTGCTCACCGGAGTCGATCTGATCGAAGCCCTGGCGCAGGCGCCGTGGAACCGCCGATACCTCCTGCCGGACGTGTGCCTCTCCGGCGGGCGATTCCTCGACGGGCTGGGTCCTGAGGACCTGCCGCGCCCGGTCGTGGTGGTGCCGGCCGATGGGGCGGCGCTGCGGGCGGCCCTCACCGCCGGCCGGCCGGAACCCGTGGCCGTCGGACGTTCCCGATGAAGGGACCTCGGCCTGCGGCGGCGGGAGGGACCCGGCCGGTGGTGGCCGTCGTGGGCCGGCCCAACGTCGGAAAGAGCACGCTGGTCAACAGGATCGTCGGGCGGCGCGAGGCCATCGTCGAAGAAAAACCGGGTGTGACCCGGGACCGCAAGCTCCTCGACGCCGAGTGGGCTGGGCGGGACTTCACCATCGTCGACACCGGTGGCTGGCTGGCCGCCGGCGACACCCTCGACCGCCAGGTCACCTCCCAGTCGGAGCGAGCTATCTCCGAGGCGGCCGTGGTGCTGCTGGTGGTCGACACCTCGGTCGGTGTCACGGAGGAGGACGCCGCGGTCGCCGCCCT
This sequence comes from Acidimicrobiaceae bacterium, assembly GCA_003156595.1. Taxonomy (GTDB): domain Bacteria; phylum Actinomycetota; class Acidimicrobiia; order Acidimicrobiales; family Palsa-688; genus PALSA-693. The sequence goes on from PMHH01000139.1 coordinate 34,372, forward strand.
GCTGCGAAAGTTGGCCCGCCCGACCCTGGTGGTGGCCAACAAGGTGGACGGCGACAGCCGAGAGGCCGACGCCTGGGCCTTCACCCGGCTGGGTCTGGGCGACCCGATCCCGATCAGCGCCATACACGGGCGGGGGACCGGCGACCTGCTCGACCTGGTGGTGGAGCGGCTGCCGACCGAACCTGCTGAGGAACCCGGCCCCGAAGATCAGGTCCTGGTCCCGTCCGTCGCCATCGTGGGCCGGCCCAACGTGGGCAAGTCGACGCTGTTCAACCGGCTCATCGGCGACGAGCGCTCCGTCGTGCACGACCTGCCCGGCACCACCCGCGACAGCATCGACACCCTCGTGTCCACCCCCGACGGCGCCATCCGGTTCATCGACACCGCCGGCATGCGCCGCCGGGCCCGGGAGGCGGAGGGGGCCGAGTTCTACTCCCTGGTGCGGGCCCTGCAGGCCCTGGACCGGGCCCACGCCGCCCTCCTGGTAATCGACGCCACCGAGGGCATCACCCGTCAGGACCAGCGGCTGGCGGAGCGGATCGACGCCGCCGGCAACCCGGTGGTCGTGATCCTCAACAAGTGGGAGCTCCTCGACGCCGAGCGGCGCGCTCAGGTCACCCTGGACCTGGAGGACCGGCTGGCGTTCCTGGCCTACGCCCCGGTGCTCAAGGTCAGCGCCCGTACCGGCCTCGGGGTGCACAAGCTCTATCCGGCCCTACGGGACTCCCTGTCCGCATCCCAGCGGCGGGTGGCCACCGGCGAGCTCAACCGGGTCCTCGCCGAAGCCCAGGCCGCCCACCGCTCCCCAGGGGGGCGGATCATGTATGGGACCCAGGGGGGCACCGACCCCCCGACTTTTACCTTGTTCGCGACAAAGGCGGTCCCGGCTCCGTACCTCCGCTATCTGGAGCGGCGGATCCGGGAGCATTTCGGCTTCGGGCCCACTCCGCTGGTGTTCCGGGTCCGCCGGCGGGCGACCTGAACCCCTGGCGGGCCGGGGGGCGCCGGGCCGGGCAGATCTCACAGATGTTCGCCTATCTGCCCGATCGGGGGGATAATCGAACACCTGTGAGATTCCGAGCCTCGGTGGCCGGCCCGGAACCGCAATCGGGTGTGGTTTCTAGTACCGTTTCACTCATGTTCACCCAGCCGTGGCTGGCGGCGGCGGCGGTGTTCTGTGCCATCGCGGCCGCGTTGTGGGGTCGGGCAGCCTCCCGCCTGGCCCGGGCGGCCCGGCGCATCGAAGCGGAGACGGCCTCGTCATCCCACGGCCGAGACGCCACCGAGCTGGCCCGGGCGGCTTTCGACAAGGACCTGCACACCGCGTTGCTGTATGCCATCCTCACCGTCGGCCTGGCGGTGGCGTCGATCTCCCGGTCGCCCTGGTATGAACTGCCGCTGTTGGGGGTGACCATTCCGGTGGTGGTGTCGATCCGCTACGCCCCCCGATTCTTCGACGAGGCCCGCCTGGCCGAGAACCGGGCGATGCTCGAGCGCCGGGCCGAGGAGGTCCTCGCCCAGGAGGATTTGGCGCCGCGGCGATGGGCGGACCGTTTGGCGCCCGAGGACCTGCCGCACATCGAAGGATTCGAGCTGGGTCGGGTATACGAGCCGGGTACCGGGATGATGGCCGGCGACTTCTACGACGTCTTCGTGACCGCCAGCCACCGCATCGCCTGCGTCATCGGGGATGTGGCCGGCCACGGTATCGAGCCGTCCATCACCGCCTTCCAGGTCAAGTACCTGTTGCGCACGTTCCTGCGCACCTACCGCGATCCTGCCCAGGCGCTAGAGGAGCTCAACAAGGTGCTCTCCACCAGCGGGCGACCGGAGGACCTGGTATCGGTGTGCGTGGTGGTGTTCGACACCGAAGCCGGCACGCTGCGGCACGCCTCGGCGGGGCACCCGGCCGCTTGGCTGTGGCAGGACTCCGAGATGCGTGCGCTGCGCTCGACCGGCCCCCTCTTGACGCTGGACCCGGATGCGCTCTACCTGTCGCGGGAAACGTCGCTGGCGAGCGGCGACGTGCTGTTGCTCTACACGGACGGGCTGACGGAAGCCCGCTCGGGCGGCCAGATCTTCGGTGAGGAGCGGATCGCCGGCATCATCCGCCGGGACCCGGGCCAGGACGCCACCATCCTGTGCAAGACCCTCCTCGAGGCCGCCCGGGACTTTGCATCCGAGCCGCTCAGCGATGACGTCGCCATTCTCGCTGTCCGCAGGGTCTGAGCCGAGCCGTCGTGCCCTGGTGTGACGATTGCAGCCAGTTCTGGAATGCGCCCAACGTGGGGCCAGGCGGCGAGTGCCCGACCTGCGGAAAGGCCATCGCGTCAGCTCACAAGGGTGTGCCTTGGCATTTCAAGCTGATGCTCGTGGCTCTGGCGGTGTACATGGTGTACCGCATCTACTGGCTGGCGGAGTGGCTGCCGAAGCACGTCTAGATAGCTGCTGACGCGGCAGAGTGCTCCTCGGGTTCTGGCGGCGTACTAGGGTCGGTGGCCCACCGGGCGGTGGCGCAGTTTGGTAGCGCACCAGACTGGGGGTCTGGGGGTCGCGGGTTCAAGTCCCGCCCGCCCGACGGAACTAAAGTCCTGGTCAGGTCGGATTCTGGCCAGGACTTCTGGCTGTCCGCGGGCGACTAAAAGCCGGGGGTGTAGCCGCCTCGGCCCATGGCAGAGCTGGTCTCGAAGTCCATGTCCTCGTCGACGCCTCCAAACACCTCGGTGATCCAATCGAGGCGCTCCTTGAGGATCCGCTCCACCCCGGCCTGAAGGGTGGTAGCGCTGATGGCGCAGGAACTGCACGACCCCTGCAACTGCACCTCCACCACGCCGGACTCGACGTCGGCGCTCAAGAGCACCAGGTCGCCTCCGTCCGATTGCACGGCCGGACGGATCAGTTCGATCAGTTCGTTGAGGTTGGCCAGTCGGCCGGCTCGTTCGTCGTCGCTCAGCATGTATACCTCCGGACTCCATTCTGCCAGGTCGTCAGGCCATTGCTGCGTCGATCTTCTGGCCAAGCTGCTGGAGGCGGGAAGGCAAATCCAGCCCGGTAGCGTAAGGTCGATGACCTCGCCCGGAGCTACCGGCCCCACCCCGGCTCCTGAGCCCGCCGGCGAAGTCGACCCCGCCAGCGGACGGTCACCGCGCCAGGGGCGCGGCTACTGGGTTCCGGCCGTCATCGCCATGACGGCGCTGGTGGCGATCGGCCTGGCGCTCGGCGCTGGCGACCTCGACCATGGCGGCGTCTCCACCTTGCACGGACCGGACGTGGCCAGCAACATCGCCCTGGCGATCCAGGCCGAGAAGGACACTCACGCGCTTCCTGACGTTCGGTGCCCACCCTCGGAGCCGGTGCGCGACGGCTGGCGGTTTGTCTGTTCCATGGAGCAGGGTGGATCGAGCCGGCCCATCCAAGTCACCGAGATCGATGGCCGCGGCCATCTCCAGTGGCAGTTCGGGAGCTGATTTCAGCGGCTGACCAAACCGGCGCGCGAATCGAGCTCGGCGAGCAGGCCTCGGACCCGCTCTAGCGAACCGTCCACCTCGGCGCGAAACCGCTTCAACCCAGCCAACTTGGCGTCGATGGTCGCCGCGGTTGCCTGGTGGATCGCCAGGCACTCCTCCAGAAGCTCCCGGCGACGGGCCGCGCCGGTCCGTGTCGAGCGGTACTCCTGGCGGACTTTGGCCAGCCGGTCGTCGTTGTCGAGCACGACCCGAATCTCGTCCAGGTTGAGGCCGAGCAGCGTCTGCAGCTCTCGGATGCGGCGGACCCTGCCCAGATCCTCCTCCGAGTAGCGTCGCAGCCCACCGGGGGTCCGTCCAGATGGGGTGATCAACCCGAGCTGTTGGTAGTAACGCAGGGCCCGCTCCGATACCGCGCACTCCCGAGCGGCTCTGCCGATCCCGAGTAGGGGCGCCGGCGCGGGCGGGGCCAACTCCGTCGATGTCGTCATCGACTGACCCCTTCGGTGGCGGCCAACCCGTCGGCTGCCACCGCGGCGCCAGTCAGGCCCTCGCCGATCTCCTCGCTCAAGGACTCCGTGCGGTGCACGTAGCGACCCCCCCGCAGCAGCGATGCGGTGGCGGCGATGAGCGAGGTGGCGGCCGCGAAGTACATCGCCAGGTGCAAGCCGTCTGCGAACGGCGCCGAGATGAGCCGCGGGAAGAACTGCCGGCCCGTCAGGTAGGTCGCCCGGGCATGGGGGAGGGTCTGCAGGACCCCGAGCCTGGTCAGCTCCAGCTTGATCGGGTTGTCCCCGAGGAAGGCGGCAAAGAGGGTGCCGATCGGCGGCAGGCCGGCGACCGCGTGGGCCGCGTTGGATGGCACGCCCTGCGCGATCAGGCCACTGTAGAGGTGACCGGGCAGGCTGGCGGACAAGCCGAGGGCGATGACGGAGAAGAAGACGCCGATCGACAGCACGCTGGCGGAGTTCTGGAAGGTCATGAGCATTCCCGCCCCGGCACCCCGTTGATTGCCAGGCAGGCTGTTCATCACGCCGGCCTGGTTGGGAGCGAAGAACATGCCCGCGCCCAGCGCCCACAGGAAGATCAGCGAGGCGAACCAGATGTAAGCGAAGTCGATCGGCAGGGCGTTGAGGAGGAGGAAGCTGCAAGCCGAGACGAGCAGTCCTGCGGTGGCGAACGGCCGCGACCCGTATCGGTCGGAAAGGATCCCTGACACCGGGCCCGCGATCAGGAAGCCGATGGTCAGGGGCACCATGTAGATGCCGGCCCACAGCGGGGTNNGTTCCCGGCGGTGAACGCCCGGATCCGGAACAAGGACATTCGGAACATGGGGTGAGGGACGCGGAATTCGATCCATACGAACAGGCCCAATACTGCGATGCCCCCCGCGATGGCGGCTACCACCGCCGGATTGGTCCACCCCATGGTGTGGTGACCGTAAGGCTGGATGGCGTACACCATGCCGGCCAGGAGCGCGATCAGGCCCACGGCGAAGGTGACGTTGCCGGCCCAGTCGATCGACGACCGGGTGCGAACCCCTCGGTCCTGGAGCTTGAGATAGGCCCACACGGTGCCGAACAGCCCGAACGGCACCGAAACGAGAAACACCAAGCGCCATTCCACCGGGGCCAGCAGCCCGCCGAGTATCAGGCCGAGGAAGGAGCCGCCGACCGCAGCCACGCCGTTGATGCCCATGGCCTTGCCGCGCTCGTGTTCGGGGAAGGCATCAGTGAGGATGGCACTGGAGTTGGCGAAAAGCAGGGCCCCGCCGATGCCCTGCACTACCCGGATCACGATGATCCACAGGGCGCCGGCGACGCCGCTCATCCACGTCACGGAAAGCAGCACGGAGGCGAAGGTGAACACCGCGAAGCCCAGGTTGTACATCCGCACCCGCCCGTACATGTCGCCAACCCGGCCGAAGCTCACCACCAGCACCGCGGTGACGAGCATGAAGCCCATCAGCATCCACAACAGATACGAGGTGTTGGACGGTTGAAGGGGATCGAGGCCGATTCCCCGGAAGATGTCCGGCAGGGAGATCAGCAGGATCGACTGATTGATGGTCACCATCAACACGCCGAGCGTCGTATTGGAAAGAGCGATCCATTTGTAACGGGGCCCCGGTTCGGTCGAGCCGGAGCTGACCCGGGGGGTGGTGGCGCGCATCGTCGACTTAGGATAGTCGGACTCTGACGTCAACGTCAGAGTATTGGGTCACCGGGCCCGCGAAGGTCGGCGTCCGGTAGATCGGCCGTCCACACTCGTAGACTCGACCGCATGCGCCAAGCTCGCCGGCACGGGGAGGACCGTATCCTCACCGTGCCCAATGCGCTGACGCTGGTCCGCTTGCTGTGCATCCCACTGTTTGTCTGGCTGATCGCCCGCCCGCACCGGTCCGGCTGGTACCCGGCGGCCCTGCTGCTCGGCGGTCTGGGGGTGACCGACGGAGTGGATGGATTTGTCGCCCGCCATTTCAACCAGGTGTCGACGCTCGGCAAGGTGCTCGATCCCGTAGCCGATCGTCTGTTGCTCGGAGTGGCGGCCGTCTCGATCATCGTCGTGGGCGCGTTGCCGACGTGGGTAGCGGTGGTGGCCTTGAGCCGCGAGGCCCTGGTTGCGATCGGTTTTCTCGTGGTGGCGGCAGGCGGCGGGCGCCGCATGGATGTCCAGTGGGCAGGCAAAGCGGCCACTTTCGGGCTGATGGTCGCCCTGCCTCTGTTCCTCGCCGGGCACGCCAACGACGACTGGCACCGGATTGCGGAGACCTTGGCGTGGGTAGGTGTTATTCCGGCGCTCGTAGTCGGCTGGTACGCCGTGGTGACGTATGTCCCGATGGCACGGGCCGCACTTTCGGAGGGTCGCGGTCAGCGCGAGGAGGCCTCGACATGAAAGCGGTAATCATGGCGGGCGGGGAAGGGACCCGGCTGCGGCCGCTGACATCCAATCAGCCCAAACCGATGATGCCGATCGCCAACCGCCCCATGATGGAGCACATCGTGGAGCTGCTCAAGACCCACGGCTTCGACGACATCGTGGTGACGGTGGCCTTCCAGGCCAACGCCATCAGGACCTACTTCGGCAATGGCTCGGAGTTCGGGGTGCGCATGGCCTATGCCACCGAGGAGAACCCGCTCGGCACCGCCGGATCGGTCCGCAACGCCATGGACGAGCTGGACGAGCCGTTCCTCGTCATCTCCGGTGACGTCCTCACCGACATTGACCTCGCTGGCATCGTCGAGTTTCACCGCGAGAAGAAGGGGCTGGCGACGATCGGCCTCAAGGCCATGGAGAACCCTCTGGAATTCGGCATAGTGATCACGGGCGAGGACGGTTCGGTCGAGCGCTTCCTGGAGAAGCCGACCTGGGGCCAGGTGTTCTCCGACACCATCAACACCGGGATCTACGTGTTGGAGCCGGATATCTTTGAATACATCGAACCCGAGAAGTCGGTGGACTTCTCGGCTGACGTATTCCCCCGCTTGCTCGAAGCGGGGATCCCGATGTTCGGGTACGTCGCCGAGGGCTATTGGGAGGATGTGGGCACCCTTGACGCCTACATCAAGGCCCACCAGGACGTACTCGACGCTCAGGTGGCCCTGGAGATCCCCGGCTTCCGGCTGGGCGACGGTATCTGGCTCGGCGAGGGCTCCGAGATAGACCCGGCTGCAACCGTCGACGGCCCGGCCATCATCGGCGACTACAGCCGGGTGGAAGCCGGCGCCCGCCTCGCCGAGTACACGGTGCTCGGGTCCAACGTGCGCGTCGGTGCCGACGCGTTCATCGAGCGGTCAGTGGTGCACGACAACGTGTACCTCGGTCCCGGGGTCCGCCTGCGCGGCGCTATCGTCGGCCGGTCGAGCGATCTCCGCCGCGGCGCCCGGCTCGAGGAGGGGGTGGTCCTCGGCGACGAGTGCTTCGTCGGCGAGCACGCGGTAATCAACCCCGGCGTCAAGGTGTACCCCTTCAAGACCGTCGAGCACGGCGCCATCGTCAACTCCTCGATCGTCTGGGAGTCGCGGGGGGCCCGCAACCTGTTCGGTCGGCTTGGCGTGGCGGGCTTGGCCAACGTCGACATCTCGCCGGAACTAGCCGTACGCCTGGCCATGGCCTACGGCACCACCATGAAGAAGGGTTCGACGGTGGTGGCCTCGAGAGACACCAGCCGGGCGGCTCGGGTGCTCAAGCGGGCCATGATGGTCGGACTCAACGCGACCGGGGTGGANNATGTAGCGGACCTCGAAGTGGCGACCGTGCCGGTAACCCGTTTTGGTGTGCGCATCGAAAATGGGACGGGAGGGTTGTCGGTCCGGCTGGCTCCTGATGACCCGCAATCGGTGGTGATCCGGTTCTTCGACTCCGGCGGCATCGACATTTCGGAGGCCACCCAGAAGAAGATCGAACGTCTCTTCTACCGGGAGGACTTCCGCCGCTCGCTGGCCGGGGAGATCGGCGAATTGCGGTTCCCGGTGCGGACCGCCGAGTTCTACACGGCCGTGCTCATGGAGCGCATCGACGTCGAGGCGATCCGACAGTCCCGCTTCAAGGTGGTCCTGGACTACGCCTACGGGGCGGCCAGTTTCGTCATGCCGAACGTCCTTTCGAAGCTGGAAGCCGACGTGTTGTCGGTCAACCCGTACGCGTCCACCCGCCAGTCCCTCACCTTCAACCGATGGGAGCACGCCGCCCAGGTCTCAGAGTTGGTCCGGGCATCGGGCGCTCACCTCGGGGCGGTCATCGACACCGACGGCGAGTACATCACCCTGGTCGACAACAACGGCCATATCCTGAGCGACGACGAAGGACTGATGGCGCTGCTTCACCTGGTGCTGTCCGACGCCGAGCGTCGCGGCGGACCTCCGCCCACCGTGGCCCTGCCCGTCTCGGTGGGACGGGCCGTCGAGGCCATGTGTTCCGACGCGGGGGCGACGTTGCTCTGGACAAAGTTGTCCACGCCCCACCTCATGGAAGTGGCCTCGGGGCCGGGGGTCCGCTTCGCCGCTAGTCAAGAAGGCGGCTACATCTTCCCCTCGTTCCTGCCGGCGTACGACGCCGTGGCGACCCTGGTAGAGACGCTCGCCCTGCTGGCCTCGTCAGGGAGCAGGCTGTCGCAGGTCGTGGGCAGGCTCCCTTCGGTGCGCGTCGCCCACGAGGCGGTGGTGACACCGTGGGAGAAGAAGGGCCTCGTAATGCGGATGGTGATGGAATGGGCCAAGGAAAGAGAGCTTCTTCTGGTGGACGGGGTCAAGGTGCTCCACGACGACGGATGGGCGCTGGTGTTCCCGGACCCCGAGGAGCCCCTGACCCACGTCTGGGCGGAGGCCGCGACCGACGCCGACGCCCGGGCTCGGGCCCAGGAGTACGCCCGGCGGATCCGCAACCTGCTGCGTTCTTGAGTGACCCTCGGAAAAACCAGCCAACAGAGCGACCATCTGCCGTCGTGGCACCACTGACGGGACTCTTCCAGTACATTCCGAGCCCATGAATGTCCCGGAGGACCTCCGCTACACGTCGGACCACGAATGGACCCGCCTGGAGGGCGGACAGATCCGGATCGGGATCACTGACTACGCCCAGGACGCGCTGGGCGACGTGGTGTTCGTGCAGCTGCCCGCTCCCGGTATGGCCGTCGCGGCCGGCGAGTCGTTCGCGGAGGTGGAGTCCACCAAATCCGTGTCTGACGTCTACGCCCCCGTCAAGGGGACGGTGGTCGAGGTCAACGCCGAGCTGAGCGATTCCCCGCAGAAGCTCAACGAGGATCCGTACGGAGAGGGTTGGTTGTGCCTGATCCAGCCCGACGAAGTCGACGCCCTGTCATCCCTGCTCGACGCGGATGGGTACCGGAAGCTGATCGAGAGTTAACGGAGTCGGGAGGTGACGTCGATCTTCTGCAACCGCTGCGGCCACCGCAATCCGGAAGGGTCAAGCTTCTGCTCGTCATGCGGAGCCGTGCTCGAGCGCTTGAGCGGCTCGGACCCGGCGGTCACTACGATCACGCTCTCACCGGTGGAAGCCGCCGGCGAAGTCGGAGATGAGGAGGTCACTGTCGCGGTTGGCGACGTCCCCCACGGGGCCGGTCTGCTCGTCGTCAAGCGGGGCCCGAACGCCGGGTCGCGCTTCGTCCTCACGCCGGGCCAGACCAGCATCGGCCGTCATCCCGACAGCGACATCTTCCTTGATGACGTGACCGTTTCCCGCCGTCACGCCGAGGTTCACCACGACGGATCCGCATTCACCGTCAACGATGTCGGTAGTCTCAACGGCACGTATCTCAACCGGGAGCGCATCGAGCAGGCCGAGCTCCACAGCGGGGATGAACTGCAGATCGGCAAGTTCCGATTGGTGTTCCTCCATGAGATACAAGGCAGTTGATCCGCATGGCTGAGCGAACTCATCTTTCCATCGGCGAAGTGCTCACCCTGCTGCGGGATGAGTTCCCGGACGTGACGATCTCCAAGATTCGCTTCCTGGAAAGCCAGGGGCTGGTCGATCCGGAGCGAACACCCTCCGGCTATCGCAAGTTCTACGACCACGACGTCGAGCGCCTCCGCTGGATCCTGCGCCAGCAACGAGAGAACTTCCTGCCGCTCAAGATCATCCGGGGCCGCCTTACCGAGCACGGCGAAGACGCCGAAGATGCCGGCGCCGCCGACGGACCCCAGGTCGAGGTCGAGCCGTCGCTGAGTACCGCCGATCCAGTGGCTGCCGCGGCTGCCCAAGGGTCATACCGCTCGCGCCGCTCGACCGTAGAGACGTCCGGCCCCTACCCCCCCGCCGCCACCCAACCCTCCGCGGCCACCCAACCCTCCGCGGCCA
>PMHH01000026.1 GCA_003156595.1 Acidimicrobiaceae bacterium
GCCCACCTTCTGCCGCCGGCCCGCCTTTGCCGGCCGGCCCGCCTCCACCCGCCGGGGCCGAGATCGCCGCTACCGGACCGCCCGTGGCTGCCACTTCAGCCGCCTCCTCCGGTCGGGTGTCGCCGGCTTCGGGAACTGAAGAGACGACGGCGTGCAGCATGGCGGTGGGCGCGACGGTATGCAGTTCGGCCGAGGCGATCCCGGGGTCAGCCATCGGGTCGAGCGGCCGAGGCCGCCGCAGCAAGGCCGGACCCTCCGCCTCCTTCGGCACCACCAAACCGTCTCGGGCCCACTCGCCGGCGAGATCCTGGTAACTCACGTCGTGGTGCAAGGGCGACACCCGGGTCACTTCGTCCCAGATCTCCTCCAGGCTGGAGAAGCCCAGGTCAACCCCGAGGCGGGCGGCTAGCTCGCTGGCAATGATCCAGTCCGGCCAGGCCACACCGCGAGCCGTGACCAGCTGGCTCAGCCAGGTGATCCGGCCTTCCAGGTTGGTAAAGGTTCCCCGCCGTTCCGCCCACGCCGCCGCCGGCAGGAACACGTTAGCGGCTTGCGACGAGGCGTTGAGATGAGTATCGACGGCGACCACGAAGCGAGCCCCCAGAAGGGCCTTCAACGCCAACGTGGCATCGGGAAAGTCGGTGCGCGGGTCGGCGCCGAGCAGCACCAGTCCTCCGATCCGGCCCCGACTGGCCGCGTCCATTATCCCCGCCGTGGTGAGACCGGGACCGGCCGGCAGGGCGGCGCCCCACTGATGCTCGAACCAGGCTCGACCAGCCTCGAGACCCACGCGCCCCGGCAGGACGCCGGCCGCCAGACCTAGGTCCAGGGCGCCGTGAACGTTGCTCCGCCGCAGGACTGACAGGAAGGCCACGCCGGGCAGATCGGCCAGTATCCGGGCCGCAGCCGCCACCTGCTCCTCGGGCTCGGCCAACGACGGACGCCCCAGGATCACGACCAACGAGGGCGCGCCGGGGGCGCTCATTTCCCGTGCTCTGGAGATGTGGGCGCGCACCACCTCGATGGTGTCGGGGGATACGCCAGCCACGTCGCCGGTTATGGGGGCCGTGCCGACCACGGCCGCGGCCAGGGCGGCCGCCTCACCGGGTCGGTAGACGACGGTCTCGGCGGCGTAGGGGGACAGTCCGGTCGGGGCCGGAGTCAGTTCGACGATCTGGGTGCCGCGCTCACGCACGCCGTCGCGGAGGCGCAGGTACAGCACGGGGACCTCGTCCTTGATGTCAGGTCCGAGGGTGATGACCAGCGGCGCCGCGGCCGCTTGGTCGATGGTGGCCCGGGGCAAGCCGAGGATGGTGGTGGCGGGGAGGCCGTCGCCGAGCTGGGCGTCGATGTTGTCGGTGCCAAGCGCCACGCGGGCCGCTTTGGCCCAGGCGTAGGCGTCCTCGTTGGGCAGGCGCGCCCCGCCGATCACCGCCAGCGCCGCTCCGCCGCCGTCGGCCTTGGCTGCGGCCAGGCCCTTGGCGGCGACGGCCAGAGCCTCCCCCCAACTGGTCTCGACCAGTTCGTCACCGCGCCGGACGAGGGGCACCGACACCCGTTGCGAGCTACCTGCCGATGCGAAGGCGAACCGGCCCTTGTCGCACAGCCAGCCCCAGTTGACTGGGTCGGAGTCGACGCCGATGAGCCTGGTCAGTTCCCCGGAGCTGGATTGCACGGCCACCCGACAACCGACCGAGCACGTCGTACACGTGCTCTCCACCTGCTCCAGGTCCCACGGTCGGGCCTTAAAGCGGTAGGGCTTGGCAGTAAGGGCGCCAACCGGGCAGATCTGCACCACGTTGCCGCTGAAGTACGACGAATAGGGGTCGCCGGGGAACGTGGCGACTTCGGTCTCGTCGCCCCGCTCGGCGAAATCGATGAGGGCGTCGCCGGCCACCTCGTCCGCGAAGCGCACGCAGCGCCCGCATTGGATGCAGCGCTCGCGGTCGAGGTACACCAGGTCGGAGATCGGGAGCGGCTTCTCCCAGTGGCGTTTCTCCTCGACGAAGCGACTCTCGCCGGGCCCGTAGGCGAGGGTCTGGTCCTGGAGCGGGCACTCGCCGCCCTTATCGCAGACGGGGCAGTCGAGGGGGTGGTTGACGAGGAGGAACTCGAGCACACCCTCCTGGGCTTTCTTGGCCATGGGGCTGGCCGTGTGGATCTCCATCCCCTCGGCAACGGGGTTGTAGCAGGCCGGCATGAGCGACGACCCGCGTGGTCCTTTGACCTCCACCAGGCACATACGGCACATGCCGACAGGCTTCATCCGGGGGTGGTAGCAAAAGCGGGGGATGTAGACGCCGGCATCGTCGGCGGCCTGGATGATCCACTGGCCGGCCTGGGCTTGGATCTGGTGGCCGTCGATGGTGATCGTGACAGGCCCGCCCTCGTGGGACGGAGCCAGAGGGGCGGTGCCAACCGCGCTCTCGGTCACGAGGGGGCGAGGGACCAGCCGGACCGAGACGGGAGCCGGTGCGGCGGGCGCCGGCGCCGGTGCGGCGGGGGCCGGCGCCGGTTGGACTCTCACGACCGCCGGTTCGGCCGGTGCCGGCGGCGGTTGGACGGCCGCGACCGCCGGTTCGACCGGGGCCGGCGGCGGTTGGATGGACACAGCCGCCGGTTCGACCGGCGCCGGCGCCGGTTCGACGGACGCGGCCGCTGGTTCGGCCGGGGCCGGGGCCGGTTCGACGGACGCGGCCTTGCCCCGACGGGTTCGCTTCTTGGGGGCCGGTCCCTGCGCCGCGGACGGCGGGGGCGGTTCGGCCGACGCGCCCGCCGGTTCGGTCGGCACAGCCGCCCCCCGGCCGGTCCGCTTCCGGGCTCCAGGCGCCTTCTTGGGTCCAGTCGCCTTGCGAGGCAAGGGCTCGGAGCCCTCCGGTTGAGAGGGCGGCTGACCGGTCGGCTCGGTCGGTTCGGAGGGATCAGACATGGGCCAGCTTTCGGGGCAGGCGGTCGGGTGGCAACGGACAGCGGCCCTCGCGGATGTGCGCCAGGTATTCGTCTCGGAACGTGCGGATCCCGGCCGCCACCGCCGGGGGCATCGACGGCCCGAGCACACAAATAGTGGTCTGGGCGGGGGGCCACGTCACGCCGGGCGAGATGTTGTCGCATATGTCCATGAGCAGGTCGAGGTCGGACTCGCGACCCTGGCCGTTCTCGATGCGCTCGAGGATCTTCTCCAGCCAGCCGCTCCCCTCCCGGCAGGGCGTGCACTGACCACACGACTCCCGGTGGAAGAAGCGCACGATGCGCCACGCCACCCGCACCGTGCAGGTGGTGTGGTCCATGGGGATCACCGAACCCGAGCCGGCCATGGACCCCACGGCCGCGATGGCGTCGTTAGCCAGCAGCACGTCGAGATGCTCGGGCCCCAACCACGGCGATGACACCCCTCCAGGGATGAACGCCTTCAGCTCGTTGTCATCCCGGATACCGCCGCCCAAGCGAGGGTCGTACATGAGGTCGCGGAAGCTGACCTTGGCCCATTCCAACTCGTAGTTGCCCGGTCGCTTGACGTGGCCGGCCAGCGCGATCAGCTTCGTCCCCTTGGAACGACCCTCACCCAGCGCCGCAAAGGCCTCGCCGCCGTTGAGCACCACCCACGGCAGGTTGGAGACCGTTTCGACGTTGTTGACGATGGTGGGCGCGCCGTACAAACCGATGGCAGCGGGAAAATGGGGCGGCTTGATGCGGGGATATCCTCGCTTGCCCTCCAGGCTTTCGAGCATCGCCGTTTCCTCGCCACAGATGTACGCGCCGGCACCGGGGTGGACCACGATGTCAATGGAGAACTCGCTCCCGAAGATGTTGCGCCCTACGGCGCCGTAGGCGTAGGCCTCGTTGAGGGCCGCCTCGAGGCGCTCGATGGCGAGGGGAAACTCCCCCCGGGTGTAGATGAAGACCTGATCAGCCCCGATGGCGTAGGCGCAGATGAGCGACCCTTCGATCAGCTGGTGAGGATCGCCCTCGATGAGGGCGTGGTCCTTGAAGGTGGCCGGCTCGCTCTCATCACCATTTATGGTCAGGTAGAGGGGCTCGGCCTTGCGGAGCATGCCCCACTTGCGACCGGCCTCGAACCCGGCGCCGCCACGTCCGAGGATATTGGCCACGTTGACATGGTCGTGGATCTGTTGCGGGGTCATGGCCAGGGCGGCGCGCAGCCCGCGATAGCCGCCGTCGGCAAGATAGGTCTCCAGGGTCCAGGACCGGGGCTTTCCCAGGCGGGCGCTGATGATCCGGGGTGCGTCGGTGACCGTCACGTGCCGCCCTCGAGATGCCCGGCATCCATGGATGCAACCGCGGCGGTAGTGCGGCGGGTGTCGAGGTCGAGGTGAGTAGGGAGCGCGGCGGGCACTCCTTCCGACGCGGCCCCGGCCGCGCCTTCGCCACCCGCCTGGAGGCCCGTGGCCCGCTGGACCCGACTGAGCGTGCCGTGGGGAGGTACTTCGTCGTCGAGGCGCCCGGCCCGCAGGTCCTCAACCAGGGTGTCGAAGCGCCCCAGGTCGACGTCACCGAAGAACCGCCAGTTGACCGTGAGGCAGGGAGCGTTGCCGCACAGGGCCAGGCACTCGGCGTCTTCCAGGGTAAAAAGACCATCCCCGGTGGTGCCTCCCGGCGCCACTCCGAGGCGCTCCTCGGCGTGTTCGAGCAGCCGATAGGCGCCCTGGAGCATGCAGGCGATGTTGGTGCACACCGCCACCACATATCGGCCCACCGGCTCGAGGTGGAACATGTCGTAGAAGGTCGCGGTCCCCCGGACTTCCGCCGCGGTCAAGCCGAGCAACTCGGCCACGTCGCCCATGCCATCCTCGCTGAGGTAGCCGTCCTGCCCCTGGAGCAGGTGCAGGATGGGAATCAGTGCGGACCGCGAGTGCGGGTAGAGCGCGATGAGCTCGCGCGCCCGCTGCTGATTGTCCGGGGTCAGCCGAGCCACGCTCGATCCTTGCCTACTTGCCCGCCACGAAACAACTTCGGCAAAGAAGCTCTCGGACCGACGCTCACCGATCGACGTCCCCGAGCACCGGATCGATGGTCGAGACGATGGCGATGGTGTCGGCAATGAGGGCACCTCGAGCCAGCGGCGCCATAGCCTGCAGGTTGGCGAAGCTGGCGGCCCGCATGTGCATCCGATAAGGCCGGGCGGTGCCATCCGAGACGATGTAACAGCCGCTCTCGCCGCGAGGGCTCTCGATCGGGACGTAGGCATCGCCAGGGGGTACGCGGAAGCCCTCGGTGTACAGCTTGAAATGGTGAATCAGGGCTTCCATCGACTCGTCGATACGGTTGCGCGGCGGCGGAGTGACCTTCTTGTCCTGGGTCCGGAAGTCCCCGCTCGGCATACGGTCGATGATCTGCCTGACGATCCTGACCGACTCTCGGATCTCGTTGAAACGAATGGCGTAACGGTCCCAGCAGTCACCTTCGGTGCCTACGATCACGTCAAAGTCCACGTCGTCATACGCCAGGTAGGACTGGTCCCGGCGCAGGTCCCACGCCACCCCGGTGGAACGCAGCAGCGGCCCGGTTACCCCGAGCCCGATGGCGGTGGCCGCGTCGAGGGGACCCACTCCCTTGAGCCGGTTCTGGAGGATCGGCTGGCCGGTGAGCAGGTTGTCGTACTCGTCCATGCGGCGAGGGATGGCTTCGCACAGCGCCAGCACGTCGTCGTGCCACCCGTCAGGCAGGTCGGCGGCTACCCCGCCGGGACGGAAGTAGTTGTGATTCATCCGCAGGCCCGTGACCTTCTCGAAGAAGGCCAGGACCATCTCCCGATCCCGCCACCCGTACACCAACATGTTGATGGCCCCGAGGTCGGAGCTGTTGGTGGCCAACCACAGGAAGTGGGAGCTGATCCGGTTGAGCTCGCACATGAGCATACGGATCCAGGTCGCTCGCGGCGGGATCTCGATATCCAACAACTGCTCGACGCTGAGACAGAAGCCCAGTTCGTTGAAGAACGGGGACAGGTAGTCCATGCGGGTGACGTTGGTGCCACCCTGGTGGTACATGAGCTCCTCCGCCGTCTTCTCCATCCCGGTGTGCAGGTAGCCCACCACCGGTTTGGAGCGCAGCACCGTTTCGCCGTCCAGTTCGACCATGACCCGCAGGACTCCATGGGTGGACGGATGTGACGGCCCCAGGTTGAGGATCATCGTCTCGTCCTCGGGGATGTCCACGTCGATATCGGACCGGTCGAGCCGGACCCCCTCGGGTAGGCGCAGCACCGATCCGGATTCCCGGCTGAGCTCCCGGGTGCTGGTCCGAGCCCGGGGCATCATCTCCTGGCTGCCCTCGTCCGTCTTGGTCTCGAGGATCTGGGTGAGCTCGGAGTCGGCAGAGGGGACACGGCCCAGGATGCGGTCGAGCAGCGTCACCTTGCGGGCCTCGGCCAGCTCGCTGGGCCCGTTGGGTCCGTTGGGTTCGGTGGCCCCCTTGGGCTCGGCCGACTCCGCCGCGTCCGGCCGATCCGTGGTGGTCACTTGGGGGCCTCTTTGAACTGGACCGGGATGTGGCCGGTGTCGTAATCCTTGCGCAGCGGGTGACCCTCCCAATCCTCCGGCATCAGTATCCGGGACAGGTCGGGGTGGCCATCAAAACGGATCCCGAACATGTCGTACGTCTCCCGCTCGTGGGCCTCGGTGCCCGGCCACAGGTCGAAAAGCGTCGGGGTGGCCGGATCCTCCGCGGGGATCTGACAGCGGACCCGGATCCGCCGGCGGTGCTCGAGCGACAACAGCTCGACGACCACCTCGAAGCGTTCGGGAATGATCGCCGCCGGCAAGTCCCGCCCCGGGTGGGTGAGGTAGTCCACGCCCGTCACACCTACCGGCAGCTCATAGCCGTCGTCCTTGAGGGCGGTCATCAATGGCAGGTAGTCGTCCCGGTTGCAGTGCACGACTACCGCGCCGGGGCGAGCGTCGAGCGGGCAGCCGTGCAGGGTCGTAGGGTCCTCGGCCGGTGCGACCTCAGCCGGTGCAACCTCAGCCTGAGCGACCTCGCTCATCGGGCCGGCAGCCGCAGGGGCTCGCGTCGGGTGGACGGGTCGAGATGGATCCCGGCCCCCGTCCCGGTGGCGGTGCGGCGGGTGATCTCCCCGATCCGGATCTTTTGGTGCAGGGTAAGGATGGCGTGGATGAGCGTCTCGGGCCCTGGAGGACACCCCGGCGCATACACGTCGACCGGGACGATTTGATCGACGCCCTGAACGATGGCGTAGTTGTTGAACATCCCGCCCGTGCTGGCGCACACACCCATCGAGATGACCCACTTGGGCTCCATCATCTGGTCGTAGACCTGGCGCAGCACCGGTGCCATCTTCTGGCTGACCCGCCCAGCCACGATCATCACATCCGCCTGGCGGGGGGACGCCCGGAACACCTCCATCCCGAAGCGAGCCAAATCGAAGTTGGCGGCGCCGGTAGCCATCATTTCCATCGCGCAGCAGGCCAGGCCGAAGTTGGCCGCCCACGAACTCGAGGCGCGCGCCCACTTGACAAAGCCCTCGAGCGTCCCGGTCAAGAAGTTGTGCTGGAGGTTCTCCAGGCCCATCGACGTGTTCCTCCTTCTGCTTCGCACGGTAGGACCATCACGGTCCGGCGTGCCAACTGGTCCGGCCCGCCGCCGCCTCTTCCGCAGAAGTTGCTTTGCGGCGGGCGCTCAGGCGGGCTCCACGACCTGATGCTCCGAGTCACCCGTCTCGTCGACCTCGCCGTCGAGCGGTCTCGGGTCGGTCCCCTGGTACAGCTCTTCGGGCCGCGGCACCCGCAGCACGGTAGAGGTTGTGGTGCGCGACAGGTCTGCCGAGGCGTGAACGCCACGGCGCGGTGCGGGGCCCCAGTCGAGGGCCCCGTTGGAGACCAGGTAGGCGAAGGCGATGAAAACCACTCCCGCGAACGTCGCCATCTCAGCCAGGCCAAAGGTCGAGAGTTGGTGGTACATCACCGCCCAGGGGTAGAGGAAGATGATCTCGATATCGAAGATGATGAAGATCATCGAAACGAGATAGAAGCGCACTGGAAAGCGTTGCGGCGGCTCACGATTGGGCNNGACCAGGTAGAAGCGCACCGGGAAGCGAGCAGCGGGCTCGTACCGGGGCGCGATACCTGACTCGTACGCCCCTTCCTTGGCTCCCGTCGGGCGTTTCGGGGCGAGCGTCCGCGAGCCCACCACTGAGAGGCCGGCGAAGCCCGCCACCACGGCCAGCAACAGCACGATCGGGAGGTACTGATCCACGCCGGCGATGTTAGCCACCCGCCGGCCCCCGCCGGC